>NZ_CP094520.1:0-316663 GCF_029910015.1 Bradyrhizobium sp. ISRA436
ATGCTCCTCCCAGTTTCGCCCGCTGATGCTGATCTCGGGAAAATGCGGCTGAATGCGCGGCTGGAGGTCCCAGACGGTGAGGAAATGAGGGATCGAGACAGGACAAAAGCCCTCGCCGGGCCGCAAGAACCACACGAGGTCAATCCCCGCGTCGCGGAAATGCCGATCCCAAGGAGAGGCCGTGGCCGGGCCGTCAGCTTGCGAGTCTCGCCGCAGCCTCTGAGCCATAGAACGCAACACACGCTGGGCGCCGACTGCCCGCGCGGCGCATTTTGCGGCGCGTCGCCAAGCGTCTTCGTGTTGATGCCCGACGCGCTCCAGCACGGAAGAGTCATACACAATCAGTTCATGGTCCGTGCCGAAGGAGGCTATCGCCTCCAGAAGGCGCTCCACGAACGTATAGCCGCCGCCGAACTCTGGCGTCTGGTTACCGGCAACCACTGCTACCCGCATTAATATCGGCGCCGGTTAGCTCGCCTCACGGGACAAGGTCGACCTCAATCCGGCTTTCTGGCGACCACCGAGACGTTCCAGGTTCCCCAAACGGGCTCCCGGTTCGTCATCGATTCGGCGACGACGACCGGCGTAAACCCCACGGTCTCCAGCGCCAGGAACAGTTCGGGGACGAAAAAATAGCGCATCGCATGCGTCTCATAGAACTCCGAATATATGCCCGTGTTCTTGTCCCGGTTCATGAAATGATATTGGACGTCGACGATATTCTGATTGATCCGCATCGTCGGTTCGGCAATGCGGATCAGTACGGGTTGTTGCTGCTCATCATAAACGCGCTTGATGCGTACGGCCGGCGGGTCGCCAAGCACGCCCGGACCGTACCAGCAATCAAATATGAAGAGGCCACCAGGCCGCGTATGAGCATTTGCGGTGGCAAACGCCGCCATCAAATCGTCATTCGAGGTTTGGTAGCTGACCACGTGAAAAAGCGCCACGACCGCGTCGAAAGAGCGGCCCAGACTCAAGTCTCTGAGGTCGCATCGCTCGAAAACCAATCGGTCGCGTGCGGGCGAGGCAAGAGTTTGCCGGCGGCCTTCCGCTCGGGCGATCATCGATGAATTGCGATCAATTCCAGTGACCGAGTAGCCCTTTTCTGCGAATCTGATGGCGTGCCGTCCGGTACCGCAGCCGAGATCCAAAAGGGACCGGGCTTCGGGGAAGTGCTGGCGAATCAGTCGATCAATGTAATCGCCTTCAGCCGCATAATCCTTGTCCTCGTACAAGATGTCATAATAGTCGGCCGCGTGTTCAAAGGCATTCATTGAATGATCTCCCGGACTGCGGGGACAACCCGATCGAGCCGCCCCTCTGTTGGAGCTGGCCCGCTTGGAAGATAAAGACCGCGGCAGTTGTTCCGAATTCGGGCAAGCTTCCCTGGCAACCATTCTCTCCCGAAATACCGGCTTCTTCCAATTGAGGCGTTATGAATTACGCCACCGTCTACGATGCCGTGTTAATCAGCCGCTCTTCCGCGACAAGGTCATCCGCAATATCTCGATCTTGCGAATGAAATGCCGCCACGTCGCAGTACGGGAATGATCCTCGACTTGCATAAATATACGCGTTTAAGTCACTAAAATCCGCCATGTCTTGCCCGTTGATCCTGCATAGATATCTGCCTCGGTTGTCGTATATGACAAATATCGAATAGCCCAATTCGACCAGATACGTGAATGCTTCCTCTGGCGCGCTCCCCTTCATTCTGAGAGCTTCATCGGATAGCTCAAAAAACATCACCGGCTTTTTCCGGTCAATTAATTCGCGTCCGCCACGCATCACCCTTACATCGTACCCATCCGTGTCGATTTTAACCAAGCGCACACGCAAGAAGGAATTTGGCTGAGCTTTCGACAACTTGTCTATGGTCGCTATTGCCACGGGCTGATTGTGGCAGGCGCTTCCATCCAGCGTCGACGTTCCATGCTTGCGAGCGAACGCGACGACTATCCCGCCTTCAGCGGCGCCAACCAATTGCGGAATTACAGTGATACGCCCGATTTTCTCAGCGTTAGCTGTCAGATATGGCAGATAAGAACTATCACCTTCGATACAAATTATTTCGCTCTCTACTGATGTTCGCAACAGCGCCGCGGTATCACCAACATTCGCTCCAACGTCGATGATTGATGCGTCGGGATATTTCTTGCAAACGAGAGCGGCCAGGCGAGGTAGATTGCGAGCGTATTGCGGGAACGTTGCGAGATACGTCGGCAGCATGTGGTCCGACGGTAGTTGTAAATGGAAATTTCCGATTTTCCTCGTTACATTCTGACCGCTTGGCCGTGACGTAATCCTGACCAGCCTGACCCCAGCCAGACCCAAAAACCGATTTATGAGGACGGAAATTTTCATCGAAGTGGCCGAGCGTCAACGCGCGGCAGGAACTCTGGTGGAGGCATGCACGGCTTTCGGGCCTCTGTCCCCCGATGGGAGCCTCTGGCCGTAGCCGCCTGGTTGTCCTGACTCGCTCCTGCCAAGAAGGTAGCTCGCCGCGTGTTCGAAAGCATTCATTGCATGATCTCCCGAACCGCGGCGACAACCCGATCCAGCTGTTGCTCTGTCAATGCCAAGCCGGTTGGAAGATAAAAACCGCGACGTGCCAGCCGTTCGGCATTCGGGTGAATCTCATCGGCAAATAATCCCATTTTGCGGAACACGGGCTGATCGTGCATGGGCCAGAAAAACGGACGTGTGCCGATTTTGCGCGCCGCTAACCGGCGCATGGCTTCCCCCGCGTCGAACGGCACCTGATCATCGAGCACAACGCCGAACACCCAATAAATGTTTTCGGCATAGGCGGTTTGCGGCAACGGCAGCTGCAAGCCGGAGACCGGCGCAAGCCGCTCCGAATACAGTGCTCCTATCCGCCGTTTGCGCTGGATGAACTCGTCGAGGCGCTCAAGCTGTGCAACGCCGACCGCCGCCTGCAGATTGCTCAAACGATAGTTCCAGCCAAGTTCCTCATGCAGGAATCGCTGGCCCGGCCGGAAGGCAAGGTTGCGCAGAGTCCGACAGCGTTCGGCGAGCGCGCTGTCGTCGGTCACGACGATGCCGCCCTCACCGGTCGTGACGAGCTTGTTCGGGTAAAAGCTGAAGGTACTGAGATCACCGAGACCGCCGCACGGCCGGCCCTTATAGGTTTGGCCGTGCATCTGTGCGGCGTCCTCGATGACCCATAAGCCGCGCTCCCGTGCCAATTCGAGGACCGGATCCATATCCATCGGCAAACCGTAGATGTGGACTGCCAGAATCGCTTTCGTTCGCGGGCTGAAACGGGAAGCGATGCGATCGGCATTCGTGTTCCACGTCTCGGGGTCGCAGTCGACAAAAACGGGTATGGCGCCGGCGCGAAGGACTGCAGCGGCGCACGAGATGATCGTAAAAGTCGGGACGATAACCTCATCGCCCCGGCCGATATCGAGCGCGGCAAAAGCAAGGTCGAGGGCCACGGACCCGTTCGCCACTGCGATTCCGTGCCGGCGCCCGACGCGCGCGGCAAACCCCTCCTCAAGGCGTTTGACAAACGGGCCCTCCGAAGAGATCCAGCCGGTGCGTATGCATTCATTCAGGTAGCGCTCCTCGTTCCCGTTGAGGAGCGGCTCATTGACCGGGATCGTCTCAGGCACCGCGGTCACCCAACCACGCGCACCAGGTTTCTGTCGATACCGTCAAACCGTGTTTTGTCCTTGTCGCCGGCATAGGGTCCCTGCTTGACCTCAATCATCTCGATTTCTTCGAGCACCTCGAAGCCATGGCCGCCTTCGATCAGTAATATGACATCGCCGTCGCGCAGTATGCGGCTTTCGAGATACTGTTTCTGTTCATCGTAGAAATCGACGCGAAGTCGCCCTTTCTTTATGAACAAGGCCTCCTGGGTGTAATGTATTTGCCGGGAGACTGGATTGTGCACATGTGGCGGAATGATCCTTCCGGCAGGGTGTCGCATGTAAGCCAACTGCTGCGAAAGGTCGGCAGGCGTGACAAAGCTGATCCCTGGCTCGCAATATTCTCGCCGCACGATGATGGCCAGCGGTGTATCTCCGCTGCAGACCCGTTCAACAGCATTGGTACCTCTCGCGGCGTTCGCCGCTGTGCAAGCGTCAATCATGTTTGCGACGGTGACTTTGCTCATGGCGCATATCCATAACGGTCGAACTCACGCTGAAAGCAGCGATTGATGGCGGCCATCGTTGTGCTCTACTGCCGCAAATAAGTCGGAACTCTCGAAAGCCCCGATAACAATTGCTATGCTTGCGAGATCAGCAATATCCGAGCCGGGTCAGGACGGGTTGAGCTTGGTTGACGATTTTCTGGCGCAGCGACGCATCTATCGCAACCCTTGGGCCTACCGCGCCCGCCTTTCGAACGAATTCGAAACCCCGCCTGGACGGATGTCGAGCGTTAAGACGCTCTTCTTCGGCTTGCATCGACACGACACTGGATCGTTCGACGGCCTCGGCGATTACCTCATCTTTCAAGTCGAAGCCCATCAGCCGATAAATCTCGCGTAGCGTCCCATGCGGGTCGCCGCACAGCTCCTCATATTTCACCAGACACAAAGAGCAGAACGAAAAGTCGGGATGCGCGCCATTCAACCATCCCATTGTGTGGGACGCCCATGCGTCTATGCCAAAATCAGGATGTCCAACGAATTCAGTAATTGTTCCACCGAAGCCGTTTTGCTCCGTCATATACTTGTAATATGACGCCATGACATGCACCGGATCCCGAACGACCAATATCACGTTCAGGTACAGAGAATTATATTCCGCATGGGATTTTATGATTCGAAAACCGGGAAATCCGGACTCCCTTTCGGGAATGTCCCGGCTGGCGTGAACGTCCGGGATCAGGTCATGTAGATTGAAGAATGTTGCGCGTCTATCGTCCTGGCCCGACATCAGCAAATTGACGTTCGCCAACATGAAACTCAGCCACACGCTTCCAGATTTCGGAAACGAGACGAGATAAACGTCATTGATCGCGCGCCTGATCGGTACCGGGCAGGCAAACCGATCGAATTCCTCGATCGCAGCGGATCGCGTCATTCTCCTGAGCACCGGGCGCATCCGCGCCTTAATAGGTGCCGGTATCAAGGTCAGAAATCGCATCTTGGTCACCCGATCGGCAGGTTGGATTGATAGCCCAATCGTTGGAGTGCCGGCTGCGCGACCTTCTTGATGCGCTGGCATAGCGATTCGTCGATGCGCACTCTCGGTCCGGAAGTTGCGCCGCGCCGAACGAACTCCAATCCCCCGAGACGGGGATGTCGTGAAACGAAACGTGCTTCGTCGCCCCGCATGAGCTCGAAACTGGCGCGCTCGACCGCGGTGGAGATGACGTCGGGCTTGAGCTCAAATCCGATCAAGCGATAAAGCTCGGCCAATACGGCGCATGGATCGGTTCTCAGCTCCTCGTATTTTACGAACCAAAATGAAGCCTGCGGCGTAACACCATCCAGCCATCCGATCGTATGGGACGTCCAGGCCGTGATCCCATAATCCGGATGATCGACCATCCCATCTATACTGCCAGAGAACTCTCCAAGCCCGATGAGGAAGCTGTAGTACGAAGCCATGACATCGATCGGGTTTCTGACTAACAGCACGACCTTTTTATAGAGCGGATTATACTCGGTGTGACTTTTGATCATCCGGTAGCCGGGAAACATACCGCCAGCCGGCGGCAAGTCTCGGACCGTGTGAATGTCTGGGACGAGATCCTTTATGTTGAAGAACGTCGCATACCGATCGGAGTGGCCGGACATCAGCAGGTTGATGTTCGCCATCATGAACGTGAGCCACGTTACCCCCGATTTGGGGTAGGCGACGAGATAGAGATCGGTGCTGATCGGATTAGCCGGCATTGTCGCGCCGAATCGATCGCGGTCCAGCCCAACGGCGCGGTATCGGCGGACGCGCGCAAAGGCATGTCTTACAAGATGTTTCATCTTCTCACCATGCTGGTCACTGTTCCACCATTTCTGCCGGGCACGCCGCGCTCTCGCAGTCCCTGGATCGGACGAGCCATTGCAAGCGTGGGCACACGGCGCCCGGCCAGTGATCGGCAGCGTAGCTGCCTGCCTCGTTGCCGACGCCATCGATCGCAAATTGACCGACATCCACAGGATGAAGGAGGACGCGTTGACCGGGAATGCCCGCCCACACGCGAATGAAATAACTCGTTCGGTTCAGCAATCCCCCGGGAATCCGGCAGATCGACTCGTAGGTCCCGGGCAGGTAAGCCTCGGCGCCACGGGCCGTCTGGTCGATCGAGGCGAAGGCCGTCTCGCCATTGGAAGTCTCCAGCTGGATGCCTACGCGTGCCCCGGTCAATCGCGTGTTATGAGAATAGACTAAACTGATGCTCAGCTCTTCATCCGGCGCGAAAATTGGTCCGGTCGATCGTGTCCCGCGGACCTCGACAGACAACAGGACGAACTCGTCGCCCTTCTGACCTCGACTTCCGTCGATTGACCACTTTGTTGCATTGCCGCTAGAGGCGACACGCCGCAGATAGAGAGCAACCGCAGAGGCCGGTGCCCCATCAAAGGTGATTTCGCCCCTCTCCATCAGCAGGCATCGATCGCACAACCTCGAAATCGCCGTCATATTATGACTAACAAACAGAATGGTGCGGCCCCCGCCGGCAACTTCTGACATTTTGCCAAGGCATTTCTTTTGAAATTCGGCGTCGCCCACGGCCAGCACCTCGTCCACGACGAGGATTTCGGGCTCGACGTGGGCGGCAACCGCAAAAGCGAGACGGACATACATGCCGCTCGAATAACGTTTGACGGGGGTGTCAAGGAATCGTTCGACTTCTGCGAAGGCGACGATCTCGTCGAATTTGCGCCTGATCTCCGCCCGCGTCATGCCGAGGATGGCGCCGTTCAAATAGATGTTCTCCCGGCCCGTCAGCTCCGGGTGAAAGCCGGTGCCGACCTCGAGCAGGCTTGCGACCCGCCCCTTGATGACCACGCGGCCGTCACTTGGCTCAGTGATGCGCGATAGGACTTTGAGCAGCGTCGACTTGCCGGCACCGTTTCGACCTATGATGCCCAAGACCTCGCCGCGCTTGACCTCGAAGCTCACGCCCCTGAGCGCCCAGAACTCCTCCACGGCGCCGGCGACGACGAGCTCCTGCCCGCGCAGCAGGCTGGCGGTCTTCCGCCACGCCTTCTTGGCGCCGCTTGTGAGGACATCTCGCAAGGCCACATAGCGTTCACGCTCGGCTTCACCACCGATCACGTATTTCTTCCCGAGTCCTTCGGCGCTGATCGCGAACTTGGTCATGGCTTTAATCAGATTACATCCGCGAAGCGCGACTCGGCGGCTCGAAAATAGATGATGCCGACCCAGAGAAAGAAGACGATCGCGCCCGTGCCGATCAACAAACCGGAAAGATTAAGCGGGCTGTTCGCGCCCAAGAGGCACCACCGAAAGCCGTCGATCGTGCCGACCATCGGATTGAGGCTGTACCATAGGCGCCATTTGTCCGGAACGACGGCACTCGTGAAGCCGACGGGCGAGATGTACAGGCCGAATTGCACGACAAAGGGAACGATGTAGCGGAAGTCGCGATATTTCACGGTGAGCGCAGCCATGAGTAGCGACGGTCCGAGGCTCGCCAGAGACGCCGCCACCACGAGCAGAGGCAGGAACAGTATTCGCCAGGTGGGCCAGAACCCGAACCAGATCATCAGCCCGGCGAGCATCGCCAGATTGACGGCGAGATCGACCAGGGCGGCGACAAGCGTCGCCGACGGAATGATGATGCGCGGAAAATAGACCTTGCCCACCAAACTAGCGTTCGTAACAAGGCTGTTCGAAGCGTCGCTGAGCACGGTCGAGAACAAGAACCACGGCAGCATCCCACCGAAAACCATGATCGGATAGGGCGCATCCCCGGCGCTCGGCAGCTTTGCGAGCCGCCCGAAGACGATCGTGAACACGACCATGGTCAGGAACGGACGAATGACGGCCCAGGCGACACCAATGACGGTCTGCTTGTAACGGACCGATACGTCGCGCCATGCGAGGATCGCGAAGAGCTCGCGATAATACCAGAGATCTCGCCAATAGTGCCGCTCGGCGCGGCCGGGCTCCAGGATGATA
This sequence comes from Bradyrhizobium sp. ISRA436, assembly GCF_029910015.1. Classification (NCBI taxonomy): domain Bacteria; kingdom Pseudomonadati; phylum Pseudomonadota; class Alphaproteobacteria; order Hyphomicrobiales; family Nitrobacteraceae; genus Bradyrhizobium; species Bradyrhizobium sp. ISRA436. The sequence goes on from NZ_CP094520.1 coordinate 8,133, forward strand.
CCGGAGTGGCGGTCAGTACCAGCGGCTTCAGTCATGCCGTGCCGAACTTTGTGTCGGATTCACAAAAGATCTCGGCCCGTGCGCCCAGGATGTCCGCAGATGCACAAATGGGTCAACTGCAGGATTGTGTGCGGACCGCGGTCGCCATCGCACGGCCGTTGAGGATATCGAACCCTCGACCCATCAAGAGGCGACGGAACTGCGATATTGAAAACGGCGAATGTAGTTCGGCGATTATGCAATCGACTCTGTCGAGCCAAGCCATGGGGCCTGAAAAGAGGTCAGCTTCAGCCCCCTCTATATCGATCTTGAGCAGGTCTACCCTTCTCTCGGGCGCATACCGTGCAAGTAGGTCATCCATCGAAATTGCCTTCACATACAGGCCCCCATCCCGAGAAATGCCGCGCCCCCACGTTGGACCTGTATCGTTAAATGCAATGTTGCCGCTCTCACTTGTCACCGCCGCCTCGACTACAACGGCATCCGCCAGAGGGGTGAGGTTGCGACGCAATAGATCGGCATTGACCGGCGATGGCTCAACGCAAATGAAACGAGCCTCGGGCGCTCGCGTCGCCAAGTACAACGTGGCCAGCCCAATGTTAGCGCCCAGATCCACAACGGTTCTCAACCTGGATGACGGAAAGGGCGGGGCGTAGCATCCCGAACCAAAGACCTCCGCCAAGACAAAAAAGTCACCACCTCTTGTCCGCAACCAAATATCGTGTGCTTGTCCAATCAGATTGACGGAGTACAGGCGTGGGGCTGACGGATCTACTACTCTAAATGCATTTGACAGATGAAAGCCGAGCGTGGCGCTTGTCAGACGTAGCTTGTCAGACCATCTGCGCCCCACGGAGCAGACAAAAGCTATCTCGCGCACATACTCAGTGACGTTCATCTACGGCCGAGTGAACAGGTCTCACAACACGACCACTCATGTCGGGACAAATAACTGCGCATCATGTGTACGCCACTCTATCCGACATGATACGGCTCATGAGTCCTCTTACCCGGGCATCGAACACTTCTCGGCCAAAGCGTGCCCGGGTGGCGCGCGCGAGACCGTCGGCGTCGCGCCTTGCGGCGAGTGCGGCCAAAATCGCCGCGGCGAGACCGCCCTGCTCGGCGACAACGCCGAGCTCGCCCTCTGCGAGCGCATCGACTGCGCCTCCAATGCCAAATCCCAGCGCTGGCGTGCCGCTGGCCGTTGCCTCGATGAATACGATCCCAAAGCCCTCGCCGGTTGAGGGCATCACGAGAACGTCGGCGGCCTGATAGGCCTCGGCGAGGGTTTGGACCTCGACCGCGCCAAGAAACCTGGTGCGATCAGCCACGCCCAGTTCAATCGCGCGATTCTCGAGCCAGTTGCGATCGTCGCCGTCGCCGATCACGACATAGACCGGATCCTGGCCCTGCGCGGCGAGGGCTCCCAACGAAGACATCACCTGCTCGCGGCCCTTGTAGCGCTCGGTTGCCGCAATCCGCCCAGCTGATAGTAGAATTTGCTTCCCGTGGAGGCCGTATTTCTCGCGAAATCGACCTCCGTCACCCGGCCGAAACACATCGCGGACGGTGTTCGGAACGACTAAGACACGCTCGGGCGGAAGGGCCGCCCAGTTCAAGACGCTAGCCCGTGTGTGACGGGAGACGCACAGCACAAGGTCTGCACGCTCGACCGATAGGCGCCGCATGGGCGAAGGCCGCGACCACACCTCTATGCCGTGAGTCTGAACGATGAACCTGGCTTTAGCCAAGCGCGCGACCGCGTAGCCGAGCGGCGCCAAATGGATATGCCCACAGAACACAACGTCAGGCCTTTGCCGAAGGGCAGCGCGCAGGACCGCGATTGAATAGCGCAAGCGACCTGAGTTGGCTTGCGTCTGTTGGATGGAGAGCGGCGTTTCCACCGCGGCAAGTGCCTGCCGGTGCAACGCGAAGACCGAGACGCCGTCTGCCGCAACAGCCGTAAGGAAATCTCGGTTGTACTGCGCAATCCCGCCAAGGCCGCCGAACGCATCAGTGACCAGCGCCAGTATTCTGCAGTCGCTCACGCGGCAACCGCCTCGCCGTTTAGGACTCTGGCCAAAACCAGACGGGACCACTCCCGGGAGGCCAGGCCTTTCACGTTCGCAGCACTGCGGTCCGCAGCCGCCTCGACCCACCGTCCGGTGGGAACGACAAACCCCGTCTTTGCCCGCGCGACGACGCTTTTCGGCAGGGGCGTTGTAGGCGCACTCGCCAGCGCCGTCTTACCTTCGCCCGATCCGAGCGCGGCTAGAGCTGGGGAAAGCGTCCGCAACAGATCGAAATCGACCAGAGGAACGCGAACCTCGACGCTATGGGCCATGCCGGCCCAGTCAGCATCGCGCAAAAGCTGGTTGCGCATGTAATGGGCCGCCTCCAGCGCGCGGACGCGTCCGCATTCGCTCAGAGGATCGGGCATCAGGGATCGGGCGAGGCTAGAGAGTGGCCTTAGCCGCCGCAAGCCCTCGCGAACCAGATCCCGATCGAGAATGGACGACAGCTCCTCGGGCAGATAGAGGCCGCGGCGAAGGAGATATGCCCCCGGCCAGGAGTTGGCGTACCGGAACATTCCCAGCGCCTTGGGTCGTCGCCGGGCGAATTGAGGGGCGATGGCCTGGATCAGCATGCCGGCCAAGACCCCAAAGCCAGGAAGCGCGGCTAGCGGTCCATAATATCTGCGCCAGCGCGGCAGATCGCGGAAGCTGGGGTAGCCGGCAAGTAGTTCGTCCCCGCCAATGCCCGACAGCGCCACTTTGAGCCCCGCTTCGCGAGCCGATTTGGCGACAAACCACATGTTGACGCCATCGATAGAGGGTTGATCCATGGCTTCCAGGAGGCACGCAAGGTCCGCTCGGAACTCCGCCTCGCTGACACGTCGTATCAGATGCTGCGCACCGTATTGCGCTGACACATCCGCGGCAATGGGCACCTCATCTTCGCTTGTTCCTGCGAACTCGTCGAAACCAAGGGTAATGGCTCGCACTCTGGTATGTCCGGCATCACGCATAAGACCAAGGAGCGCGCCGGAATCAATGCCGGCGGAAAGGAAAAGACCTACCTCCACATCGCCTGCGAGATGCGCGCGGACGCTGTCGAGCACACCGGTGCGGATGAGATCGCGCAGTTCGGCGCGCGGCGCCGGTCGCGCTGCCCCTTCGGCGAGCACCGCCGCCAAGTTCGCGAACGGCTTGGGCTCGTGTGGTCCAAGCCAATCAACCCATTGTGTGTGGCCCGCCGGCAAAGCGCGGACGTCTCGATAAAGCGTGAAAGGTTCCGGCACGCTGCCAAAGAGGTGAAAACCCACAACACCGGCTGGCTCGGGGTCCCGCGAGATTCGCCCACCTGCGAGCAGCGCCTTGACCTGTGAAGCGAAACGGAATGTCCAACCATCGTCCGCCGTGTAGAGCGGTTTGATCCCGTATGGATCGCGGGCAAGAAACAGCCTCCGTCTGACCTCGTCCCAGATCGCGAAGGCGAACATGCCGCGAAGCCGATGCACCATTGCGGCCCCGTGCCGCGCGTAAAGATGCAGGAGAATCTCAGTGTCGCCGCTCGTACGCAAGCGGACCCCGTCACGTTCGAGCTCCGCGCGCAGTTGCCGGCAATTATAGAGCTCGCCATTGAAGCTTACGACCGTCGCTCGGTCCGCACTCATCATCGGCTGTGCGGCGCCCTCGGAAAGGTCCTGGATCGCAAGGCGCCGGTTAGCGAAGCCAAAGCGGCGGTCGTTGCTCCACCAAACACCGGCTCCGTCGGGGCCACGAGCCCGCATCGAATCGCGGGTTGCAAGCAACTCTGCCTCAGCCGGCACGCTTGCAGCAGCGTGATAAGCGAATATTCCGTTGATGCCGCACACCTGCGGTCAGGTTCCTTGGCGTATGCCCATCGCGGTTGGCAACGCGGGCCGGTATGACCAGTCATTGAGGTCATCGGCGCCCCTTTCGGTCAGGACAGCCCGGAAGTACGCAATCGTCCGGGGCAGTCCTTGAGCTAGGCTCGTCTTTGGCAACCAGTCGAGCTTAGTCCGCGCAAGGGTAATATCGGGACAGCGCTGACGTGGGTCATCGGCGGGAAGCGGGGCCGAGGTCAGGCCCGCCCTGGTCCCGGTCAATTCAATCACCCTCTCGGCGAGCTCGCGGATGGCAAATTCCTCCGGATTGCCGAGATTGACCGGCCCCGTGAAGTCGCCTGGGCTCTCCATCAGCTTCACCAGCCCGTCGATCAAGTCTTCGACATAGCAGAATGACCTGGTCTGGCTGCCGGTCCCGTAGATCGTTATCGGCTCACCCTTCAGAGCCTGCATGACAAAATTCGACACCACCCGGCCGTCCGCTGGATGCATGCGAGGCCCATAGGTGTTGAAGATGCGAGCGACCTTGATCTCTAGATCATGCTGGCGGTGGTAATCGAAAAACAGGGTCTCGGCGCACCGCTTGCCCTCGTCGTAACAAGACCGCAAGCCGATTGGATTGACCCGGCCCCAATAGTTTTCGGCCTGCGGATGGACTTCTGGGTCGCCATAGACCTCGCTCGTAGACGCCTGCAAGATGCGGCAGCGCAGCCGTTTGGCAAGACCCAGCATGTTGATCGCGCCGTGGACCGAGGTCTTGGTCGTCTGGACGGGATCGTGCTGGTAATGGATCGGCGAGGCCGGACAGGCGAGGTTATAGATCTCGTCGACCTCAACGTAGAGCGGGAAGGTCACATCATGGCGGATGAACTCGAAGCGAGGGTGGCTGCAAAGGTGATCGATGTTCTGCTTGGTTCCCGTGAAGAGATTGTCGACGCACAGAACATCGTGGCCGTCGGCGATAAGCCGATCGATGAGATGTGAGCCAAGGAATCCGGCACCGCCGGTTACCAAGATGCGTTTGCGGCTATCGTAGAGTCGAGTCATGGGCTTTTTCGATTGCAGGATCGCCACGTCATCGTTTTCCGTCATTCGCTCGCATGAACCCATCGCGCGCGGTTCTTGTGCCGCCGGACCGCATTGGCATGGTGGCGATCCGATCGCGCGGCGGCACGTGGCCGACGAGAAAGAACTGCGTGATCTTGCGGAGAGGCTTGGCGATCAGTGCGTAGTCCACAATCCCCGTCCCAAGCCACTTCCGCCGAGAGGCGAGCGCCTCCAAATTGTGGCTAACGTAATTCCACATACTCGCTGTACTGCATCCGCCATGGAGCATATCGACGAGAACGCGGTTGATGGGGCGCGCGGTAAACTTCGAGAGCTCGAAAGCCCGCAGCATGTAGTCGTAATCGGACGCGATCGCGTAGCTGAGATCAAACGTGCCGACCGTCTCAGCAACTTCTCGCCGGCAATAGAATGTCGGATGCGCCGGCATCCAACCACGGCGGAAGGCTCCCTTGCGGTAGGGAGCAGTCCGCCAACGCCGGCTCACTTCTCGCCGGTCGTGATCCAACACGAAATCGAGATGTCCGAAGACCATATCGACCTCGCCGAGCCCCTCTGCAATTGCCGCCAAGGCGACTTCGTCACTGAACCGATTATCTGAGTTGAGGAACCCGATCGCGTCGCCGGCAAAGAGAGCAAGCCCCTTGTTCATGCCGTCATACAGCCCGCGGTCCGGCTCGGAGACCACACGAAGATTCGGCGCCCGAAGAGATTCGACCACCTGAAGAGTCCCGTCCGTCGAGCCGCCGTCGACGATGATCAGCTCCTTGTCGGCATGCGTTTGGCAGAGGAAGGACTCCACCGCATGACCGATGGTCACGACGGAGTTGAGACTCACCATGACGACCGAGATCTTCATCTCGCCCGGCTGAAACGCTCCCCTGCAGCCGCTGAATTCGTTATTGCGCGCCGAAGTCGTTCAAGATGGCGCGAACAGGCGAGCGGCGATCAAGAGCGGAACAGCCGCATGATATCAACCCACGAGCACCCAATTTGCATTCGTCCAATGCGCAGCCATCAAGGCGTCCGGTTACACGGGAGATCAGAAGGTCGATCATTAATGGCCATCACACGAATCGTTCAAAAGAGAGCATCGATTGAACTTAAGAACCTGATTTCACGACGATGATGCAGCACACGAGCAATGCGCTTACCGCACTTTGACCTATCACAATAAAGGACGGCGTCGATTTAAAGAGTTCGGGCCGCGGTCGCTAACTAGACTGCCAATCAGGCGGGTCTCAGATTTGGGGACGCTACCGCACTCAAGGTGAAGCATCACTCCACCTAAGCTAAACTCTCGGTCCAAGAATCTGGACAAACGCACTATCGAGATTTGCAAGTGATAGCAAGAGCAGAATCGACCAAAGGCAAAGGACTCATCAACACAGAACTGCATCCGAGTAGAAGGAGCATCTGAATAGAATGACCTGTGATACTGCGCCCGGTCGCAAATGCTGCCATTAGCGCGAACGCTGCGCTCAAAATGTCCACGACTTTGCGGGGCAATCAAACTAACGTCAGCTTCCAGTCAGCGTCATATGAGAAAATTGATTCTCATCTTATGGGGTGTAGGTAGACGGCTGACATGGTTCGGTACCCGGCATCCAGAGAGCATTTACGGCTTCGCTGTGCCGCGGTTGACGGGCTATCGCGATGTGAGTGGCGCGCTTCTTTGAACGCTGTCGTATTCGCCCTGCTCATCTGCTTTTCACATCGACGAGCGCACTCCACCATCACTCTCTCGTTCATGCACTGGACACACGATTCGAGCAGAGGCTCTGACGCGAAAATGATGGCGTCATCGCCAGTGACCGAAGCTCGGGCACTAAACATCTTGCTATGATCGGTTCGACGCGAACTCTCTGGCGGCGCATCAATGGCACCTTCGGTATCCTCAGGCGGCCCATACAGAGCGAGATGCCTCAGAGACCGAGCGATTTATGTGCCTCACTTACAGATAATGTCCGACTCTATGTGATTGGCGATATCCATGGCCGCTCCGACTTGCTTGACAAGATCGCTGATCTCATCAAACGAGATCTTGCCGAATACCCTGTCGCCGATGCGCTGACGGTTACATTGGGGGACTACGTTGACCGAGGGCCCGACTCCCGAGGTGTCATCGACCGGCTCGCGCAACACATGTTTCCGACTCCCTACATCGCGCTAAAGGGCAACCATGAAGAGATGTTCCAGGCGTTCCTGCTTGATCCGGTGATCGGCGCCGGGTGGCGACATTGGGGAGGACTTGAGACCATTAAGTCGTACGGCGTGGCGGCTGCTCCGCTGATGATCGGAAAGCGCGTCGAGAAGGCATCAGAGGCACTCCGAGCAGCGGTTCCAGAAAAGCATCTTGAGTTCCTCTCATCGTTGAAACTGTCGATCTCTGTCGGCCGATATTTTCTGTGTCACGCCGGCGTACGACCAGGTGTCCCGCTCGAGAAACAACGGTCGACGGATCTACTTTGGATTCGGGACGAGTTTCTCGGAAGCAAAATGGACTTTGGCAAGATCGTCGTTCACGGGCATACGCCCGTCGAGCAAATCGAGATACTACCCAATCGAATCAATGTGGATACAGGCGCGTTTGCGACCGGTCGCCTGAGCTGCCTTGTGCTGGATCGCGAAGCAAGTAGATGCCTTCTGGCGAACTAAGAGCAGTGGCCTTGGCCTGACCATAGAAGCGGTAGCGCCACTCGGGCAATGGGCAATGTTCTCTCTCAGGCCGAGTTTGAGAGGTGACAATGCCGAGACGGAAGCAAGGGAAGCGAACAAGTGTGAAGGACCTCGATCGATCCTGAGGCTGACATATGAGCAAGGCCTGTTCGTTCCGGCCCATCTCGGAACGCTGCAGATCAGCAAGACCTCGGTGCCACCTACCAGCTGCGGGGACGTGAAGCCGCTCAAGCTGGCCGCTGCCGCCGATTTACGGATTTACAAGAGCGAGGCGGCGTTGCAATGGGCCCTGTTCCGGCGGCTCGGCGGCCGCCCCAGGGACTTGAGCGAGCCTGAGTGGCGCAGGTAGCCGCAGGAGCTGAAACGCAAGTGCCGCGTGACGCTGACGCTGCTGTGGCAGGAGTACCGCACGGCGCATCCCGAGGGTCATGGCTATAGGTTCTGCGAGAGGTTTGCCGCCTACCAGCACCGGGCGAACCCGACCTTCCGCCACCGCCCTGCGCCCGACGCGGTCATGCAGATCGATTATGCCGGCCGCACGGTGGAGGTGATCGATCCACACGACCCGATTGCAGAGGCGCTCAGCCTTACGGACCTTGTTTGCCTCAGGCGCCCCCCCGCGCGCCAAGCCGCCGATAGTTGCTGTATAATCCACTAAAGCGATCTTCTTGTGCTTCCTGCATTGCAGGCGAAGGAGCTGCCGCTTTATATGATGGCACTCTAGGCGAACGTTTTGCGAGAGGCTGCGAGACAAAGACGAGGGACGTTCGCCAGCGTTCCCTTTACCCGCTTTCGAGTGGCCCCGATCATTTATGCCGAAGATCCCACAACCATTTCATAAACCTCCCGAAATAGGAGGACGGCGTGATCGGTACTCTCGTGGGTATCCCTCGAAAGCAGCCAATGGTGTATGGATAGTCTCGGGTGAGCACATAATGATACATGTTCACTTCCTTCCCGTCCCACTGGATCAATGATGTTTTGCCATGACACTCGTCCAGGTCGTCAGTGGTAAGCTCCCGGCCGTCCGCGTCGTAAGGACTAAATATTCCAAAACCGTCCAGGGCATAGCCAACAAGAGCATTCCTCTCCCGAATGTGGGGAATGCAGTCCGATAACGAGTGATAGTGATAGGCTCCCCCTGGCCTGGGATGCCCGCTACAAACATCCTGCACCTCATGTGCAGGCGCATCGTGACCTTGCACGTCAAGTGCGCTGTAGAACGAGACCCCATTCAAAGAAAATCCCACCATCGCGATCGAAACACACGATGGCGATGGCGCCTCGGTAGGGTTTAGCGGCACCGAGAACGATGTCGACTGCGGTCTGATTGGATTTGGGTTGGTGTCGATAGCGTATGCTGGGTCACTACGCTTAATCGGGAATATCCCCGTAGGTTCATTTAAAGGCAGCTCGTTGCCGGAAAATACTCGCAAGTTACCTTCGACAGTGATCCGATACACTGCTTGTGGCCAGTAAACCTCGCCCTGAACTGAGAGCTTCTGCGTTGCATCCCAGGTAGAGCCGTGAATCCAGGGACCGAAGACATGAGCTCCCAGCGTACCCGAGTAACTCTTTTGATTGCACGGGAATACAAAACCCTTCTTTGGACTGTTGCTGTATTTCTTGTCCCCGAGCGGTAGCTGCGTCGGCTCGATACTTGACGATTGCTCTGTCCAAATGCTCGGGGCACGGCTATCAGCCCGCGAGGTGACGGGCGACAACAACGCTATCAGCCCAAACGCGCCAGCCGCAACGCGGCTGCGCACAGTTCGTGGGCGGCTCAAGGCAATATTCACATTGCGAACCATAGTTGGATCGGCGCGGATAGACCAACTACATCAGAGATCACTTCCGAAGTGACAACGCGATCTGACGATTGATTTCCCTCCACCCGAAGTGAGGCGGCACGAACCGCAGCCTCGTTCACCCGATATCGAACGGGACGAAAGCGAACCCCTCAGTCACAAGGGACATCGCGTCGCGATGTTCTTCCTTGAGATGTCCATGCAAAGCTTGCCGACGATACCGGTTAATACCGCCGGGCCGAGCTATTTTTGAGTGCGGTTCATATCGATCGATACCTTTGAAACCCACGCACCCGGAGCATCCATGGAGAAGGCTTGCCGATCGGCCTTTGTTTGAATACTAACGAGGGCGGCAACCGTATTGCCCTCTATCCTTGCCTCAACGTTGCCTGCGTTGTTCTTGCCTACAATCTTGCCACCCTGTCGATACTCCCGTTCGAACCAGTTTCCAGACAGCTCGTCGCCGTTCTGTTCGATGTTGGCCTGCAAGTTCAGCTTGTACGCATCGCTGGCACAAAGCAGAGCGAGATCTAACGAGCGGTGCGGCTTTTTGACGGTGTAGGTCGCCCTACAACGTATCCGTTCTCTCGGACCGTCAATCGGCTTCATTGATCCTGTCCCGGTCCACACACCAGCAAGACCATCCAGATCATTAGCGTATACTGAGGTGGGCAGCAAAAGTAGAACCGAAATAGCCAAAGGTGCGAGAAAGCCAAGCTTCATTTTCCAATGCTCCAGCAACAGCTCAACCAGCCTGACCCAAAGTCCCTGCAACCGAAAGCTGCAACCTCTTGTGATCCGATCAGGCATCGAATTCGCGATCAGTAGTTCTCCCGCCCGCGTCCAGGTCGGATAGAACGAGCGAAAAAGGTCTGCGGAAGGGCGACCTTGCTTGCTCGGCTTCGCTCCACATTTCCGGCAAGTGCTCTGCTCTCGAATCTGCAAAATAGACATTAGCGTTCTCAACTTGAGCCGCCGGTTTGACGTAATGAGCATAGCACTATGGACGGAGAGGCCCCTCCTCCCCCGCTTGCGAGAGCGCTGCGCACGGTTAGAAGCGTTTGGCTAAGTAGCACTCGTGCCAAGTATTAACAACGGGTCTTTTCTGGAGCGACCCGCCCACCGACGCACGTCCTGGCCGCGTGCAGTTTGTTGCGCAATATTGCGCCCGAGTATCCGGGAAGCCCGTCTCAGCGATCAGCCGTGAACTGAGCATCTTCCAAAATCCGAATTCACCAAGGTTCAACACGAGGTGGCTGGCCGGGTTGTTCCACGATACGAAAGCTCCGACTACTGCTTGCATTTTCACAATCAACGCGATCGAGTGTGCCTCGATAGTCATTGCCAACTTGGCGATAGGTAAGCGGCGTTAGGCAATCAAAGCCGGCAGCTTGAATTCTATTCCGAAGATCTATTTGCAACTGGACATTCTGAGATAAATCAATCATTTCTCCACGTGCCGCGCCAATCGCCGCCAACCCAAGTAGGACTGTCAGAGATTTTTTCACTCGATTAATCCCCTTTATTGCTGAAGACAGCCATCATCGTACCTGCCATTTGACGTATCTTATAACGACCGTCGTCGCCTCCACGTGCGGAGCTCACAATCGAACGGTGGCCGGCTGACCACTTCGCTCAGGGTGTGGCGCATTCATCTGCTTGCGAAGGCCCCCATATGTGATTCTCCTTCTTCAAGCACCCGGTCCCGTCTTTCGAGCTCTATTCTTGTCGCGACACGACTGCTCTGCAACTGTGTCCTAGTCGTGCCACAACTGTACGATTCGTACATCGCCGACGTCGATCAGGGTCTCGGCGTCGGGCTACGTTCGCGGCTTCCAAGGCCTTGCCGCGTCGAATTGAAATAGGTTAGCAAGGCACCCTGCGCCAATCTCGCGCCAACCTGATAGCCCAACGATGACTGAGGACCGCCCCGACCTTGCCGGCACTTTGCTATCGCCGCGCAGCCTTTTGAACGACCCGCTTTTCGAGCGTATGCATTTATGGCTCTTTGTCTGGAGCGGCCCGCAAGAGCCGCGAGCGCGCGAGCTTCGACAGGTATTCGTCGACATCCTACTCGTCGTGTTCGGTGCCGCCCTTCCCTGGTCGACGACTGTCGCAAGCGTGCTGTCAGTTGCCCTCGTTATCGCGATTCCCCCAACATTGACCGCTCGCGCCGTCGTTGCGGGACTGCGGCGACCGCCGCTACTCCTGCCTATCGTGTTCTTCGCACTCGCCGCGATAGGAACAATCTGGGCTTCTGACGTATCCTGGTGGGAGCGGTTGCACGCGCTGGATAAGACGTCGAAGCTGCTTCTTATTCCATTAGTATTCTTGCATTTCCAAACGTCGCCTCGGCCTGGTTGGACCTTTGTATCCTTTGGGCTCTCGAATTCACTTCTCCTAGCTCTTTCGTTCTCCGTTTATGCATCCCCTGCACTTGCTCGCTATATCGAGCCGCACGCCCTCGGCGTACCCGTAAAAAACTACATTGATCAAAGCCAGGGATTTGCCTTCCTCGCGGTGACCATCGGCGGTTTAGCCACGGAAGCACTTCGTCGGGCAATGTTCGGTAGAACCATTGTACTCTACTTCTCTAGCGCCGCTTTCCTCGCGAACCTTGCTTTCGTCAACGTTGCGCGAAGCGCGTTCTTATATGTTCCGATCATGCTTCTTCTGTTCGCATGGCGCTATGTACGGGGCTGGCGCCTTCTATCTGTGCTCGCGATTTTCGTCATCATCGGCCTGGTATCACTTGCAAGCGCGCCTAACCTTCAGAGGAAGATAGCAAGAATACCTGGAGATCTGACGGCCTATCGAGCGAATTCACTGACGGTCGGTGATGATCCAGCCTCGGGAGCCCAGAGACTGGTATTTTGGCGAAGCTCGTTTGTTTTCGTTCGCTCTGCGCCGTTACTTGGACACGGAACAGGATCGACAAGAAGACTGTTTGAAGCTGAGGCGAACGGCAGAACCGGCCTTGATTCGCTTGTTGTTTCCAATCCGCACAACCAAACACTATCGGTCGCGATTCAATGGGGGCTCGTTGGCTGTCTTGCGCTCTATGCGATGTGGGCAGTTCATTTGTGGCTCTTCCGACAAGGTGTACGATCGGCTAGCGCACCATTTTTTGCGTGGATTGGCTTGGTGGCAGTTGTTCAGAACATCGCGAGTTCGATTTTTAACTCCCATCTTCAAGACTTCTATCCCGGATGGTTGTATGTACTGGCAGTAGGAATAGCCGGCGGAGCATTGCATCGATCGGAAATTGCCGGCAGCGCAGATCACAGAACTAGGTAGGATATGGCTCTGGCCTTGGGCATCCAAATTGAGCCCGTTCCTAGACGTGACTCTTGTCGACCCGAAGCAATGCGCGCCAGAAGGAATTCTGTTCATTTTGGCATTGCGGGTGGTCCGCTAGACTATGAGGGGATTGTTAGAAAGCACAACCCCGCTGAGATCGCCTACCAGGCGCGCCGTGGCGACCGCCTGCAATGAGTCAAACGTTCGTCCGGATTGATGCCAGCTATGTTGAATCGACGTATCTTCCTTGGAGCGCTTGCCGCGCTCTTGTCCCCGCTGCCATTGCAAGCCCAGGAGAAAGCCCGGATTGATTGTTCTGGGACCTGGAGTCTCAGGTGAGATCCTGAACTACTGGCACTCTTATGTGGGAAAGTCGCTTGAGGGCTGGTTGGTCTGCAATGGCGCAGAAGTTGATCGCGCGGTCTATCGCGAGCTTTTTACCCCAACTCGATTCACGTGCCGGACCAGGCAACGAAACGACTACGTTCAATTTGCCGACATTGCCGTTGGAGGATAGAAACGGCAAGGTGGTGAGAGGAACGGCAATATGTCCTTCGTGGGAGTTTGGGTCACCGGCGGGATCAATCATGCCATTCAAGCTAGACCCAACAGGCAACTGACATTTGCGGGAATTTCAACTGGCGTAATTGTCGACGGCGAAATGGATGTGCCGTTGGGCCAGCACATTAGCATCGATGTGACGCAAGGCGACGCCCCCCGGGTAGAGATGGTGGGCCTTGCATTGAGCGATGATGTCTCCGTCGAGCACGTTGAGACCGGCAAAATGCATAACGCTGGTCGTCGTGGGTGACACCCTCGATGTAGCCGAACCCGAGAGAAGATTAGGCGCCAGGCCGTTACGCCGGGCCACCAACTAGACCGTCTCGCCCGGCTCGACAGTCTCCTCGATAATCCGCAGCACCGCAGCCTCGCCTCTGTCGACCAACGCGTCGCTCGGCGGAGCCATATGCCATCGCGACCGGCTTTCCGTAGAAATATCTGTTGCCTCAAATCCTCGCACACCGATCGAACCTGTCGCGGAAATGCCCCCTGCGGGCACACCAAGAGCGAACTATACGAACGCAAGTGCAGCTTTAATATCGGGCGACGATACGAAGTGTACGATTACGAACGTAATTGGAGCACGTTTGCAGAGCGCGCACACATTCCGTTTCGCACAATGCATCGGCGGCATGGACGTTTTCCGAGGCGAACGGCTGAAGGCTTTGGAAGAGGAGAACGCGAAGCTGAAGAAGCTTCTGACTGATGCAGGCAGAGGACCTGTCGGAACGGCGGGCCTGCTCGACCGTGGGCGCGCGGATCGGAAGATGATACATTATCGTCCCAGCCGCGCTCCGGACAGGCGCTGCGCGGCCGGTTGCGAGATCTCGCCAACGAGCGGCGGCTCGGTTACCGCCGGCCGTTCGTCCTGCTGCGGCGGGAGGACGAGCCATCAAGACGCGCCGGACACTCGTGGGCTATCGTTAACCGCTCGCAATCTAGCCTGTCTACAGAGGGCATGGGTCACAGCTAGCCTAGCGCCCTCCACCCCAGCGATAGTTGAGGCCAATGGTAACGAGGTTTACGGCGCCAAAATCGTGGGACCACGTGGGCGTCGCGACGTTGGGCGACGGTGCCAGCCGGACAATGTTTGCAGTATTCGCCAGATCAACAAACATATACTCGGCCTTTGCGCTCCAACGGTCATTGATTGCCCATTCAATGCCTCCCCCAGCCGTCCAAGTGTTGATGTCGCGGCTTGCGCTCCCAGCGATTCCGGGCACTGGCGGTGTGACCGTATTCACAACTTCAGTGAATCCAGCACCGCCTTTGACGTAGAAGAGGACCTGCTTCCAAGCATACCCAGCGCGACCGGTTATCATTGCGTACCAGTTACCAATCTTCGTACTGGACACGATAGCCGTATTGAATTTTTCAGGCCCGCTTCCGGTGAGGCGTAGAGATCCGCCGTTTCCTTCGAGTCCAACTACAACGGGCGATCCGACTATCTGCAGATTGCAACCTAGTGTGCCGCCGGCGACAAATCCGCTCTGGAGTGGATATGTCGCGACATCGCCCGGCTCTTCTACATCCGTTAGGCCTACGTGTCGCGCCCATGCGCCCCCAATGCTGCCCCCGGCATAGCAACCGCTCCAATCGAACGTGGTGAGCTGAGCCTTTGGCAGCGCTTTCGTCATCAGATCTGCGGCCGCAATCTCACCAGGGCACAGCAGTGCTGATATAAATGACGCAGCTATGATTTTCTTCATGTACTGTATCTCCCCCGCCTCAAACGCGAGGAACACCGTATCATGAAACATGTTGCGAAGTACACCTCGAGGTTCAATTTGTTACGACGCGTCTCCGTCAACGATCACAGATCAACGCAGTGTTCGTGCTGCATCTGCGGTACGATTGAATAAGCGAAGCGATTCTCGAACCGAGGTTCGATTCGATTCGTCCTGTCTGGACCAGGGAGGAGCATGCGGATCGTACGGTACGAAACGTACTGAAATACTGCATCAAGGGCAGCGATTATTGCTTTGTAATCGACCTAGCACCTGACATTTTTTTAAGACCATTTTGGAGCGAGGGTGCGGCCTGGGATGCTCAACACTTGAGGTGTAGGCACATCTTGGACTATGGATGCCACTGCGGAAACGTCTTGCGGCATTTGTTCGATTGCAGGGCATTCTCGGCGTCTACTGCGAAGGTGCCATTGAAGTATGGTTGCGGGTCGCCCCCACCGCTACACCTTCCTACAAATTGCACCGCAGCGTTATCGTCAGCTTCGCTCGCGTCGTCCAGGACTGCGACACTTACTTGAGCGACAACAACCATGAGCACGACTTTCCTCAATCACCTTCTGCACCATTGTCCTCTCCTCGAGTTTGATGGTCGCGGGGCCGCCGCACGAAACCTCTTGCCCAGGAGAAACATAGCCAAACTCAGAATCCATCGCGTCCGGTTCATTGCCCATTCATCGGGGTCAGCGCAGCATTTCCAGGCTCACCCTTTTCTTGGAGTTGTTAAATGAGACGTAGCCTTGTGTTGGTCGTAGCCGGGTGTGCGCTCGTCGCATCAGCCGCCGCAGCCCAACCATTCCCTCCGCCGCCAGGTCCCGGCTTCGGCTTTGGACCGCCGCCGCCGCCACCTCCACCACCCGTATTCGTCGGACCTGGTTCCGCCTATGGAGATTGCTACTACGTGCGGCGGCGCGTGTGGACCGACTACGGTTGGCGATACCGAAGGCTTCGCGTTTGCGAGTGAGATCTAAGTGACCCTGAATGAGGGATCAACGAATACAGGCCCGTTGGGCAAACGACGGGCCTTTTTTGTCTTCTGGAGAGCGCGGATAGGCCACGGATTCAGCTTGCGCGGCGTTTGACGCCTGACCACCGTCCCAAATGGGACCCACGGTAGACCGCTCCTTTCCAAGCCAGCGGCGCGATCTCATGGTATCGATCGTCGAGGACCGCCATGGCACGCGGCTCCATCTCCTCATCGACAGCCAACTCCCTGTGGCAACTTGGCTCGAGGTTATTGGTGAGCCACCGTCGGCGACATCGTCCTGGATCGTATCGTCCACAACGCGCATATCAGATCGAGCTCGACGGCCCGTCGATGGGCAAGCTCAAAGCCGACGAGGAGCGACTGGCGCCGGCCGCGGACACAACGCCGGCCACCGGCAAGCCGCCCACGAGAGCAACAATATGAGGTGCATCACCAGCCGGTCGACCGCCCCTCCCCCGTGGGTCAACAAGGACCACGCGCGCTGTTGCGTAGCCGTGGGGGCACTCCGCGGCGCGCGCGGGTCCCTCCTGGTGACTACACGGGAGATCAAGAAATGCACCTGACGGGCACCATCGCACTGGTCGCGATCGATCGGAACGGGTGATTGCAATCTGTCGTAGAGGGTGGTCCACGATCGTCCGAATACGCACGTCAGACCCGCACTTCACATGACATTTTAGTCTGGGCCGCCCCCTTAGCGGTGATCCATCACACCTGCAATCATGTATTAGGTAGGGGCCGCGGGGGACTCCAAACACTGGAGGCATTCGCTTCACCCTGTTCGCCGCGCGGCAGCGGCGGAATCAAAGAATCATCGTCTTCGTCAAATCGGTATTGGGTAATCATCCATTTCGTCGCGAGCGCTGCCAGCGCAAGGAGAATCACTGCTACAAGAGCGACCACAAGGAATTCTCGTTCTCGGTCTGAGTCTTTCCCTGACATGTCGATCGCCAAATTGAGAAGTGAGGTTTTTGGCTCACCACGGCCACGCGCAACTTACTTCCTCGCCGCGCACGCACCACGGGACCATTCCCGGTCGAAAGATGTCCAGCCAGTATATCCACGACCAGCGCGCTTGTCGCGGGCGCGACTTAGTCCGAATCGTACGGACTGACCGTAGTCATCCGGGATTGAGGTTGCGCTAGATCACCGTCACCACCGTCTACGAACCCACAGCAATAGCAGAGCTGACGTGAGGCGATGACCAGATGACCAAAACGCAGATAAAATCCAGATTCCTGATCCAGGAGGAATGGAACGCAATCGAGGCGCAAGTCTTTGAACGGATAAAGAAGGATGATTGGTTATCCCACTTTGTTTCCAGGTTGAAGGCGCTTCTCGTTGGAACGTATCGGTGAAATGCAACCCCGCTTCGACCGGACACCAGCGTTAGCCGGAGGAACCCACTAGACCGGGAACCGCGGTCGTCAAACGCAAGTGGCGAAACGATGGTCGCCATTGGAGCAACGACAAATGCAAATCACACTTGCTCACGCCAGCAAGCCGTCCGTCTCGAAGGATATGGGCCCCTCAGAGAGCGCCACAATGACACTGTAATTGAACAGCTGGCTCTCCTGGGTTCTTCTCGATCTGACAGGCCACCTCACTTGTCGGGGCTATGGCCAGCTTGGCGCTTCGCTACGGCGTCCCAGAACGCCTTCTTTGACATGCAAGCCTTCGATCAGTTCATGCCATCTGTTCAGCACAACGGAAGGACTAAACCTTTGGCGAACATCTTCAAGAGCCGCGTCGCTCATTCGACCCCGACGGTTCGCATCCTTGATCAAAGCAGCAACAGCTTCGCCGAACGCGAAACTGTCATTTCCTATGAGATAGCCATCTATCCCATCGCGGACAATTTCCTTGGGGCCGGTCGGACAGTCAAACGACACAATGGGAAGTCCGTACGCTTTGGCTTCAATCAGCACCATTGGCAAGCCTTCCATTCGCGAGCCAAGCACGTAGACCGATGCCCTTCTATACCAATCCTCGATCCGGTTGGTCGCCGGATGGAATTCGACGCGTCCTTCCAACTGCAGAAGCTTTATTAGGGTGGAGACGTAATCCAAGTAACCCCAGTCGACGTATCCCTTCTCACCTCCGCCTACTACCACGAGCTTCCAGTCGGGATGATCGATTAACGTCTGTTTCAATGCCCAGAGCAGACGATCGACGCCTTTGCGCGCATCCAAGTGTCCGACCGTCAGCAATATCTTCTGCCGATCTTGCGCATTGAGAACAGGAGTGGCGTCGATATAGTTTGGGATGACTTCGGCGTGCTTGGCTATCTTTGCAAGAAGCGGAAGGTCTTCGCGGGTCAGTCCAACGATTGCATCCAGCCTGCGGTACGAGACAGAACGAATGAAGCGCCACGACGGAGTGGCCTGCGAATATGCGATATGCTCGCAACCAACCCTCTTGACCGAGGATGGAAGCGCGAACGCCGCCACAGTCGCCATGTCGTACCACAGCGCCAACACGGTATCGATTCTTAGTTCACGAACACGGCGACGCAGCCTACGTCCTATAGCAACGAGATCAGCTATCAGCCTGCCATGTGATACGCTGTTACGTCGCAACTCCAAGCTCTGAAAATCAAGACCTTCTTCATAGAATATGGGACCTGCAAGAGGTTCGACTGAAAGCAGCGTCGTTTGGTATCGCTCTCCCAGGTCTCGAACCAATTTGCTTGCAACCCTCTGGATCCCGCCGGCTGCATTCATGTCATTGATCAATACCGCGACGCGGCGACGCGCTGGCAAGGTCATCTGCTTCGGCCAATCATCAACAATCGTTACCACTAGTATCGATCAACGTGCGAGAAAGTGACAACCGAGAACGTACTGTGCCACATGTCATAGTGAAATTTCTGCGCAGACAGAACATCAAAGACCTTCTTCATCCCACACCTTCCTATCGTTGGCTGATGGAGCTCGATCATGATTTTTCGTACACCCGTGAGATCAACGTCATCAAAGAGATCGACTTCACCACCCTCGATATCGACAACCAACATTGTGGGCCGCAACTCATTGAGTCGTCTTTGAAAGGATGTCGTCCGCACCTTGATTGGGGTGCCCAAGAAGCTGTGCGTCCCTGACGCCCAAAAATCGGGATGTACAAAGAAGTCTGTTTCCCCATCCTCCTTCGCCAATATTTCATTATGCACGACTGCGCTCACACCGTTGAGGCGATGAGTTAGTCTTATCAAGTCGATAAGCCCTGGGTTCGCCTCAACACAATGCACCGCATTACTGTGAGGATTCTTCGCGCAGACCGTTGAAATGAACCCGCAGCCAGCCCCGATCTCAAGGATAATCTCTCCCTTCTGTATGAGACCTTCGAGGAGGGCGGCTTCGTGAGCCTCGTAAGTGCCAGCACGGATCGACGCTGCGATCGTCTGCGACGTAATGCCCGGCACGATTGGAATTAGCACGTCACTGTTTTTGTAACACTCGAGCTGCTCGACCTTGCTCCCATAGCGACACTCAACCAAATGCTTAGCTGCCTGCAGATTGAAAAATACCTCACCAACGCGTTTGCGCGCGGACCTGATGATCTCATTAGCCTTCATCGTCTATTCCTTGGCCGGATCGACCAGCTGATATTGGAGACTATTCTCGAACCCGTTCACAAGCTCCGGCGAAACGGTTTCGGGCCAGGCAAGAAGAGACGCCAAACGCGCCTTATATTCAGACATCGCTTGGCTCAGCTTTGGATCAACGGATGCCCCCTTAGTTCTTCGATTGACATCGCGCCCGCGCCAAAACTGTTGCTGATAGTCAGACTGCATCGGAACCACCGGGCTTGAAACGTGCTTCACCTTTCGCGCAATCACGCCAATCTGCACCGGCTCTGAATTTACCAACTCGACCCGCCCACCCAGCTCTCGGGGTTCGGCTACGCGAAAGAAAAAGGGGAAGATCCGGAACGGGACAAGATAAATCTCCAAATCGGAGAAGCCGTTCGCAGGAAGATAGCTGAAGAACAGCTCGGGCGAGAATTGGTAGAAGCCATGCCCCATAAAGTTGTTTGCGACCGACATGCTGATGAAGTGGCCGCCAACGTCAAGCAAATCGGTGACGTTCTTGATGGCGTTCGGAAAATGGAAGATGTGCTCCAGCGAGCCAAAATCGACAACCACGGTGTATTTCCGATGAAGCGATTGACTGACTGGCTCATTGAAATCGTGTATAATGCTGGCTCCTTCGTAGTCGGAGGCATCGATGCTGTCGACCAGGGTTGCACCGAGTTTTCTGAAGAGTCCTTCCGAAAAAGGGCCATGCAGGACCGCTGCCTGTTCACCCTCAGTCAACGAAAGTCCAAATCGAACGAACATCGACTGGAGCGTAGCCGCGTCCAGGTAGTGATGTTGGCGGGCGATCGAAATCGTCCGCGAAAAGTTCACTCCCCTCTTTTTTCCCAGGAGGGCAATCTGCAGGCCGTGATATCCGACACCCATTTCACCTACCCTGAACCTTTCATTGACGAGGGAGACAATCCAGTCCTACGATGCTCTTTGCGGACAGCGGACGATTGGGGCAAGGCTGGGCGTGCATGTCCTCCTGAGAGGAGCCGTCATCTGCAAGGACAATACTGCCTGACTCGCGCCCCACTCCATTGGCGCAACGCGTGAGGCCCGCACTGCTTTTGCCGCACGATCAACCCGCGCCATTCTTGCCATGGTAGATTGAGAGAATTTCATCGACGGGCCCCACCCCTCTGACCTCACCTTCGGACAGAAGAACAGCTTTGTTGCACAGCTGCTGAATCAAATAGTCGGCATGCGTCGCAATGACCAGAATTTTGGCTCGATCAACCATCTCAGTCATTCGCTTCTGAGCCCGCTCAATGAAGCTTGCGTCGCTCACCCAAATCCATTCGTCCATTAGGAGGATTTCAGGGCTAACGCACGTCGCAACTGAGAAAGCCAGCCTTAGCATCATTCCGCTTGAAAACGTCCGCATCGGCCGATCCAACTGATCATGGGTCAGACCGCTGAAAGCAACAATATCTTCAGTTCTGGCCCGGATTTCGTCGGGGGTAAGACCGAGAAACAAGCCGCGAAGCATTACGTTGTCCCACCCGGTCGCTTCCCCATTCATGCCCAGGTACACGTCAAACAGCGTGGAGGTAAAACCGATGCGTTGCACATTGCCACGAGTGGGAGACATCGCACCCGCAAGCACTCGTAGCATTGTCGTCTTGCCTGCACCGTTGCCGCCAATAAGGCCAACGCGGTCCCCGTCATCAAACCTGAGATTTATGTCCTTGAGCGCTCCGACACAGGTGACATCTCCGTCCGGACGACGCCCGTTCATTGCAAAACGGAGCAACGCGTTCTTCAATGATCGATGCCCATAAATTGGATACTCGAGCCATACGCTGTTCAGTTCTATCGAGACCGCCCCCATCTTACGTCATACCCAAAACGGCACTCGCGAACGTCGCAAGTGATAAAAGAGACTTGTAACGATGATCCCACCCGTCGTGATGACGAGAACGACTATCCAGGTTGAGATGGGAGGAGCCTGCCCCAGTAACGGTCCACGCAGAATTTCAAGAAAGTAATAGAAGGGATTGAAGAGAACGACCGCCTTATGGCTGATCAGATCGGAGCGCCAAATTACCGGGGTGGCAAGGAATGCAACTTGCAGCACACTGGCCACGATCTGCGGCAGATCACGGAAACGTGCCGAGAGCATACCCAGAAGTGTTGCGCACCATGCAGCATTGAGGAGAAGCAAGAAGAGACCCGGAATAGCGGCCAGTACACCCCATCCGACGTGGACAGGAAAGATCAACAGAATGGCAACATAAATTACGAGGTTATGGGCAAAGATAACCAGATTGCGACATACGACCCGCAGCGGAAACATCAACAGCGGAACGTTCATTTGCCTGATGATCCATTCGCCTTCAATGAAGGTCTGGCATCCTTCCGAAATGCAAGCCTGTATCAAGCCCCATACGAGCAATCCGGCCGTCAGATACGGCAAAAAATCAATGAGGCCAATTCCGAACAGATCACCGTAAACGCCACCCAGCGCAGCTACCGTGAAGCCCATACTCAAGGTCAGCCAGAACGGACCAATGATTGAACGCCGATATCGGAGTAGAACATCCTGCCAGGCAAGGCGGCTCCACAACGGCCATCGGCTAACGGCCTCTCGAAGGTCGCCAACAGTTCCGCGCGCATCGTTGACGTCTGACCGCCAGACTCGATGACGGGCTCGCTGCTCACCACGCAAGCTAACCTCGTTAAGATACGCGCTTACCACCCGCCACCCCTCATGTTGGACATTGCAGCTGCCATCAAAAACGTCGGATATATTTAGCGTCGTAATCTACCTGATGAGACATTCTCAACCAGGACCTCCAACGCGAAATATCGCGCCCGCATCCGCCGTTCGGTTAAGGTTGCAGAAAACTGGATCTCGCTCTGGAGAAGAGCACGTGGCACCCGACAATCCCCCTGCCCGTGGCCGGCCACTCTCTAGCAGAGCCCCTCAGCGTGCTCAACCCTGCATCGGCGCTGGCGCTCTTGCGCCTTGCATCGTCGGCTGATCCGCCATCCCATATCACGGATCACCCTCGATTGGCGCGCCCGATCGACGTTGAACTAACGTCGCTGAATATGGGACGACGCTGTGGTTTGTGAATCAGTTGGATGATGACCGAGCGGCTCTTGCGGACGCCTATATAAACCGCATCTTGGAGTCGGAGAACCACGACTCTTTGTACGAAACGGACGATCCGAAATGGTCGTGACCACGATCAGACGCGGTGGTAACCAGCATTCGTCTGTGTGTTTTCATTTGACCATCATGTAATCTTTTAGAGGACCAAATCATGCCTTTTGCTATCAATGCGGCCGGACCCGCTGGGGCATTTGCATTTCCACCTGCAAGCGCGCAAGACGCTTTTAATAGAATCCTAAAACTTGAGGCCCAGGGTTTCAAAAGCATCGTCATAAAGGACGAGCACGGCAGGGTCATCAGTCGCGATCAACTGGAAGCGCTCAGCCGACAGACTCCTCCAGCGTGAGGCAACGTCTGTCGACGGAGCGGCTGGCCAATTGCCCTGAAAGCTTAGAGATTGCCGTCAGCGCGACGAGCGGTTGAAATTCTCCGCTTGTTTCGACTGTACGCATAAGCACAGAGCCATGCTGAAAGCACGGGCAGAAGTGCGGCCGTGCCGGCAATTAGCCAATGGGTGGATACATTGTGCAAGAAGCGCTTGTCGAAGTCCTCCCAACAGGGAGTCCATGCATCGCCTTGCGCCTGGAAGACCCGAGCATATGCTACCAAGCACGCGTCGATCTGAGCGTTCGTGAGCTTGGCTGCTCTTCTAACTGCCCACCCGTTGGCAAAACAACTGGCCAAGACCATCCACGCGGCGGATAGAGCGAACGCGACCCTCATGGCTTTTTCATCCTGTTCCAGCCCCCCGACATAACCTCGGTGATCCGAAGGAGCACCAACTACGTTCGGCGATCTCGGCCGCTGCTCTCTTCATCCTTCCGCAAGCGCCAGCTTTGAGGAAGAGGCGCCGCCGTGCAACGGGTCATCGAGGTGGCATCTCGCGAATGGCGCGCGATGCTGCCAAAATGGCATCTACTGCACGAGAAGTGCTGAACGCGTCTGCCGCGGACGCTAGCGCTCCTGACGAGCACCGCGCGTAAAGATCTTCGTCTGAAATTAGTTTGGCGATCGATTCGGCAACGGCTTCGGGCGTCACGGCGCGTGCTAGCAATCCATTGTGGCCTGAGAGAACCTGCTCGGTAATGCCTCCAACAGGCGTCGCCACAGCAGGTAGTCCTGCGGCGAACCCGGACATGAGCACGCCCGACTGGCTTGCTTCAATGTAAGGCAGCACAAGGATATCCGCCTCCTCCAGTACGGAAGGGACATCCTCTTCCGGAACCCATCCTTGCTTGATGGTGACCGACGGATCGTCGGCCAGCCAAGCCAGGGCGGGAGACTCTCCCTGTCCGAGGATTTGCAAAGTAACGGAAAACTGCTGCTGCAGAAGCCTGTAGGCCTGAGAGAAGAGTTCGAGCCCCTTGTATTGACGAATGCGTCCAAAGAAAAGCAAACGCCAAGGGCGCGATTGCGGTGCTGTTCGAGGAACTCGCGGGCCCCGAAACTGCGGTGCCGGCAAGGGCATAAAGAATGTTCGCTCTGTGGGATAGTGATAGTGGCGGCGCATCGTCTCGGCGACGGCCTGGCTCATCACCACGATGCCGTCGGTTGCCCGAAGCTCGAGGTTGAAGTGGATGTGCCAAAACGGAAGGGAGTCACCAGGATGCGGCAGCGCGTCGTGAACCACCAATACTACCCGTCTCTTCTGCCGCCGAAGGGCCGAAAACACCAACGGACCGAACGGGTGACGCATAACCGCGAACACGACATCGACATCGTTTAGTCGAACGAACCGAAGAAACTCGCGCATCTGCCTGGACAAACGAACAAGCGCAGCAACCACTCCGAGTCGGCTTGAAAATGTGTCAACGTGATAACCACACGCAGATGCGGCTTCGCTCTCGGCGAAATTCTCCCCATCTCGAGAGAGGGACACCGTCAATCGGACATCGTCGCGTTTGGACAGGCAGCGAATGAGGTCCTGCGTCATCCGCACTGGAAATCCACGCCGCCCCCAATACCACAGCATGAGATTGATTGGATGCAACACCGCGGCTTAAGACTCCAGAGAAGCTTGTTGGTCGACTGCGAAGGCGTCAGCCAACTAGTGATACCCCATCGGGTTCTTTCTTTGCCATCTCCAGTGGTCTCTGCACATTGCATGAAGATCTCGCTCGGCCTTCCAGCCCAGTAAGACCTGAGCCTTTCGCGGATGCGAATAGCTGATTGCAACGTCCCCAGGACGACGGCTGCCGACAATAAGCGGAATTTTTCGGCCCGAGACCTCCTCGAATGCCGCAATCACCTCAAGAACACTGTGACCGCGCCCAGCTCCGAGATTTACCTCAAGCAAGCCCGAACCAGTCGTATGCGCGACCGCCCGAACATGAGCCACAGCCAAGTCCACAACATGCAGGTAGTCCCTCACTCCCGTTCCATCAAGGGTCGGATAATCATCCCCCCACACGGTAACTCGTTCGTGTCGTCCGACCGCCGCCTGGGCAACAAAGGGAAGCAGATTGGCGGGAATGCCTGATGGATCATCTCCGATCATGCCGCTTTCATGAGCTCCGACCGGGTTGAAGTACCGCAGAATCGCAACGCCCCAGCGCGGGTCAGCTTCGATCTGGGCGCGCAAGATATCTTCGACCAGCAATTTGGTCCGCCCATACGGATTGACGGGGATCAGAGGATGTTCTTCCGTCAGCGGCAGGAATAGTGGCTGGCCATAGACCGTGGCCGACGAACTGAATACAATCCGGCGGACGCCGCTGGCTTGCATCTCAGTAAACAGATTGACGGATCCGACCAGATTGGTCTGGTAATATGCGAGAGGATGCAGCATTGATTCCGCTACACTCTTCAGGCCTGCCAAGTGGATCACGCAGTCGATCGGATAACACTTAAAGACTTTCCCGAGAGCCGCACGATCACAGATGTCCCCTCGCACAAAGTTCAGCGAACCTCGCGCGATTTTCTCAACGCGCTGCATGCCCTCGATGCTGCTGTTGATCAGGTTGTCGAGCACAACGACAGAGTAGCCAGCATTCAGCAACTCGAGGCACACGTGACATCCAATATAGCCGGCACCTCCAGTGACAAGAATCATCTCTTACTCATGGTTTAACGTATTGTGGAGCTGGGGCCGGACTCGCCCAACCAAAAGGATTAGATAACTTGAAGCAGCTTGCTTTTGTCTTTCTCATGGTCAACTTTATTTCAACATCCCCTATACCTCCGACATGTAAGGAAGCGAGCGAGTAGGCAAGCGATGGTACCTGAGGACGATCCACAGCTTCACGCATTTATTGACGACTGCTGCGAACTCAAGCTGCAGGCGGACGAAGTCGAACGCCTGCACCTCGACAGGCCGGATATTTTACTCGAACTACGGTCGGCGCAGGATGCATACGGTGTATTCTACGCCGCCAAGGGACGCGAATGGGACATATGGTGCCACCCGGATGACTGGGACAATCCCGGCGGTGTCGCATTTGCGCGCAGACATCCTATCGATGCAGCTCGCCAACTCCTTAAGCGCAGCTGGCGTGCGGATTTCGGCTTTAGCGCTGACGAAGATTAAGACGAGCGCAGACTCACCGACGTCACGCGCTGCGCTCGGCGCTCAATGCCTCCCGGGATCGCCAAAGTGCGCTTGCTTGCAGAAAATACGCAGGGACAAGACGGGTTCGCCATCTGGAAAGGTCCGTGGCCGCCGCTATAAGTGCATCCATCCTCCTGCCGCTTCTAGCCAGCGAAATCTGATGCCGTACGCAGGCGAGCGCGAGCCTGTTGCGCAGGTAAGGCGAGCCGTGCGCTCCCGCCTTGGCGCAGGCCCGGTCGAGATATCGGGCGCCCGATCTGCGGTTCGTTCCGCCATTGTCTGCAAGCAAGCAGGCGGTCAAGCCCCTGACCTCGTCTACCGCGGCCGGACCAGCTGGTCCGAATGCGGACCGCCAACTCCCGTATGATGTGATCGCCGCGAGGTGATCGACACCAGAGCGACTGAGGAGCCGGTGCCCAACGCTGGCGATCGCAGCCATCCTCGCCTGGCGCAGCTGGTTTCGGACGCTGACCTGCTCTGTGTGACTACGGTACAACAGGAACGGACCCGGCAGATTGTCAAGCTTGCTGACCCGACGCAATCGCAGCCAAAGTTCGTAGTCTTCCGCTCCATCAAACCCAACCCGGTATCCACCCAGCTTCCGAATTGCGGCCAGCCGCATCATCACCGTGGGGTGAATGATGGCACAGCTGACATCCAGAGCTCGGTATAGACGCGCACTGCCCACTGGGGTGCGCAACCTGCGCACCACCTTCCCATCCTCATCAATCAGCATCGCTTGAGTTCCTAAGGCGGCGACGTCGGGATGCCTTCGTAGGAAGGTCAATTGAGCGGCAAAACGGTTCGGCAGGGATATGTCGTCGGCATCCATCCGCGCGACGAACTCCCCGCACGCCTCGCGCAAGCCAGTATTTAGGGCTGCGACGATGCCACGCCCGTTGTTGCGCAGAATGCGGATATTGCGTGCGGTCGAATTAAATTCACGGATGACGGTCTCAGCATGATGCGTCAATCCATCATCGACGCAGATAATCTCCAGGTGCGTTTCGCACTGCCGATAGACGCTTTTGAGTGCGTCTTCGAGAAACCGGCCATCTCCCCGCACCGGCATCACTACAGACACCGTTGGCAACGCGTCACGCCTTCTCGGGGCTAATTCCACCTCACATTCTCCCTGGGCCGTGCCTACCGAGGTGACAGCGTAGCGCCTGAACCCTGGCCGCATCACGAACAAAAGCGGCCGATGACATGCCCGCCGTGTCACTTCGGGATGCGTCGACCTACACTGCCGCTTCAAGCTGCGAGCCGAAGATCTCTGCGTGGTTGAGAGGATGAAGAGGACCCGGCGCATAGTCGTCCGGCGCAAATGGCAGATGATGCGGCTCGAAGAACTGCTGCACGATCTCATCGGCAAAGAAGCAGCCCAGCGTAGTGAGTGTCAGCCCCCATTTGGTATTCGCAACGAGTCCTTCCTCCTTGAGCAGATTGAACTTGTCCGCAAATACGCCGTCCAGCTCGCGGCCGGTCACCCGTCTGAAGTCACGTTCCCGGATCGTGCGATTTTTGAGCGGAAGAATCACGGCCCAACGGATCAGATCTTCCTTGCTCCTGACCAGCCCGCGATTGACGGGCAGCTGCCCGGACTCGATCTTCGCGTAATATTCGTCGAAGTCCGCCGTGTTGAGCACGAAGCGGTCGCGCAGGCTGCTGAATGCGCTCAGTCCGAATCCTACTTCATCGACCAGGCGGCAGCACTGATTGTGCGCATAATGCGAGTAGTGCTCCGGATGACGCGTGAAAACGCGACGAAGGATCTGCTCGCGATAACCATGCCGCGCGAGAATTTCGATCGCCAGCTGCTTCATGACGATGGCGTCCTCGTTGGTCGGCACTGGCTGACGCTTCTTCTCGAGCACCTGCTTGATCGGACCTTGATAGTCGCCATAGGCCTCGACCTTTAGTCGATATAGTTGAATTTCCTCTACATCGAGCTGGCACGCCTCTTCTACCACCTCCGCCCAATTCTCGAGCGTTTGTCCCGGATAGCCGAAGATAAATTCAATATTCACCTGGAAGCCGGCCTTCTTCGTCGCCTCGATGGCTAACAACGCCTCCTCACGCCCGTGATGGCGATTCATGAGGCGAAGGACTTCGGGATTGAGCGACTGAATGCCAATCGTCAGCCGATGCACACCGTAGTCCCGCATCATGCTGAGGCGTTCGGCTCCGTCGGGACCGATGAGCGTATTGGGATCCACGTCGTAGCTGAATTGCGTGCTCGACAAGAGATCAACGCGCTTGTTGAATGAATCGAGGAATCGTCGGAGCTGCGCGGGAGTGAGGAAAGTCGGCGTACCTCCGCCGACCAGGATCGAGCGAGGCTTGATCCGATCCACGCCCAGCCTACGGAGATAGAGATCCATCTCCTTCTCGAGCGCGGTGAGATAGCGGTCTTTCTCCTCGATCATCTTCGGACCGAGCTTCAGCGGATAGTGACAGAATGTACAGCGTGTCTTGCAGAAGGGGATGTGCGCATACACGTCCAGCCGCCCGTCATCGGGCATGACATAGTCGGCGAACATCTCATCTTCAGTGATCGGCGCATATTTCGTTATCGGTGGGTAGTGCACGCCGCTCGGTGAAAAATCCGCGCCCTTTGCCACGATTCCCAGATCTCGCAAGCGATTAAGATCGTCTAAACGGTTGCGCGAACGCGCAATGAGCTCATTCAATCCTGCAATCATGACTTTCCTCACCTCTATAATCGCGACGCAGCGGGAGACTGAACGTATCAGCTCGCGCGACTACTCATGTCACCTTGCATGCGCCTTGATGCAGCGCCGTTCGCACTTCGTGCAATTCCAGACTCCGCGAACATCGTCCGAGGCTTTAAATCAAGGGGCAAGCCGGTCTGTTGAGACACCAACCGTGCTTTTTCGTATCGGACAAGATATCCATCCTGCCGCTTTTCCGCGCCGCGCGCGTATAGCCCATACTGATCTTCAATCTCGGACGGCGTAAACTGAACTGTAATTCCGTTGGCGCCGGCATCGATTCCCAGTGCCTGTCCTGACTTTCGCAACCCCTCGGGTCGCAACAATTGCGGACTGTCCAGATTGCTGGTTGATGGGATTCGCGCAAACGGGAAACAATGGCGCAAAAGCGCAAGGAAGCGCAGGGTCCGTTCAAATAACCCCGTTTCCGTGGCCTGCAGCTCTGGCGGCAAATCGTGAGAGGAGGTGAAGGGAGCCGAGCTGGCCATTCGAGAGCTATCGATTCGTCCAAGGAACAGAAGATCGCGAGCCGCGTCTTCGATCGTCTGCCCCGGCAGGCCCATAATATTTCCCGACCCGATGTACATGCCGGATTGACGCGCGAGCAGCATGTGATGGACGCGCTTCGCAAGTGGCTCCTCACGCAGCTTCAAGTGCAATTCGGGGTTCGCCGTCTCATGCTTGATCAGATAGCCGCTTGCGCCAGCGGCGCGAAGCCGCTCGTAAACATCCAAGCGGTGGCTTCCGAGGTTCAGAATGATGTGCCAGTCTGAATGTCGAGCAAGAATCCGATGGAGAGCATCCAGCACCGGCTCGATGATGGTCGTATCCTCACCTGATTGCAGGAAGAGCTGCCGGAATCCAAGCGCGTAGGCAGCCTCGCTGGCTTCAACGATCTTGTCCGCACTTGCCTTGGTCGTCGGAAGCTCATGCGAGTTGTCGCGGCGCATCGGACAGAACCCGCAATTGACACGGCACCTGTTGCTCAGGTCGACGACCGCTCGAAGATCAATTTTCGCGCCGACATGACGGTCGCGAATTTGTCTAGCGGAGAAGAATAGCTCCTCATCGAAGCGACCATCAGATGTCAAAATAGCTGAAATAATCCGTACCGCATCGCTCTCGATCGACACGGTCTCCGGAGTCGGCACCATCAGTGGGTTCTGATCACATCCCTCGGCTTGCCACCGAATGATTAGCGTCGACCAACTGCTTCGAAATTCGTCGAGAAGATGCATTAGCACCTGTCCATCAATACAGATGACGCCCTATCAAATGAGTCTTTTCAGCACAAGATTGGTGTGGCGATCGGTACGTTACGTACTAATTTTATGGTTCAATTGTTCTGGCCGGCCGTGGTTAACACGAGGCTGGTGTGGCGAAGGTGCATTATGGTTCAGTTCTTTTGGTTGGCCGTGGTGTTTGCATTGTCTGGTCTTGCAGGAACAGCCGCGGCTCAACAAACGCTGGATCAGGTTCACAAGCGCGGCCGGCTAGAATGCGGGGTTTCGCCTATCGCACCCGGCTTTTCATACCTTGACAGCCAGGGCCGCCGGCGCGGGTTTGATGTCGACCTCTGCCGAGCTGTCGCGGCGGCGATTTTTGCCGACGACACCAAGGTGGATTTCGTGCCGCTCGACACGAACATCCGATACGAGGCGCTGCGATCGACGCGGGTTGACGTGCTGATCGCGCAAGCAACCTGGACCTTTACCCGAGATACGCGGCTCGGCTTGGATTTCGGACCCGTCGTGTTTCATGATGGTCAGGGCATCATGGCACGATCAGATTTGGCCGCTGCAGATGATATCAATGCCCTCGCTGGCGCGGCAGTTTGCCTCCTCCCTGGGACGACGAGCGAGCAAAATCTCGAAGATTACTTACGGACCCGATCCCTCAAATACGAGCCGGTCGTCTTCCAAAACGCCGACGAGTGGAGAAATGCTTTCCTGTCGGGCCGCTGCGATGCAGTGTCGGCCGACAGGTCCATTCTGGTATCGGTGCGTGCAATGGCGAATGAACCTGAGAAGTTCGCAATTCTGAGCAAAACGATTTCGAAGGAGCCCTTGGCCCCCGTCGTTCGAGCGAACGATTCAAGCTGGCGCGACATTATCAGCTGGGTCGTGTTTGCCCTACTCGCAGCCGAGGAGAAAGGCATCACCACCGAGAACCTGCAGGATCATGCTCACAGCTCTGATCCAGAAACCCGTCGACTGCTCGGCGAGACCGGCAATTTTGGATCGATGTTGTCCCTGTCCGACCGATGGGCCTTCAATGTTCTCAGACTGGTCGGCAACTACGGTCAGATTTTTGATCGTCATTTTGGGCCGGGCTCCACAATGCCTCTGCCACGGGGTCCCAACAAGCTGACGCGAGATGGCGGCTACCTCTATGCACCGCCGTTCCGGTAAGGCAGATCGTGGCTAATACCTCGCCGGCGGCAGCACCACGCAATTGCACCCGGCGACAAGCCTTCGTCAGACGTGCACTGCTGGTACCGGCGGGCCTTTTATGTGTCTGGCTGATCTGGACGAGGATCCCGACGCGGGCTCCATTTGATGACTTGTCCTTCCTGGGTACGCAAGCGGGTTTTCTGATCGGACAATCGCTTATCGAATACCGGCCCACCGATACCATCGCGTGGGCGCTGACCGTGGGCCTCACAAATACATTGCTGGTATCTGCGCTAAGCCTCATGGCGGCGACTGTCCTGGGGTTCTTGGCAGGCGTGGCTCAAATGTCAGACAATCCCGCAATTCGGTTGCTGGCCACTTCTTACGTCGGATTGCTCCGCAGCGTACCTCTCCTGTTGTGGTTGTTTTTCTGGTACTCACTCTTGCTAGTGCAGCTCCCTCCTGCACGGAGCGCCGTGGAACTGCTGCCTCACCTTTTCCTCAGCAACGAGGGAATTTCGTTTCCCTCGATCAACTCTGGCTGGGGCCTCGCAATGCTTGCCGCGGGGATGAGCAGCATCGTGCTGGCCTTGGCGATTCGACGCGTCGCAGCGGCTCCTGCTTCGGCGAAACGACTGCTCGTCGCAATCGGCACTGCCGCAGTTCTCACGGCGTGTTTCCAGCCGGATTTCACAGTCGTTTTTCCAACCAAAACCAAGTTTCGGATCGAGGGTGGCCTGCGAGTGACAACGGAATTCGCCGCGCTGCTGCTCGGCCTATCGCTATCTGCTTCTTCTGCCATCGCAGAAATTGTTCGGGCAGGATTCCGAGCCGTTCCGCCGGGGCAGGTGGACGCCTCACGAGCGCTCGGCCTCAGCTGGGTCCAGAGCATGCGGCTCGTGGTTCTACCGCAGGCGATTAAGGCGATCACGCCGCCCCTAACGAACACTTATGCAAGCTTAGCGAAGGCCTCGTCGCTAGCCGTTGCTATCGGCTTTCCCGATCTCGTCATGGTCGCAAACACGATCATCAACCAGACCGGGCGGGCGCTCGAATGCACGGCCATCTATACGTTGAGCTATCTTCTGATCTCCCTTGGCATTTCATCACTAACGCAAAATCTAGTTGGGCAACGTGACTGGACCAGCCGGGTCTAATACCATGGATAGGTTGCGACCACTGCGGCCCTTTGCTCACCGGCCTGGCGCCATGACGAACTATTGGAAGACCCTGCTCGGATCGCCGTTCCGAGCGTCGTGCACAATTTTCGTTTGCTGGATCATTTGGACGCTCGCCGGCCTGGCGTTCGACTGGCTCGTACTTGACGCCACAACCTCGGGAGGACCTGAGACCTGCAAGGCGTCCAGAGGCGCATGCTGGCCCTTCATTGTTGAGAAAATTCGTTTCATGGTGTTTGGCGTCTATCCATTTGACCAGCAGTGGCGCGCGCTTACTGCCATGTCGATCTTCCTTGCCGGTTGCTGCATTTCCATGATGCCATGCTTCTGGGGGAGAAGGCTGCTTCTACTGATTCCGGCCGTGTTTGCAGCGGTCTTCATTCTCCTCCGCGGCGGGCTCTTGGGGCTCCCCTATGTTCCGGCCGAGCGGTGGAGCGGCCTGCCGCTCACGCTTCTGTTGTCGGTCGCAACCTTCAGCACCGCCCTACCGCTAGGCATCCTCCTCGCACTCGCGCGATGCTCAAGTATCCGCGTGGTGCAAACCGTGAGCACCGCATTGGTCGAATGCATCCGAGGCATTCCACTCATTTCACTTCTGTTTATGACTTCAGTCATGTCGCCGATGCTGATGCCTGGCTGGACTGCGAACAACGCCTTCTTGATGGCCCAGATTCCAATCACGATCTTCATTGCTGGATATATCGCGGAGACGGTCAGAGGCGGCCTGATTGCAATCCCGCTGACGCAAGTCGAGGCGGCCGCCTCACTCGGGCTAAACTACTGGCAAACGACGTTTCTCGTCGTCCTGCCGCAGGCCATCACGTCAGTCATCGGCCCGCTTGTGGCGTTGTTCATCGCGTTCTTTCAGGACACAACCCTGGTCGGAATGGTCGGACTGCTGGACTTCCTGTCGACGATCAGGTCCGCACTCCAGGACCCGAGATGGCAAGGCATCGCAACTGTTGAAGGATACCTCTTTGCCGGTTTCATCTACCTCACATTTTCAGTCGGACTGGGCATCTATGGCCGCTTCCTGGAACGGATTGTCGGTCGTGGCCGGAGCAAGGTCCGAGAGACCGAACCTACTATGAACGCAATTTCACCGGTACCCCGGCGGTGATGCGATCGCTTGGATGAAGAATCACCGTCTCGCCCTCTTTGACGCCGTCTAACACCTCCGCCTCAGCCTCGTTGAGATGACCGACCTCAACGTGGACCAGATTGGCCAGACCGCTTGTTACAACATAGCATGCCCATCTGTTCCCATCGCGGAAAAGCCCTCCAAGCGGGACCTTCAACACGCTTTCAGCGGTCCACACGACAATTTTGGCGCTGATGCGATACCCGGTACCGAGATGTTGCAACTGCTCCGGCGGATCAAGGAAGTCGAGGAGGACTCTAACCCTCTGCTCTTCAATTCCCAATGCGGAAATTTTGGTGAAGCCTGCCGGCTCCACCCGCCGTACCCTCGCGCTCAGCCTCTTACCGCCCCAGCCTTCCAGCGTGGCCGAGGCCCCCTCTTCAACCTTCACTGCATCTTCTGAGAGCATCTCGAGCATCACCTCAAGATTCGCAGTATCGCCGAGTTGGACGATCGGCATCCCCGGGCTGACGATCACCTCGCTCTCTTTCAGCACGTTAAGGACACGACCATTGATCGGCGACCGAACCTCAAGATTGGGGACCATGGTCGGCCCCTCGACTGCACCAGGTCCGGAGAGGGAGGCGCGAGCAAGTTCAACCTCCGACATGCGCTGCTTCACAACGTTTTCGGCCACTTGGACCGCCGCCTCCCGCATCTTCGCGTCGCGTTCAGTCTGCTGCAGACTCTTGTCCGTTACTGCGCCGATGCGTGAAAGCTCCCGGTTTCTCTCATTCTCGCGCTGAGCGAATTCATTGTCGGCCTTGGCGCGCGCAAGATCGGCCGTAGCGAGGTCTTGGGCAGCCTCTGCCGCATGCACCTTCGCCTCGAGCTCGGCATTGGAGCGGGAGTCATGGAGCTGAGGTTGAGGTGGTTCGATCGTGAAGATCACCGTCTGGTTGGCAACGACACGATCGCCCGCCTTCAAGGCAATGCGCAGCAGCTTTCCCGCAATGGGCGCCACCAGCTCGTACGGCTCCTTGACGCGCGTCTTTCCTTCCGCCGAAACGGTGACGATCATCTTTCCGCGCGATACTGGGGCGCCGTCGACCGGAATTGGATCCGGCGCGAACAGGATGGCTAGCAGCACAATACATACCGTCGCTGCAGCAACAGACACCAAGCCCCGGAGACGACGCGAACGCATTTTCTCTAGTCTCTCGTTTTTAGTATGCTGATAAGATCGAGTCCAAATACCCGCCGAACGACGACCAGACTGGAGAGAATGACCGTGGCCAGGACAGTCACAATTGTGTAGCCGAAGCTATTCCACTCGACCCATAAAGGCAGCCGGAACATCTCGTTCGACGCGCCGGCGGTGAGCTTCCAGCCCAGCCAATATCCTATGGCGGCTCCAAGGGGGACGGCAGCGAAAGTCAGTAGGGCGAGTTCTCCAAACAAGATGTAGGACACCTGCAGCCGGGAGAAGCCAAGCATCCGCATTGTGGCCAGCTCACGGCTTCGCTCGGCAAGCGAGATCCGGGCGTTATTGTAGACAATGCCGAAGGCAATGATAGCTGCGAACACGACGTTCAGAAGTGTCATCCGGGTCGTTTGCTGCATCATGCGGCGCATTGCCTGAAGCTGCGCCGTATGCGAGACCACGCCAGTCACAGAGGGAACGTTCTTCAAGGCGTCGAACAGATTGTAAGCTTGGGTCGGATCGAGCCGCAGGTTGACGCCTGTGAGAACGTCACCGTCTGCCATGATCCGATTCAACTGATGGATGTTCATGTGTAGAACGAAGAAGGTAAGGCCGACATAACTTTCAGCCACCGCCACGATCGGAAGATGAACCATCGGACGACGTCCTTCCAGAAACTGCACGTCCAGAAAATCGCCGACGCCAGCGCCTAGCCAGCTCGCCATCGAACTCGATACAACGATCCCGCTGCTGGGGATCGCCAGGGCTTCTAGATCTTTCAGGACCGGACGGCTCAGCTGGTTTACCGCCTCCTTGCCAATCACGGTGATCCTGCGTCTCCTCTTCCCGAAGCTGATGTTTGCAAGCGTTGCGCGGAACGGCTCGACGCGCAAAACCCCCGGTTCGTGCTCGATTGCAACGATAGACGCATAGCGCGGACGGACCTGTGCGAAGGCGACGGTCAGGTCTTGTCGTTCCGCCATGAAGAAATGCACCTGGACCATGTGCTTGGCGGAATCGAAGACCGCCATCGGCGCAATCAGGATTGCGGTTGCCAGCGCAATGCCAAGTGATGTCATCAGCGACCGAGCCGGCCAGCGAATGACGTGTCGCAATATCATGCGCGTTGGCTGATCGTTGATCAGGCGCAGGCCAAGCATTTCAAGAATTGTCCGCCTGTATACCGGCGGCGGCGGAGCACGCATCGCCACCGCCGGAGGCAGTCGTACCGCGCTATGGAGGCTTCCGAACGCTCCAATCACCGCAGCCGCCAGTTGGATTACGATTGCGGCGGCAAAAACCGTCGGCGTCAGCGAATACTCAAGGAAAGGAAAGTGATAGTTGGCGGCAAACAGCCGGGTAACGGCGCGGCCGAGCTGCGCGCCGCCGGCGAGCCCGGCGCAAATCCCGACTCCGACGATGACAAGGACTAGCTTCATGTAGTGCCACGCAATCGTACGGTTTCGGTAACCAAACGCCTTGAGCACGCCAATATGCTCGCGCTCAGTCTCGACGTGACGCATCATCAGCATATGGAGGAGAAAGGCGACGACGCCGAGGAATAGCGGTGCGGCTATCTCGGTTGTCGTGCGCAACTGCTCAATGTCGCCGTTCAGCGTCGCATGTGAAACATGGTCCTTTCTGGCGTAGGCTCCGACCCCGCCGAAGCGCTGCAGCAGCCAATCCACCTTGTTGATGACATCGTCGATGGAGACAGTGGGCAGGACGGAAAGACTTACGTCGTTCGCCGCCTCACGCAGATCGAAAGCTGCCGCGAGCGCATCCCGATCCATCCACATGACACCGAATCGTCTGTCGTCCGGCACCATCGCGCCCGGCACGCCAAAGAAGATATATTCGGGAGAGAGAGCGGTCCCAACGAGTTTCAGCTCTTTTCTGTGACCCTTGATCGTCGCAGAGAAGTGAGAGCCCAGATGGAGACCATTTGCTTCCGCGAAGGGTTCGATCATCACAACTTCGTCGGCCGATCCGGGACGGACCAGTCGGCCTTTGCGGATATAGATGTTATTGAGCGTCGCCTCACCCTCCCGGGGCGCCGAGATCAGCAAGCTGTTGATCGGCTCGCGCATCCCCCCTACGTCCACGACGACGTTGAAGACGATGCGGGTGGTGACCTGCTTCACCCCGGGAATGCGGACCAGCTCGTTCGCTACGGATTCCGGCGCGCGCCGAACATTGGCAAAGATGTCGGCAAACTTGAAGCGCTCATAGTAAGCCGACTGCGTCTTCTCCAGCGACAGCAGCGTTCCGAGCAGAGTGATGAAGGCTGTCGTTCCCGCAGCGGTCACCAGCGCGATGGCCAGCGCCTGCCCGCGCATGCGCCAAAGATCGCGTATGAGCTTACGGTTGAGGCCTCTCATGACCCTATCACCACGACAGGTCCGAGGGCTGCTTTCTCCTGGCGTTCGTCCTGATATTCACGATGCAGCCGTCGGCAAAGTGCACCACCCGGTCCGCCATATCGCCGATGGCCGCGTTATGAGTAATCAGCACGGTCGTTGTCCCGACCGCCCGACTCGCGCGTTCGAGTGCTTCGAGAACCACTACACCGGTCTTGCTGTCCAGCGCGCCGGTTGGTTCGTCGCACAACAACACGTCGGGCCTCTTGGCGATCGCCCGTGCCACTGCGACGCGCTGCTGCTCACCGCCAGAAAGTTCAGCCGGAAAATGGTCCATCCGATGCGTTAGCCCCACCAGGCCGAGCGCTTCCGCCGCCGGGAGCGGCCTGCGTGCGATGTCGGTGGCCAGCATAACGTTCTCGCTCGCGGTGAGGCTTGGGATCAGGTTATAGAACTGGAAGACGAAACCAATTCGTTCCCTCCGGTACTCAGTGCGCTTCGACTCGGTAAATTGGGTCAGATCATCCCCGCGAAAGAAGATGTCCCCGCTGGTCGGGATGTCGAGGCCGCCAAGGATGTTCAAGAAGGTTGACTTGCCGCTTCCCGACGGCCCAAGCAGCACGATGAACTCCCCTTCGGTCAGTTCGAGATCGACCCCGCGCAACGCATGCACCTCGCCGGCCTCGGTCTGGTACGTCTTAACCAGCTTCCTGGCGACAAACGTCGATCCACGATCGTTTGGCGAGACCGCGTGCTCGACCACCTGCTTTCTCCCCTTACCCGGCCCAGGGCCGAAGCATGATAACGATACCAGACACTGCCAGGCAGCTCCCTGCCACAGCGATCGGCTTGATCGTCTCCCTCAAGAAGATCGCCGCGAGCGGGATCACAAATAGAGGTTCGGTTGATCCGAGCGTGTTGGCGATGGTGACATCCAGAGTCTTCATCGCAAATAGCGAAAGCCAGAACCCTCCGAAGGTGATGACCATGACCGAAAGCAGAAAAAACGCTGCGAACCTAGGATGGCAGAGTGGCTTAAGGGATAGAAAAGCCCCTTTCTGCGCAAGAACAAAAAACAATATTCCAACGGTCCCCGCGAACATCCTGACAAACGCGGCCTGCACGCTTTCCATTGTCGAAAGGGCCTCCTTGGCGATAATCGTCGCCAACGACATGCATATGACCGCACCCACGCCACAGGCTATGCCGATCATTCGCGAATTTGAGCCCTCTGAGATCTGAGCGCAAAGGACGAGAGCCACGCCAGCCACGATTGCAGCTATTCCCACCCAATCCAGTGAACTTGGCATCTCGTGAAGCCAGACCACCGCAAGCATTAGGGTGACGACCTGGCCGAGCGTAAGAAGCACCACAACGGCGTGCGCACCAAGGTTGTCGAGAGCCTTGAAGAATAAGGTGTCACCGACAGCGATGCCAAGAACACCACTGAGGATAAGCATCGACAGGCTCGATACATCCACGGGAGCAGACGGGAGATACAGGACTGACAGTCCGAGAATGACAGTGCCTACAGCACCTTTCGCCAAAGTCAGCGCGGCAGGCGGAAGCTGATCACCCAACTTCTTGAAGAGGATTGACCCCAATGCCCAGCTCGCAGCTGAGATAAGCGCCGCCGCTGCACCTATCAATCGTTGGTCCACGCTCGTCTCGTTTTGGTCCTAGGTGCGATGATGTCGCGCGTGAGCAGACTTCCGCTTCTTGGGCGGCGAGATCTTCTCTGTAGGCTTGGGCGTGGCGCTTTCCGCACCCGGGTTTTTCGGGTCTTGCGCCACCTGCGCCTTCTTGACCTTGAACACCAGCAGATAGCGCTGTGGAATGTACTGATCCTCTTTCACCAGCTCGAAGCCATAGTTCAGCATCTGACCTATGATCAGCTCCTTTGCAACATACGGCCCGTGATAGGGAAGCACGCCAGGAGGGACCAGGCCATTGTCGACCAGAAACAGTCGGCCGTTGTCCGTTAGAGACTCCTTGATGCTTGCGATGAAGCTGTCCCGTTCCGGCTTGGTCGACATCGCATACATGTTGTGATAGAGCGAGCAAAGAAAGATGGCATCGACCTTGGTCTGGATTCCGGCAAGTCCAACTGATTTGCCGTCTGTTTCCACCGTGAACACGTTGTTGACGGCCATCGCCTTTTTCGCCTGCTCGATATAGCGCAGGTGATCGGCATTCATTTCTATCGCGTAGACACGCCCTGCAGATCCTGCCAATTTGGCGAACCGGAACGAGAAGTACCCGGGCCCACTCCCTACGTCAGCAATCTTTTCGCCGGGCTTTACGTCGAGACGCTTCAGCAGCTCGCTGCTCCGCTCCCAGCTTTCGCGGCGCGGATTCTCGAACAGGATTGTGTCCTCGAGCCAGACCTTGCGGTCTTGGCCAGCCTTAGTCTCCTCGTCGCCGATTTCCCGCAGGCGATATTTTCGGAAGAGATATTCCTTCAGGACCGCAAAGTTGTCACTGCCATAAACGTGAAAAAAGAACGCGACCTGGGGATCGCGTAGAAAGCTCGGCCTCTTGGCGGGATCGGCCGCGATATAGTCGGCGAACCATTGGAGAGCCGAGTATTCGCCGCCATAGTTTTCCCGCGGGATGATCTGATCATAGATGCTGCTCGCCTTAACCGCGTCTTCATGAGCCTTGACCTCGTCAGGCTCCTCCAACGCATTCAGTAGCAGCGTGGCGGCCTGACGGCCTTCAGCCGTTATTGCAAAGGAGTCGTTACTTCCCACGTGCACGAGTGACACGTCGGAATTGATCGGCACGTTGATGGTGACGGTTTGTGTGGTCGAACCGACTTGTGGTGGCGGCGAAGGCGGCAGCGGACCTGGATCACCAACCTTCGGGCCAGGCTGAGAATGTGCCGGCCACGGCGAGGCGTACAACAGCACCAGAATGCTCAGGCCCACGAACACCGCTCGTCGATTCATTCAAGCTACTCCGAAAGAACAAGCTACGACTGACCGGCACCGGATAGCCGGGTCGATGGTGGGCCATAGCTTCTGTTGACACATTAATTGCACTCGGGGGGCATCGGAGGAGTCAGCTTAAGCTTTTTGCCAATCAACCGAGTGAACATATCCTTCTGGGTCGATTCCAGCAGCGCCAGGATCTGTTGATCGGCCTGCATCCGAATCGCTTCTACCCGTCGGCGATTGTCGACCATCGTGGTGCAATAACTGGCACCTGGCGGCGCCGCGACAAACGCACGCTTCATTTGCGCTGAACGCGTCTCGCATGCCCGGCCGATTGCTTCCTGCTGGGCGCGGTACAACTTGAGCTGCTCCGCAACGGCTTGATCGATCACGGCGAGGCAGGGCCCTTCCAGCTGCAGCATGATCTGCTGCAGGCGGCCTAGTTGGGCAGGAGTCAGTTCGCGAGCTATCATTCCGCGTGTGTCGCGCACGTGACGCTCGACCGCGGCACGCTGAGCTTCGGGGCTCACACCAGGCTTGGCGACCGAGAGCTCCTGAAGCGTTGTGCGAAAATTCCGAGAAGCACGATTGAGCCTAGCGATTTGATCTCTCGTCAGCCCCAGGTCAGCCTGGACTTCCTCGCTGTTCTCAAGGAGCTGGAACGGATCGGCACCCGGCATTTGGGATCCCGGAACGGGCATCGAGGAATCCGGCAGCCCGAATTCGGGCCTCGGCAAAATCTGTCGCGCGGGCGGACTCTGACCAAGCCGCCCCTGCGCAACGCACTCTACCCCGAACACGAGGACACCACCAAGCAGCGCTACTGTACGAAACGAACGAAGTTTCATTTGCGAAAGAAATCCAAACTTGCGTCGCTGTTAGCGCACGCAAGCCAGCGCTATACAACATAGAGCAGCTTATCACTAGACCAGGCAGCACAACTGTACGAAACGAGCGAAGTTTCATTTGCGACGGAAATCAACACTTGCGTCGCTGTGTGCGCTCGCAGCGCTAAACGACATTGAAGCCGCTTGTCACTAGACCAGCTGAATGAAAGTGAGGTATTGGAGCGGAGGTGAAGACGTACAGTTTTGTGCAAGAGCCGCCGTCGGTTTTGATGGCTCTGTGTTGAGCGATTGATATGAATTCTCTGCCGGTGCCCATCGAAGGATTGATACCGTCGCGCGGTCGAGGCCGCTGACCGGTTCAAGTTAGGTTCGGAAAACTCTGATGAAATGCGGACTTCAAATCCTGCTGCTTTCCTTTTCGATCACTTGTGTACACTTGCCGGCGGCCGCGGAGGAGCAGATTGTCTTGCGCGGAGCTATCGAAAAGCAAAATGGGCCAGTCTTCGTCCTGAAGACACACTACGGTGCGCAAGCGAAGTTTACGCTCGGCGTTTCCTCCCAACTCGTCGCGGTCGAGCCAGGGTCATTTGAAATCATCAAGCCCGGAACGATGCTACGGGCCGTTGAAAGTGCGAGTGGATCACGAGGTCTCTTAGAACTGCAGGTGCTTTCGCAAGCCGTGCAAGAGGCAGTCCAGAGTCGTTCCGGCGGTCTTCTTTGGTCTGACAGCAGCAACATTGGGATCGTGAGCGATGTAAGCTCATCGGCAGACGGCTACAGGATCTCCATCAAAGACGGCTCTCATGAAAGGAGCATTCTGGCACCCACCCGTACGCCGGTGGTGATGTTCGATCACGGAAAGACTGCTGACGTGAACGTCGGAACCGCGGTGGTCGCAGCGGACGGGAAAAAAACGCCTGAGGGTCTCGTTGAGATCGACCTCCTAATCTACGGCCGCGATGGTGCAGTCCCCAATTTGTGACCAACTGTCCGCGGCCCCCTCCCCGCTCGAGTGATCGATTGAGAAAGCTGCTCTTCCTTGCGAGCGAGGATTGGTTCTTCGCCCGTCATTTTCTGCCAATGGCTCGCAAGGTCCGTACTGTTGGCTTCGAAGTCGCAGTAGCGGCCCGCATAACGGATCACGGGACCGAAATTGCAAATGAAGGACTACGCGTAGTCCCTATCGATTTCAACCGAGGACACTTCCAATCTCTGGTGCCACTACATGCTGTCAAGCAGTTGATCCAGACTATTCGACAAGAGAGACCCGATGTCATTCATTGTATCGGGCTCCCTCTTGTCGTCCTTGGGGGCATAGCAGCAAGGCTTGCCGGCGTTAAAGCGCTGGTGTTGGCTCCGACCGGATTAGGGCATCTCTGGACCGCTGATAGTAAGCGCGCAACACTTCTTCGACCATTCGTTAGAGTCTTGGTAGGACGCACCTTAAATGGCAAGACCACGCACTACGTCTTTGAAAACCATGAGGACCACAAAGAGTTCGGCCTTACGGCCAGGAATTCGAGCCTTACGTTTGTTAGTGGAGCTGGCACAGACCCGACGGTGTTTTGTTGGACTGACGAGCCTTCGTCTCCTCCGATCAAGGTGGCCGTCGTTAGCCGAATGCTTCGCAGCAAAGGCATTGTCGAGACCGTCCAGGCAGTCAGATTGGCGATTTCGCGGGGAGTCAATCTGGAGCTTCATCTCTTTGGCGCACCAGACCCTTCGAATCCAACAAGCTTATCGACCGAAGAGCTTCAGCAACTCTCAAGCGTCGATGGCGTCTGGTGGCACGGCTACTCCACTGACATTCCTGGGGTCTGGCGCGATCACCATATCGCGATGTTGCTCTCACATCGGGAAGGGCTTCCCAACAGCCTCGTTGAAGCGGCCGCTTGCGGGAGACCGATCGTTACCTGCGACGTTGTGGGCTGCCGCGAAGTCGTTCGCAACGGTGTCGACGGATTCTTGGTTTCGAAGAACGAAATCACGGAAGCGGCGGATAGACTCGCTGAACTTGCAAGAAGTACTGAACTCCGGAGGCGAATGGGGGCTGAGGCCCGCGGCCGCTTTCTGAATGAGTTTACGGTCGAAAAAGTAAGCGAAACGATTGCATCGCTGTACCGGAAGCTGTAGCAGCCCGTTTCAGCTGAGGCTGAGGCAGACCTAAGCTTGACCCGATCAAGGCCGACCCACGAGGGCACAACCTCGCTTCTTCAAGGCCTTCCGCTTCGGTTCCAGGACTCGCCAGCATCCGTTATGCCGATTGCGCCGTTCGCTGCCACAGAAACGAAGCCCTGGGTTACCAACTCGTCAACAGATTGATTTTTTTCACTCCCATCTTCAAAGAGGTAGAACAAGCGGCTCGCGGCGAGATACTCGCCCGCGCGATAGCTTTCGGTTCGGAGATGATCCATTATCTTTCGAGCACCTTCACTCAATTCTACCATCGAGGCCCCATCTGCAAACTACGTTCTAAATTTGAAAGACTAACTTCGATGCTTACACCAAACGACGTCCACCTTCCACGTTTTCCCGCATCAGACTCGCTTCCAGGGTTTAAATTGCGTTTGTTGGGCGTCGCCGGCTTGTATGCTAGGTCTTTGCTTCATTCGCCGGGCGTCCCAGTCTAATTTGCCAGGCAGCTAGATGAAATCCGGGCTGAAAGTTAGCATTCTTCTCGTCCTGATGTTGTCGGGCCATCCATCTGCGTCAGCCGAGACTTTGGAAGGCGCTCTCGGAAGAGCATACGAGAACAATCCTCAACTCAACGCGGAACGAGCGGCGGTGAGGCAAGCAGATGAAAATGTCGCACAGGCGCTTTCTGGTTACCGGCCTACCATTTCCGGAACGGCTACCTTAGGAACTCAGTACACCGACACCACGGTTGTTGTGCCGCAGCCCGATGCAACACCATCTGGACCATCAAGGAATTCCGCCGGCGCGAACCAAACCGCCACCTTTCGCGGTCGAACCACCCCCAGAGGCGGGAGCCTGAACGTTTCGCAAAATCTTTTCGATGGCTATCAAACCGGAAACCGGACGCGGGCTGCCGACGTGCAAGTCCTCGCGGCGCGAGAAAGCATGCGAGCTGTCGAGCAATCGGTGCTTCTGTCAGCTGTCATCGCCTACATGGACTACTTGAAGGATGCGGCGTTAGTCAAAGTGCAGGAGAGCAATGTTCGGGTCCTTGCTCGAACGCTGACAGACGGACGTGGCCGATTCAAGAACGGTGACATCACAAGGACCCAGCTCTGGCAAATCGAGGCCCAGCTGGCCTCGGGCGAAGCCAGCTTGCACGAAGCGCGGGCATCGCTCATGGCCGCGGAAGCAAACTATCGACGCATGATCGGTGTCGATCCTTCGGACCTGTCTGCGGGCAAGCCTGCAGACCATTTCCTTCCCGACAGTCTTCAGGTAGCGTTAGAACAAAGCCTGACCAGAAATCCAATGGTGGGTGCCGCAAGCTACGGCGTGGATGTTGCAGTCCTTCAAATCCGGATCGCTGAAGGCGGGCTGTTTCCGACGTTAGTACTCCAGGGGAGCGTCCAGGCATTTGAGGATCAGAACATTCTGACCCCAAGACTGTTCGCCGGTACGGTCGCACTAGGTCTCACCCTGCCGCTGTACCAGGGCGGGAAAGAGTATTCGGCCATCAGACAGAAAAAGGAAGCTGCCGTTCAACAACGCTTCTCCCTTGACGAGGTACGCGATCAAGTGCGCGCCAACGTTACGCAATTTTGGGGGCAGCTCGACGCGAGCCGATCGAGAACAGAAGCCGCCGAGCGACAGGTCAGAGCAGCAGAAAGCGCGTTGGACGGCGTAAATGGAGAGGCACGAGCAGGCCAGGCAACAACGTTGGATGTATTGAATGCCCAGCAAGCTCTCGTGACCGCGAGAATCAGCCTTGTTTCCGCGCAGCGCGATCGGGTCGTTACCTCCTACAATCTATTGGCGGCTG
Organism: Bradyrhizobium sp. ISRA436; assembly: GCF_029910015.1. Taxonomy (NCBI): domain Bacteria; kingdom Pseudomonadati; phylum Pseudomonadota; class Alphaproteobacteria; order Hyphomicrobiales; family Nitrobacteraceae; genus Bradyrhizobium; species Bradyrhizobium sp. ISRA436. The sequence goes on from NZ_CP094520.1 coordinate 53,094, forward strand.
TCGGAGGACTGTCGGCAGCTGCACTTAACCTGCCCGTGCAAGTGTACGATCCATCGGTCCATTACCACCAAGTGCGAGATAGCTGGTTCGGATTGCGGACAACTTCGGGCCAGTAGACCTGCGCCAGCCTCGACGATCCACTTCCTAAGACTTGCATCTTCGCTCACGATATACGCGTCGCAGTTGTAACGAAGGTGAGGCCAGTCGACAAAGTAACTATCCGTCGGTGGCGCGGATCTTTTCGTTGCACGGCGCGACGTCGACGGGCTGCTGTTACGGCACCACGTCTCTCATGGGTGGCCTATTGGCCTATCTCGAGTTGGTCTCTCGCGTATGGCCCGACCAATCAGGATGACGAAGTCTCACCTTGTCGCCGCAGCCCAAATGCGCATTCAAGGGCACACTTGCACCATTGTCAGGATGCTAGCTTGCTCAAATGATGGCGGATCCACTTCTTCGTGCTCACTTCTTGCCCTCGCCTTCCAGCTGAGGTTAGATCAGACAGCCCAGCGGAGGCACACGTATGGACGCCGAGGTCAAGACTCGAACCGTTACGCTGGATGTCAGAGGAGATGCTACGTTCAACGACAGCCAGCTGCCTAAAGGCCTATACACCGGGACAGAGGTGCAACTCGGCATCCCGATGGCAGGTGAAGAGGTTCGCTGGACTAATCCTGAATATAAGCTTGGTCTTACGGCCGATCAAATGCGAGATGCCGGCATTCCGGTTGAGGAAAATTTGGTTTCGATGACTGAAGATGTGAGTAAATTCGTTACCTCAGGGGCGATCATCGTTCGACCGTGATTATGGGAGCGCCCCCAGTCGGTGCATGAATTCGCACGCCCGATCCATCTAGTTACCATTCCCTTAATCCGACGAACCCAGGATCGGGGGGCTCTCCGGCGAGCAGATGCGCCGCGCGTCACTCGGAATAAGAACACGCACTTCGTACGTAACGAGCGAGACGTTCCGCAGGGTGCGCTGTCGGAGTCACAACAGTTGCAAATGAGCTGCACCCGGACGAGAAGATGTCACACTTCAATCCGCTCCTCCGCTCGATTCAATCTGTCCGCCGGAACCTGACGAGCTTCAGGTAGGGCGGGACTCTTCTGCCCGATAGTGCCTCCGGCTCCTGCGGCAACTCGTCCGACGCCATCATGTCGCGCAGCGCTTCGAGTTCGGATTCGGTGACCTCGTGAAGCTCCATCCGACGCTCAAAGACAGCGAACGCCAGCAGCGTTGCAGTCTGGTCGCTGCGTCCATCAAACATAGCTGACACTCTTCCTGCGTCGTTTCATGTGTCCTCTCCACCATAGTTCGCCAGCTGCGGCCAGAGGCGGGCACGTTCCCAATGAACCAGACCTCTTGGCCAATTGTCCAGCAGCAACGCGAACGCTTGACCCCACACTAGCCTCACACTTTCGCTGAATACAATCGGACCAAGCGGGCACCAAACGACCCGTCTAACCTCCCATTACACCCGCTAAGTCACGACGGACGTAATACATTGATGTCCCGTCGGAATACGAGAACGCGACTGTGCAGCTGGTAAGCATGCGCGCAAAATCCCCTGAGGAGGCCAACCCGTGGCAGTTGTGGTTATGTCAATATTTTGCCAAATGTAGAGGGTGGGGTCTCGCCCGGAGAAACGGCTTGGCGCGATCGACTTTTGGTAGTCGGCAGCGACGGTATCATCGCTGTTTTCAACGCGCAAATGCATCTGGATGCCATCCCGCGATCTTCCATCGATTACTGTGGTTCTCGACCAACTGACGATCCACGCGAACGTTAACGTAGCACATCACGGAAGAACCTCTGAGCGAGCGGCTTGGGGGATTCCCGATTTGAAGGACGGATCACCAGAATGAATAGATCAGTAGCAAAGAAGATGAAACAGCGCAGTGCCGGCAAATCCGACATCGAGTTGGGGAAGCGAATTCGCCTGCGGCGTGTGGAACAGAAGATTTCCCAGACCGCACTCGGCGACAAGCTCGGCGTCAGCTTCCAGCAGGTCCAGAAGTACGAGAGGGGTGTCAACCGCGTGGGCGCAGCCCGCCTTCAGCAGATCGCGACCGCGCTCGATGTGCCGATCGCTTTCTTCTACGACGGCAACAACAGGGAGCGCGAGGTCGATAGCCTTCTGTTCCTCGACAGCGCCTTCAGCCTGCGGTTGCTGCGCGCCTACAGCAAGATCAAGGATCAGACCGTGCAACGTCAGCTGGTGTCCTTAATGGAGTCGATTACCGCCAACGAGGATTGAGCAGCGGCACCAGCCAGGTCGCGGCCGCGCTCGACCAGCCCGAGCGGATCGACCAGTACCCGGGCGCCGCACCACACGATCTGCCGATTGGGATCGGGACAGTATTAAAGCGCTGCCATGGCGGATCGCGGCGCTTTTTCTTCCCGACATCCGACGAGAAAATTAAACTCCTTTACCACATAGAACCATCTTGACGCGCGAGTTGCGTGAAAGGATGCCAGATCGGTAACGTCGTCTTTGGCCATCGCGCCCCGCACTCATCGCGGCGGAATAAGACTCTGCACCGCGGCCTGCAGTGTGTCCGGCGTGAGAGGAACCACCCCACGAGAACGACGCATCGCCCCCGAGGTCCTGTGACCGCCGTTTCAAGCATGCTTCCCGCTGCGACGCTTTTCAGCGAGACGAGACCCGTCTCCCCCCCACAAGCCGTTCTGGGCTGCGCGGATAGTAGAGCTGACCCTGGAAGGAGGTTGCTGAAGCCGTTCTGCTGAGCGTCGATGACTCGTTTCGGCCGCCGATAGAGCCGAGAGCAGGCAAAGAGGCCCCTGCCGACCCCAACAGCGTGGGCAAGTACTCGGGAGCTTTCGTGTCGCTGTGGCTCTCGTGGACAACGCAACGATTGCTATCTTCGTATCGGCCAAGACGCAGCGACTAACACTATGACGATGGAGATAACAATCACTGTCCAGTTGTAGAGACCCCAAAGGGGGAATTCCTCGAATAGCCAGTTGCTCATCTGAGAGCGCTTTTTTCTAAAATAGACGAAAAGGTCATTTCGGCACAATCAGACATCACGCTTAGGCCGACCTAACGGCTTTCAAAACACTTAGAAGGCCAAAAAGTGAGAGAGGTCCAAGTCACAGGAATGGTTGGAGTTGACGGTGGCGTCGTTTCCGAGGTGATTAGCCTCAAATCATCCGGCGTTGGAGCGCCGGATCCAGAAGTCGCCGATCTGACTTATGCTCGATTGTCCATATTGGCGCGTCCAACCGCTGCGCAACGGTTCTGACAACTAGACACTCCGCCGCAAAGATTAGGGAAGCCGCCAGTGGGCTGCCTGCTCTGCCAACATTTGCAGCGCCGCCTGCCCCGACCGGGGAGTCGGGACGAGCCTGATATAATATCCGCCCACCCGGCGGGGCAATCCAATCGGCAGCGCCGGCGGATCGAAAATCAGTTCTGCTTCTTCGCGGGCGCGGCGGGGTTGGCGTTCGGCTTCGCATGCTTCTTGTGGTGAGTCTTGTGGTGGACCTTGGTCATTGAGGCGTCGGTGGCATTCGCGGCCAGCGCGGGCGCCGCAAGAATCGAAATTGCGAGCAGGGCGACGGGAATCGTCTTTAGCATGATCGTCTCCTTGAAAAATTGATCTGGAGGTCGCCGGCCGGATGCCCGGGCTCTCGATCGTGCCGGGCACGCTAGAGTGCGCGCCTGAACCGGAAATGAACGGAACCCGTAACTCGGGTTCGGGATAATGCATCTCACGCGGTAACGCACGAATCGTACTAAGTTTTTATCGTCTGTCGCATGTAGCTTGACGCGCGCCTTTTGCGAGGGAGAATTGCTATCGGCTGCGTGGCGCCGGACGTGAGATCTTTGTCGGACACCTAGCCTCGCCAAGGAGTTGGTTTGCCGCGGCGCTGTTTGGCTCCAGAACCAGGCTGCGTGCGCGCGGCAAGCCCTCCCTAAACGACCTCGGGTGAGGTGGTTATCGTCTCCCATTTCGGGTCCTACGATTCAGCCGCTCGTGCATTTCCTTGCTGGCCTTGAAGAACGGAAGACGCTTTTGGTCGATTTGCACGCTCTCGCCCGTTCCTGGGTTGCGGCTCGTACGAGCCTGCCGATGCTTGACCGAAAATCCTCCGAAGCCACGCAACTCAACCCGGTCGCCGCACGCAAGTGCGTCGACGATCTCGTCGAGGATTGCGCGCACGATTTTTTCCACGTCGCGCAGATGAGAATGCTGGTTGCGGTCGGCGATACGCTGAACGAGCTCGGACCTGATCATCGACACCGGTGTCCACGAAAGTTTTGCGCGCCCGCTATGTTGACAGATTGCGTTCGTTATCGGTGCGCAAAATTTTGTACGGAACGGACTGATGTGTGCACCTTCTGCAACTCGCACTCAAATCGTGCCGCAGCAGTACTCGATACTGCCGATTTTCTATAGTCGCCTACACCGAAGTTTAAGGCGTCCGGCGCAGACCCGTCGCGCGTGGAATCCATGTAGATTGAGGCAGGTGTCGCGATGAGTCGCTGGGAGGACCGCCGCAGTCGGATGCTGACGGCGTTCGCATATTGCAACGCGTTCTTTCTTGCGCCAAAGGCGCTACGGCACAAGTGCCTGCTTCAACGCTTTGCGCGCGATCCGTCGGGCAACTACGTGATCGCGGTTGCGTTGGTGATGCCTGTGCTCGTCGGAATGGCCGGCCTCGGCACGGAGGTCGGGTGGTGGCTCTACAAGCACAAGAACATGCAGAGCGCGGCGGATTCCGGGGCCGTGAGCGCAGCAACCGCGGGATCCAACCTCATTGCGCAGGCCAACTCGGTAACGGCGTCCTATGGCTACGCCAATGGGACCAGTGGCGTCACGGTCACGGTGAACCAGCCGCCTTCCAGCGGCAAATTCACCTCGACCCCACAGGCGGTGGAGGTCATCGTCAGCCAATCGCAACCGCGGCTGCTTTCCGCGCTGTTTCAGAGTGGTCCAGTTCTCATTACGGCGCGGGCGGTCGCGATACCGAATTCCGGCACCGGCTGCGTGCTTGCGCTCGACCCCACGGCCAGCTCAGCCGTCTCGGTAGGCGGCAGCAGCAACCTGAACCTAATCGGCTGCAATCTTTATAGCGACTCCAACGCCGCTCCCTCGCTGAACGTCAATGGCGTCGCGACGATCTCCGCCAATCAGGTCGGAGTGGTCGGCACGGTCTCCGGCACGAGCAACATCACGGCGACCAATGGCATCCGGACCGGCATGTGGCCGGTCTCCGATCCCTATGCGAATGTCTCGCTCACCATGCCGACTTACTGCGACTACAACAACAAGATCCAGGTGAAGGGGACCACCACACTCAACCCCGGTGTCTATTGCGGCGATATCAGCGTTAACGCCGGAGCCACCCTGACACTGAATCCCGGCGTCTACTACTTCAACGGGGCGAACCTATCGGTCGCGGGCAACGCAACCATCACCGGCAGCGGCGTGACGCTCGTCTTCACCGGCTCTGGCAACAACTGGGGCTCTGCCACGATCGGCAGCAACGCGAACGTTACCTTGACGGCTCCGACCTCAGGCGCGACCCAGGGCATCGTGATGTACGGCGATCGCAAGATGCCGGTGGGCACGGCGTTTTCGCTGGAGGGCGGCGGCACCCAGAATTTCGGCGGCGCAATCGATTTGCCGAAGGCGGCCCTGAAGTTCGCCGGCGGCAACGGCACGACGACCTCGTGCACGCAGATCATCGCGGACACGATTACCGTCACCGGCAGCTCGAATATTCAAGTCAATTGCGCGGCCCTGGGCTCCAGCGCGATCGGCGTCCAAACCGCACAGCTGGCCGAATAGATGGCGGGTGTTGAAATGACAGCAAGCCCCCCTCCCCCTCATCACTATTCTCGGCGGCTGATATCCGGCCTGGTCTGCCGCTCCCTCCGTCACGCAGCGCGCGATACGCGTGGTGCCGCTGCAATCGAATTCGGCGTGCTTGTACCAATCCTGGCACTCATGGTGATTGCGATCGCCGACATCGGTTTCGGCGTCTACCGCAAGATGCAGGTCGAAGACGCCGCCCAGGCCGGCGCGGAGTGGGCTATCAGGAACGGCTTTGATACCAATGGGATCTCGAACGCGGTGACCAGCGCGACGAGCGCGTCAATTGTTGTGTCACCGTCTCCCGTGCAATTTTGTGGCTGTGCGACGGGCTCGAGCGTCAGTACCGTATCGTGCGGCACGCCATGTTCCGGAGGGACGAAGGCCGGCACGTACGCGATGGTCTCGGCACAGCTAACGTACAGCACGACCCTGAACTACGGGGCCGTACCCAGCACATATACCTTTGTTGCACAATCCACGGTGAGGCTGCAGTGAGGCTCTCCGACATATGGCGCGATCAGCGCGGGACGTCGGCGGTCGAATTCGCGCTGATTGCCCCTGTGTTCTTCCTGTTCGTCTTTGGGATTATCGCGTGTGGACTGTTGTTCTGGACGCAGATTGGTTTGCAGCATGGTGTCGAGATGGCAGCGCGATGCGCCAGCATCAACACCACGGTCTGTCCTAATAGCAATCCGAGCGCCATCACCAACTATGCCATGCAACAGGCTCTGGGCGTGAGCCTGCCGGCCTCAACATTCACTTACAGCACGCCTGCCTGTGGAAATCAGGTCAGCGCCACCTATACCTTCACTTTTCCGAGCATCTTGAACCTCAACCCGCTCACGCTGACGGCGCAAGCTTGTTTTCCCGCTTGACACTCCCCAAAGTGTGAATGCCGGATATAAAGTCTCCGAACGTGCCGTTTGGACATTCTTCACGATATGACCGATGCCGTAGCCAACAGGGGACCCGGCGGACGAGGCGAGCACGCAGGTTGCGGTCAGCGAGAAGCTTCGGGCCGTCACGAGCACGGTGATAATGCGAAATGTGGATCCCACTTCGTCCGGCTTCGGAAATCTGTTGGCGAAAAGTTCAGTCGAGCGCCGATCCTCCTTCGCAACGAGGGGATAGAAAGTACGTCAAAGGATGTCCGGATCGTACCCGAGCCTGAGAGAGGCAAGGGACAGGCCATCACATTCGTTTTTATCGAGCTTCAGACAGGGCGAAAACGGCCTAGCCGACGGCGCTTCCGGCTCCGATCCTCGTTCGACACTATCATGTCATACAGCCTCAGTCCCGTAGGAATACGAGAATGAGGCTCTGCCGCCAGTAAGCATGCGCGCAAAATCCGTGGAGATTCCAACCGTGGTAGTTGTGGTGGTGTCAATATTTTGTCAAATGCGGAGCGCGAGGTGTTGAGAGGCGCTTTGGCCCGATCGATTTTAGGTAGTCAACAGCATCCTTATCATGGGTGCCTCCAGCGCGCAAATGCGTCTGGATACCATTCCCCGCGATCTTTTGGATTACCATGGTTCTTACGACGAACTGACGATCCAGACGAACTGTAACGCGGTACATCATGGACACCCCCTGACCTAGCCGGTCTCGGGGATTCCCGATTTGAAGGACAGGTCACCAGAATGAGCAGATCAGCAGCAAAGAAGATGAAACAGCGCAGTGCCGGCAAATCCGACATCGAGTTGGGCAAGCGCATTCGTCTCCGGCGTGTGGAACAGAAGCTTTCCCAGGCCGACCTCGGCGACAAGCTCGGGGTCAGCTTCCAGCAGGTCCAGAAGTACGAGAAGGGCGTCAACCGCGTCGGCGCTGCCCGTCTTCAGCAGATCGCCACCGCGCTCGATGTCCCCGTCACATTTTTCTACGATGGCGACAACAAGGCGCGCGAGGTCGACAGCCTGCTGTTCCTCGACAGCGCCTTCAGCCTGCGGTTGCTGCGCGCCTACAGCAGTATCAAGGACCAGGCCGTTCAACGTCAGCTTGTGTCCTTGATGGAAACGATTGCCGCCAACGAAGATTGAGCGGCGTATCTAAGCCGCTGTCATCGCAGATGGCGGCGCTTCTTCTCGTCAGATCGGGAATTTTTAGCCGCAACCTCCGCTGGAGCTCGTCGATCGAAGATGCGCTGTCAAACGTCTTTTTTGGCTCCACGGCTAAACACCCGAAAGAAACTGTTGCACTCTCCGAACGCTTCCGGCAGGTCGCGAGGAGCTCCAGTGCGGACAATCCAGAGCACCCCCTCCACAACCATGCGATTGGCCGGTCGAACCGCGCTTGTCCGAACCGCCGATGATCAGACCCGCGATGCGGTCCCATTGCTTATCCCTCATAACGAGCCAATCGCGTACACCCAAGGCTGCCTCCCCAAAGAGCGGCCTTGACATCCATTCGCGGTTGCTGCCGGCGCGCAGCGCTCCGGCATGCGCTCGATCGTCGGCGACTTCTTGTTCGGCAGCTCGATCGGCACGGCCTCTCAGCAGTGGCGAATCTCTTGGGCTTTCGGGACAGATCGACGATCTGGCCGCGCTCATTCACGCCGGCGGCCGCACCAAGGAAGGCATGTTCAGCGGGTCTGCGATGTGCGAGCGCGCGCCGACACTCTTGAAGATGGTCCGCACCAACGCGTCCTACATGAACCTTTGGTTCAGTCATTGGCTCACCGACACGCTAGTCTGGCACCACCTGCAGGACTGGATCAATCCCGGCTACCTGGAGCGCAGTGAGCAACGGCAGAAAGATCTGGAGGGCACACACTTCATGCTAGTGCCCGGCAAGGTCGATCGGTGGGTAACCGGGCGCAGGGCTAGTCCGCGAGCTATGGGGGATTTTGGGTGACGAGGTGATCAGGCGGCGTGGTTTGCCGGCATTTGGATGACCTCGATGCCGTCGTTGAATCTGACACCTGCGATGACCTTCGGCAACTGATTTGTGCCTTTGAGCCATCGCCAGGTCTTTGATGCGGCGATCACCAGCTTGAACACCATCAGCCTGGCGGTGGTCGGCGACAACGAGCCCTTGGTGCGCACCGTCCGGTGCCGCACGGTGGCGAACACGCTTTCGATGGGATTGGTAACCGGTATAAGATTCTCGGTGCTGATGTTCGGCTGCGGCTTTCAAGATCGTGGCGTATGGTGCGACCATCCGGGACAGAGGCACCGGGAGCACGAAGGTGTGGGCAGGCCGTTGCGTACGATGAGCTGCGAGCTCGAGTTAGTAGCTGGCCGCCTCTACGACTAGCCCGGTTGCGCCGTGAGCGCGGATCCGTAGTTGTCGTGTCGCCCACCGTTCCCGTCATATGACAGGAGGTGCAAATGCGACGCGTAATCGGAATGGATATCCACCGAACTTTCGGCGAGGTGGTTTTCTGGGAAGACGGCAGACTTCGACCGGCCGGTCGCGTCGATATGACCCGCACGGCACTGGAGGGCTTTGGCAAAAGCCTTCAACCGATAGACGAGGTGGTGATCGAAGCGACCGGCAACTGCATGGCGGTGTCACGGGTGCTGTCGCCGTTCGTGAAGCGGGTGGTCATCGCCAACCCATTGCAGGTGAAGGCAATCGCGCATGCCCATGTGAAGACTGACAAGGTCGACGCGGGCACGCTGGCCAGCTTGTACGCGGCCGGCTATCTGCCGGAAATCTGGACGCCGGACGCGGCCACAGAACGGCTGCGCAGGCTGATCGCTCGGCGTTACCAGGTCGTGCGGCATCGGACCCGGATCAAGAACGAAGTGCACGCAATCCTTCATGCGCACCTGATCCCAAAATGTCCGCACGCCGATTTATTCAACGGCCGCGGCCGCGATTGGCTGGCGCACCAGCCAGTACCCGACGACGAACGGGATGCTATTGAGCGGCATGTGCGCGAGCTCGATCGGCTCGCCGAAGATCTCACGATCCTCGATCGGGAGATCGCTACAAACACGCTGGACGACGGCTCGGTCAGGCGGCTGCTGACGATCACCGGCGTCAATCTGGCGGTGGCGGCCGGGTTGATGGCGGCAATTGGCGATATCACGCGCTTCAAGAGCCCGCAGAAACTGGTCAGCTACTTCGGGCTCAATCCGCGTGTGCACCAGTCGGGCCTCGGTGCCGCTCATCATGGCCGGATCAGCAAGGTCGGACGCAGCCACGCCCGGGCCATGCTGGTAGAAGCCGCCTGGGCTGCCGCCAAGGCACCCGGACCGCTCCACGCTTTCTTCGTGCGCATCCGCGCCAGACGGGGCCATCAAGTGGCCGCCGTCGCCGTAGCGCGCAAGCTGACCGTCCTGTGCTGGCATCTGCTGACGAACGAAGAGGATTACCTCTGGGCCCGGCCCAGTCTTGTCGCTCACAAGATGCGCGGCATGGAGTTACAGGCTGGGCGAGCGCAGAAAAAAGGCAACACGCGCGGCTCTACCTACGCGTACAATATCAAACAACTCCGCGATCAGGAGATGCACGTCGCCGAGCAAGCGCAGAGAAGGTATGAGCACTTTGTCGAAGCTTGGCGCCCGCGCCCGCCAAAAGAAAAGGCGCGCGGGCGCCTCAACCCGGCAGGGCACAGATAGGGCTGCCCTGCGACGCTTACAGCCGACGCGCCGCTCTTCGCCACGAGGTCACCCGCGCACGACAATAACGATCGCCTGTTCGGGCTAGTTCCCATGCCCCTGGGATACTGGGCCGGTGAGTCATTGTGTTCTTTCCAGGCCCGATCCGATCGAGGATGCCGCCGTGCTCGGGCCGGTCAAGGCCAAGCCTTGCGGTGGCCGCAAACTGCGGCCAGCCTTGACCGCCCCTGCGCGCGGCAGCTGCGAGATGGGCGGTCGGGACGGAAGAATGCCCGCGGCGCGGTCGAACAAAAGAATGCATCTTCCGGAGCCCGCTAAAAACTGCTTGTCGATCTCATCCGTGGTGCGCAAGTGATCCCAATGCTCGGCAGGAAGGTCGTAGAAGGCCAGCAGCGCGTCGCGATCCTTGACCAGGCATTCGACCGCCCGGCCGTACTTGGCGCGGTATTTCTCGGCGAAGACGTCGATCGCCGCTTCGGCGGACGCCCGGTTCGGCGCCCAGTAGACCTCGCGCAGATCCTTCTTCATGGTGGCCTGTACCGAGAGCGGGACCTTGTCCAGGACGTTCACGGTCTTGTGCACCCAGCATCGCTGGTGCCGCGTGCCGGGAAAGATCTCGTCGAGCGCCTTCCAGAAGCCGAGCGCGCCGTCGCCGACGGCAATTTCCGGGGCGATCTGCAACCCGCGCTGCTTGACGTCGATCAGGAGCTCGCGCCAGCTCTGCGCGCTCTCCCGCACGCCGACCTGAAAGCCGACCAGTTCCTTCTTGCCTTCCGGCGTCGCGCCGATCAGCACCAGCATGCATTCGCCGTGGTCTTCCATGCGGGCCTGCAGGAAGACGCCATCGGCCCACACGTACACGTATCGCCGCGCCGACAGATCGCGCCTCTGCCAGCGTTCGTACTCGCCTTGCCACTCGGCCGTCAGCCGGGAAATCACCGCGGGCGACAGGTTCGGCGCGTCCTTGCCCAGCAAGGCCGTCAGCGCCTCCTGGAAATCGCCGGTCGAGATGCCGCGCAGGTACAGAACCGGCAACAGCGCATCCAGACTTCTGGTCCGCCGTGCCCACAGCGGCAGGATCGCCGAGCTGAACCGGATCCGCTCGCCATCGCCGGCCGTCCCGCGGTCGCGAATCTTCGCCCGCGCGACATCGACAGGGCCGATGCCGGTCTGGATCGTTCGCGCCGGGCCGTAACCATGCCGCACGACACGGGCGCGCCCGTCGGCAAGCTTCAAGTCCTTCACCGTGGCAAGAAATGTCTCGACTTCGACCTCGACAGCCTGCGCCAGAAGCTGCCGCGCACCAGCGCGCAGGACATTGGTCAGTGGATCATCGATCTCGTCGGGCTGACGAAGCGGGACAATGTTGCTAGTCTCATTCATGGCGTATCGCTCTCCTTGAGAGGTTCTGGCAGGCTCGACACCCGCCTCGATACGCCGCCTATCTCAGTCCGTCATCACCCACTTTCCCGCATAGCTCCTAGTCCGCTCTGATCATTTTACGCAGCTGAAGCGGAAGACGTACCGCTCGCCGCCGGTGATAAATCGTCGCTCGACGAGCTCTTTGTCGGCGAGCTGAGCGTTCGGCCGAAAGCGCTGCCAGTGGGCCTGTACAGCATCCGCGGTGCCCTGGCAGGCCTTCTCAAAGGCGCACCAGGCGCTGTCCATTCGTCTCCCGACTGCTCGGACGATTCCACGCGCGGATGGTTTCTCCACATGGCAATCACCGATCGCCGCAGCGTCTCGATCGACCCGACTTCCACCTTCGTCAAAGCGCCCGTGCGGGTCGTTGCGACCGGCAGCATCACGCTCTCCGGGCTGCAGACGATCGACGGCGTTGCGCTCAACGCCGTCGATCGGGTGCTGGTTGTGGGGCAATCGGATCACCACCAATGGCTTCTACACATTGATCCCGAGGTTTAGCGATCGCGTCGGCCTATGAAACCATCTCGCCCGCACCAAATGGATGGCCGAAGATGGTTACGGACGTCCCGATGGAGAATTGCCGAGCCTGAATTGATCAATCAACCACAGGCATGGAACAATCGTACTTCTCGCCCGAATGAGTTCCCTTGGCTGATCGGAAGATTTCATACCCGAGAAATAACACGCGGTTTTCCCCGCAACCGCCTCGGAGCAGCTTTTCCCGCGTCAGCTGATTTGCCGTCAGACAATCTTCGCGCACTGGGCGACGCGCATAGCCACGCAAAGAGTCACGCAGCGTTCGACGGCCTAACCCCAAAACGAAGCAACAGCTGCTCCACTTCGGCGGCCGGCTTGGCGGCGCCGAACAGGAATCCCTGCACCTCGTTGCAGCCCTCGGCGCGGAGCCGGGCGAGCTGATCAGCGGTCTCCACTCCTTCCGCGATCGTCGTGATGTTGAGTCTGCGGGCGAGGCCCGCGATGGCGCCCACGATAGCCACGCAGTCGGAACGTTCAGCGAGATCCTTCACAAAAGACCGGTCGATCTTGATCTTGTCGAACGGGAAGCTGCGCAAATAGCTCAAGCTCGAGTAGCCAGTGCCGAAATCGTCTAGGGAGATGGCAACCCCGAGCTCGCGCAGTTGGTGCAGGATCGCGAGATTGGCCTCGGTCTCCGCCAGAAACACCGATTCGGTGATTTCGAGCTCGAGCCGCTTAGGCGACAGGCCCGAATTACCAAGGGCCGAGATTACCACCTGCACCAGGTTACGGCTGCGGAACTGCACGGGCGAGAGGTTGACCGCGACCTTGATCGCATCCGGCCATTTCACCGCCTCATTGCAGGCTTCGCGCAACACCCACTCACCGAGTGGTGTGATCAACCCGATGTCTTCGGTAACGGGAATGAACTCCGCCGGCGAGATGATACCTTTCTCCGGATGCCGCCAGCGCACGAGCGCCTCGAAGCCGGAGATCTGATCGGTCAAGATATCGACCAGGGGCTGGTAGTGCAATTCGAACTCACCATGGACAAAGGCGCGGCGTAGGTCCAGCTCCATCTCCCGGCGTTTCTGCGCCTGGAGATCCATCTCGCGCTCGAAGAACCGATGCTCGCCGCGGCCTTCCTGCTTCGCCCGGTAGAGAGCCATGTCTGCGTTACGCATCAATTCTTCGCTGGTCGCCCCGTCTGCTGGCGAGAGCGCGATGCCGATCGAGGCGCCGATCACCACCTCGTTGCCGTCGATTTCGTAGGGCGTGCTCAAAGTATGAATCAGCCCGACAGCAAACTCGCTCGCCTCGTTGGGCGAGGTGTCGGCGCCAAGGATCACCGCAAATTCGTCGCCGCCGAGCCGCGCGGCAAGGTTATTGCCGGCCACCCTCGAGCGTAGGCGTTCGGCTACCTGCCGCAGCACGCGATCGCCCGCGGGATGGCCAAAGGAGTCGTTCACGTTCTTGAACAGGTCGAGATCGATGCAGAGCACGGCGACACGCTTGCCCGCAACGTCGCCGGCGTCCAGTGCCTCTTTTAGACGCTCCTGGTAGAACGCGCGGTTGGCCAGATCGGTCAATCCATCATGGTGCGCCATATAGGCGATGCGGGCCTCGGCCTTGCGCCGTTCAGTGATGTCGACCACCGCAACGAGATAGGCGTCACCAACTTGAAATGAGAGGCGTCGGCCGAACGTGAGAACCTCTATCTCGCTTCCATCGGCTTTCACATGGCGCCAGTGCCGCTCGGACTGGTAGGTATCGCCGATATCCTGCAGCGCCTGACTATGACTGCCCCACTCGTCCTGTGGCCAGATGTCGTAGACTTTCATTTGCAGGAAGGTCTCGCGAGTGTAGCCGTAGTGCTGCACCGCCGCATCGTTGACATGCAGAAACGCCATCGTCGCCGGATCGAACACCCACATCGGCATCGGATTGCTATCAAACAACAGCCGGAATGAGGCCTCTCGTCGCTTCAAGGGTGTGACGTCGGAAATTACCAGCGAAAGGATGTTGCCGAAGGAAGTCATGCCAAACCGCAGGGTGCGATCATCGCTGTCGATCTCGAACTGGTCCGGCTGGTTGTTCGCGATCGCGGCGCACAGTCGCGTCACTACTGATTCCGAACAGAGCAGATGGTCTCCATTGCTGAGCCGCTGCCACTGCAGGCTTTGTTCTGCCACCTTCAGCAATCTCGCCGCGGCCTGGTTATGATGCACGATCTGAAAATCGGACGGCCGTCCCCTCGCGTCGCGAATGGGCGACAGTGAGATCACTCCGTCATCGGTCGCGGAAAAGATTGCATCGAGGAGATTGTATTGCGCGCCGCGCTCGTTGACAAAAGCGCCAATCAGCGTGCCGCCCCAGCGCGACAATGTCGGCAGCGCCAGCACGTCATAGGTTCGCACCATGCCCTCGCGCACGCAATGGACGGTCGCGAGCGCGGGACGTTTGCTGGCAGTCGCGTTGGACGCTGCTTCGTTCAGGACGGTGGCGCAATCCGGCGGCAGCGCCTGCATCGGAATGTCCCAACGCTCATCGCCCAGCCACTTCTGCGCATAGCGGCCGGTGCGCGCGATGGTGACCCCATCGTTCTCGCACTTGAGCAGCACGATGTGATCGGCGAGCCGCCCGAGGCTGCCCAGCAACACGTCTTCATAGAGGGGAAGGTTTCCGCCGGGCTTGAGCGCGGCTTGCCACCTGCGTCGCAGGACGGGCACGTCCTCGAACATTTCTGGATTTATATTCTCGGCTTGCTGCTTGGCAGCACCCATGACATGCCCCCGAAACCCACGCTTTCTGTGAGACCCAAGCTTTCGGCCCGGCGCTATGACGCAGATCGGCTTAATTCGATGTAAAGAATAGACGTGCGCTGCAGCGAATCGGGAATTCCGGCAAATTTAAGTAAGCTGATGGTTAGCGCAGGACTCAACGTACGAAACGTACATTCTCAGCCGGCGAACCGTTACGTCGTGATTAGGAACATGCCTGCAGGCCGCGCTTATTCGTCCGTCCCGCACAAAATTTGCACGTCGATAACAAGCGCAATCTGTCATATAACGATGCGAGTGGCGGATCTGCCTGCATCGCCGTCCGTCACCGAACGGCGCTCTCAATCCGAAGTGTGCGCAACTCCGAGCGATGGCTGTCGTCACTCTCAAACTGAGACCAAGTGCAGGGAGTAGGCATAGAACTTGTCGCTGGCCGATTTGCATCAGTTACGTGTCAACCTTCGCGTGAGCGGTAGGACGAGCACTTTCAACCAGGAACGCGTCCTGAGCGTCCATCACTGGACTGACAATCTCTTCAGCTTCACCACCACGCGGGATCCGACGTTCCGCTTCCGCAGCGGCGAATTTACCATGATCGGGCTCGAGGTCGACGGGAAGCCGCTGCTGCGTGCCTACAACCTCGCCAGCGCCCATTACGAGGATCGACTTGAATTTCTCTCGATCAAGGTACCTGACGGTCCCTTAAGCTCGCGCCTGCACTGCCTGAAGGAGGCCGATAAGGTCATCGTCAGCCGCAAGGCGACCGGGACGCTGGTCACCGACAATCTCGAAGATGGGCGCAACCTCTATCTGATCGGCACCGGCGCAGGGCTTGCGCCGTTCCTGAGCGTGATCAAGGATCCAGAAACTTATCTGCGATTCGAGAATGTCGTGCTGCTACACGGCTGCCGCCGCGTCGCCGAGCTCGCCTATAGCGAGATGATCACGGAACAACTGCCGCGCGACGAGCTGCTCGGCGATTTCGTGCGCTACCAGCTGATCTATCATCCGACCGTGACGCGCGATCCCTTCGTCAACCGCGGCCGGATCACCGACCTGATTGCATCAGGTAAGCTGTTTACGGACATCGAGTTGCCGGAAGTCGAGCCGCAGCATGACCGCGTCATGATTAGCGGCAGCCCTGCCCTGGTGCGCGATGCCCGGGAACTGCTGGCGGCGAAGGGCTTTGTCGAAGGCAATCACGGCGCGCCAGCGCACTTTGTGGTCGAAAATGCGTTGGCGGAGCGGTGAGAACCGCGACGACGCCGCCCCCTCCCCTGGAGGCACCGTAATCTGCGATCGCTGCCGCCATAGAGGGCGGTGGTCATACTGGAGGCTGGATTGAACGTATTAATCGTCGAAGATCAACCAACACTGCGTAGTCTGATCGGCGGTCACTTTTCCGAGCGTGGCTTTGCCGTTGATGAAGTAAGCAGGGCCGACGACGCAGTGGCTACAACAGCCGTGAACTCCTACGATGCGATTGTACTCGATCTAGGGCTTCCTGATGCAGATGGCCTGAAATTGCTTCGCCCGGCTCGGCAGGGCAGCGTCGAAGGACACCCGTCATCGTCGTCAGTGCGCGCGACGGTGTGGAAGATCGGGTTCGGACGTTAGACGCCGGGGCCGATGATTATCTCGTGAAGCCGTTCGATCTCATCGAGTTGGAAGCACGACTGCGAGCACTACTGCTGAGGCCTCGACACTGATCGCAAGAGGGCAGAAAGATGCCACTGACGAGCGGAAAGCCAATCGGTTATGACCCGAGATCGATGGTGTACAGATTCACCATGTTCGATGGCAACAGGTGTGTTGATTGCGATATCAGCAATGCCGCGTTGTCCGCTTTGGGAGAGATGTGGGCAGATCCTAGGCTCACTCACGAGGCAGTATTTCGGAGCCATCGCAAACTGATCGAGGGAGTCGCGTCAGACCAATACAGGGGCGATTTGGGACCGGTTAGGATTTTCGCCAAGCATCTTCCTTCGATGAGGGTGCGGGACGGCAGATCAACCAAGCGACCACCTAGCCGTCGTCTTTCGGGTTCCTGATATTTCCGAGCAAATACCGATTACCGATTTAAATTGACTCTTTCGTTAGGCGGCGGCCGTGCGCCTTCGTCGAGCGCGCCGCCGGGCGGGCGGCCGACGCCTTCGGCGTGTCTACAGTAGGCCATCGCCAGGGCTTTCGATCCCCGAGCTGATGATCCTGGCCCGGATGCTCACTCTGATAGAGAGGTAGAGCGGTTCCGACCCCGCGGCCGGGCGGAGATGTCAATCCGTGTCGATGAGTGCGCCGATCGGCGAGCCTTGCGGACCGTTTAGCCGATCCCGGTATCCGGGTCAGTGACCAGACCCGCGGCCCTCACCGCGCGTCGCCCCCGTCTCTTCGACCAACGCATCAAGCATGTGGGATACATCCGCTTCCGTGACGTTAAGCGTCAGGGAAATTCGCAACCGCGCCGTTCCCCTGGGCACGGTGGGTGGCCGGATTCCGCGGATGTCAAAGCCACGCGCTTGCAGTGCGGAAGCGAGCCGCATCGCACGCGCATTGTCGCCGACAATGTAAGGAATGATCTGTGAGTTCGAAGGGCTCGGACGGCCGCATGCAACAAGTTCCCGATGCGTGAAGGCTACCAAATTTTCCAGATGGCGCTGTCGCTCAGGCTCCTCCTGCAGGATTATGAGAGCCTCCCGCACGGCGACGGCTGTCAAGGGTGACGGCGCGGTCGCGAAGATGAAGGGCCGACAGCGATTGACCATGAAATCGCGCAGCACACCGGAAGCAGTGACGAGTGCGCCGGCCGCGCCCAGCGCTTTACCGCAGGTGTGAACAACCAAGAGGTTCTCGTGCCCATCGTAGGGCGCGGTGAGTCCCCGTCCCTGTTTGCCGTAAACGCCTGTGGCATGGGCCTCATCCACGACCAGGAACGCTTCGTACCGGTCCGCCATAGCGACCAACTCTCCGAGTGGTGCGAAATCGCCATCCATGCTGTAGAGACTTTCGACCACGATCCAGATGCGCCCCGTTCCGCCTTTCGCGCGCCAATCGCGAATTGTGCTTTCGACCGACTCGGGGTCGTTGTGGGCGCTTATGCGAAAATCGGCCCGGCCCGCTCGCGCGCCTTCGTGAATGCTCGCGTGCACGAGCGAATCGAGAACAAGCAGATCGCCCCGCTGCGGCAGCGTCGTCAAGACGGCAAAATTTGCAACATAACCGCCGCCGAAGAAGAGCGCCGTCTCCGCCCCGAAGAACCTTGCAGCCTCTGCTTCGAGACTTTCGTGCTCCTCACAATTGCCGCGCAGAAGCCGCGACCCGCCGGCTCCGATCGGTGTGCCCGCCTCGAGCGCGGCCACGACAGCCCTTTTCATGCGCGGGGCGCTCGCCAGTCCCAGATAATCGTTTGATGAAAAATCGATGCCAGCGCGCGGTTTGAGGCTGCGCAGCCGGTCGTCATCTTCTAAGGCGCGCAGGGCGGCAACATAATCGGTCATTTTGGCCGCGTGGGTCGAGTTCATCGTTCACTCCTTGGTCGCCATCTACCGGGCGCAATTCCATTGGCCGCCAAATAAAAACAAACAGGGTCCAACATCAGCGTTTTCGGTCTCAGCCTGGCAAGATGCGATTTTCTCGATCAACCAGCACAACGTGTGGCCTGAACGTTCTTGCTTCCGTCTCGTCAAACGCGGCATATGCAACGATGATCACTTTGTCTCCGATCATAGCCAGTCGCGCAGCCGCACCATTCAGACCTATCGTGCCCGACCCTTCCGGTGCCTCAATCACATAGGTCGCAAACCGCGCCCCGGTGTCGATGTTGTAGATTTCGACGCGTTCGTTGATCAAAAATCCCGCCGCATCCAGCAGCGTACGGTCAATCGATATTGAGCCTTCATAGTGCAGATCGGCCTCCGTCACCGAGGCGCGATGGATTTTGCCTTTCATCAAGGTAATTTGCATTCTGTACCTACCGCTGGAGTTGGCAATCCTGCGCGTTGAGCAATTTCACCTAGGCCCGACTGGATTAGATGCCAAGCCGGTTCAATAAATTTGCATCGCGATCGGTTTTCGGGTTCTTGGTCGTCAACAGTACGTCGCCGATGAAGATTGAATTCCCGCCCGCCAAAACGCACAGCGCCTGCTTTCCGGATGACGTGGACGATTCGCGAGCAGTATTAGCATGCCAAGGCGATCCTCGACGCCCTCCCCCATGCCGATAATCCCGCCGCAGCACACCTTGATCCTGGCACCGCGCACATGCGCAAGTGTGTCGATACGATCCTGCAAGGTGCGGGTTGTAATGATCTTGCCGTAACACTCCGGCGAGGAGTCGACATTGTGATTGTAGAAGTCGAGCCCGGCGTCAGCGAGCCTTGTTGCCTGCTTCGGTGTCAGCATGCCGAGCGTGACGCAGGTTTCCATGCCAAGATTCTTGACCGCGCTCACCATGTCGCAAACAGAAGCGAGATCACGATCTTTTGGACTGAGCCAAGCTGCGGCCATGCAGAAGCGGGTTGCGCCGGCGGCCTTGGCGCGCTCCGCGGCAGCAACCACATCGGCGCAATTCATCAGGGGGGTGGCTTTGAGACCGGTCTCGTAATGTGCGCTTTGCGAGCAGTCGCCGCAATCTTCCGGACAGCCACCGGTCTTGACACTGAGCAGGCTCGCCGTTTCGACGTGGTTTGGATCGAAGTTCTCGCGATGACTGCTATGCGCTTGAAACATCAGGTCCGCAAATGGCAGACCATAGAGCGCTTCGGCCTCCGCATGTTCCCAATCCCTGCGGACCGGCGCACCGTTACCATCGTTCCGGTTCGTTCCCACAGGCGCAATCATTTGGTTTGCTTCATTCTCGAACGTGATCGTAGATAATGATGACCGTTGTCCATGATATTATCTACCCCTTTGGACTCCTAACTCATCCGACACGCGGATGCATTCGTTATTGTGGTAGATAATCTATCATGGCTACAGCACCACGACTGTGAGACGCGTTGCAAGGTCAGTCGGTGAACACATCATCTGTGGCAAGCTGACCAGACGGCCCGCCGGCGGCATCATGTCGCGCGGAAATTCAGTCGAGGTACGTCCCGGTACGCGAGGCGTTTGAGCAGCTGCGAACCCAGCACCTTGTCGCACCTCAGGCTCGTCGCGGTATGCGGGTTGCTCCGATCGACATCAAGCCAGTTAAAGAGAGCGTTCGAGATGCGCGCTGCGCTCGACGTGGTCGCGTTCCGCAATGTGGCGCCAGAAATCACTCCCGGCCATTTGGCGCACATCAAGCCGGTGGCTGCGGCCATTGCGGCGTGCTCTCTTCCAAGATAGGTATGCGATCTCTTGCGATTTCGCTCCTTTAGGGCCTCCATGATTCGTCACATTGTCCTGTTCGCCGCCAAGAATGAAGCTCAGATCGACCAGATCGTCGAAGGCCTGGCGGTCCTCGCTACAATCCCACATGCACGCCGGCTCGAGATTGCTCGCAATCGCAAGGCCGATCAGTTCGACAACGATATCGACGTCGTGGTCTATGCTGAGTTCGACAACGAGACGGAACTCGCAGCGTACAAAGCGCACGGTCTGTACCAGGAAGCGATCAGGCTGGTACGGCCACTCCGGGAGCTGCGGTTCGCGGCCGACTACGATGCATCCACAGATGTACGTTTCGCCTCGACGGGAGGGATGCGCTAACTTAGTCGGCGCACCGTGCCTCCGGTCGGGCGTTAACCTGACAATCGATGTCAGAGGTTTGCAGGATCCCGACGAGCGGCGCTCTTGTTGGATGGGATCATTATCGGAGCGCATCTGGGGCCGCACCACTCATTCGGTGACTAACCGCCCAATGGACGTCCGAGACTTGCAATAATGGATTGAGCGTGTCGCTGCGATGCGCTGCTTCGCGCAATCGACCGCAATCTTACGTTTCTCGGTAGGGCCGCAAGGCATAATATAAGTTGCTCGGGCACTACTTATATCTGGCTGCAAGCCGTTCCGCGCCTACGCAGTCGCGAACGGATAGGCAAGTTACTATGGAGAGGCCTAAATGGCGACCCATGGAGAGTGTTTCGCAGCCTTCTTACCAAGTATGCGCAAGAGCATCGACCAATCTGCCGCCGTGAAAGGGAGGCGCAGCCGGCTTACCTACCTACGATCTGAACCGGACATTGGAGCGATTGCTGGTGCCGGCCATTTCCGGTATGACGTGGTCGTCAGCTTCGACCGCCGAGACAATAGGATGCTGGATCGTCTCGACTCGATTCTTCGTCGCTAAGCTGCGCAACCGGGGTTCTTCTCACTCTCCGCATTGAACGTGGTCGGCCGAGCCGCGCTGCGGATTGCATCTACCCTGACGATAGGTCTACGGAATAGACCATGTTCGGCATATCGTCAGCGTGCCGCGCTGGCGCCAAGTCCAGTCAATGCACGACAGTCGTTATCCGGGCCGTGAAAGAAGACACGCGTGCCAGGAGGCCATGTCCGTTGTTTTCCGATCGGACTTGCTCCAATTTCCCAGCCGGCACCTCCCCATAGGACATCAACTACCCCAAGGGCGCTCATACGATCACGAACAAAAAATATGTTGGGAGCAGCGTTGGTCAGCAACGCACCGCTTTCACCATTGGCCTGCCGCCTTAAGAGGCGCCAGATATCAGCCAAGTTGGTCTCATCGGGAATACCCAGTTCTCCGATGATCCGATTGTCATTTGAGGGATTCTCCAAGATACAGGTTTGCAGACATCTATCAGTCGCGGTTTCGACCTTGACTGCGAACCGGCGAGCAAACGTCGCGCCAAGCCACGAGATCCTGACTTGGGCCGTTGGCGTGATGTCTTCCTTAAAATGTTCCTGCGCAACGAATGTTTCAGCCTCGACCGGTTCGGCGGCCTTCTGCTTCAGCGAGCACTCGATTCTGACATTTGGAACAATGGGACCGTTATCAGTCCTGCTCTCCTGCGCAGTCGCGCTGAACCCAAATATTACCAGAACAGGAAAGAGATACGGAATAAGCACCAAGCGGCTCGTTGTGGACGTCGCCATCAACATGCACGAAATCACTTCCATTCATTATTCTACGCTTGCTGACTCGCGACGCCTGCCAGCACTTAGTGTCGGTCCTAACCGTTCGGACGGATCGCGCCCGAGCTTCAGCTTCAACTCCGCCAAGTCAATAAAGTCGTCCGCCTGGCGCCGAAGTTCGTCGGCGATCATCGCCGGCTGGATCGCGATGGTGGAAACCACGGTGACGCGGACGCCGCGGCGTTGCACCGCTTCGACCAGGTGGCGGAAGTCGCCGTCGCCGGAGAACAGGATGATTTGGTCGACCCGCCCAGCAAGCTCCATGGCATCGACCGCGAGCTCGATGTCCATATTGCCCTTCACCTTGCGCCGGCCGCAGGCGTCCACGAATTCCTTGGTCGGCTTGGTGACCACCGCGTAGCCGTTATAGTCGAGCCAATCGAGGAGCGGCCGGACCGCCGAATATTCCTGATCCTCGATAATCGGCGTGTAATAGAACGCACGCAGCAGTGAGCCGCGGCACTGAAATTCCCCGAGCAAGCGCTTGTAATCGATCTCGAAGCCGAGCGCCCTGGCAGTTGCGTGGAGATTGGGGCCATCGATAAAGAGCGCGATCTTGTCGAAGGGTGACATGCGTCAATTCGCGCTCTTCATCTATCGTCTCCGATGCTTCAGGGAGACTGCTGTGGCAGTCTGCAGTGATTTGGTGCGCCAATACCTTAAGTCTCGTTGGCCGCGCTCCAACGAACACAGCACGAAGCGTACGAACACTCATTTCTTGACTCAGTGTGCCATCTCGACATCAAATTGGTTCGCTTCGTACAAAATATCCTGCGCACCCTTCGTCAGCATCTGGGCATTCCGATCTTCATCGGACTATACGGGCATTTGGCGGGCATCCCTCACCAATGCAGCGTTCAAACACGATCATCAAGACGCCCTCGCCCAGCGCCGCCGCTTGACTTTTCGGGCGTTACCCGATGAGGCCAGTATCGATTTGAGGGATCCTAAGTGGAAGATCCTCAGGCTCGTCGCCAGGAAGACGACCTATTGGAATTCGCCCGGCTGGGCATCCGCTGACCCGATCAGCCGTTCATTGGATGGGAAGAGA
The DNA here is from genome assembly GCF_029910015.1 of Bradyrhizobium sp. ISRA436. Lineage (NCBI taxonomy): Bacteria > Pseudomonadati > Pseudomonadota > Alphaproteobacteria > Hyphomicrobiales > Nitrobacteraceae > Bradyrhizobium > Bradyrhizobium sp. ISRA436. The sequence goes on from NZ_CP094520.1 coordinate 76,316, forward strand.
CGCCTTCCGGACCGTCTATGGCTGGCTCGCACCGGATATCGATGAGGAGGCATGATCCATTACGACCAAATCTCGTCGGTATGGCCATGCAACACTTGAGATGCCGTTTTAGTGCTGACTGGACAGCTCGATGATCTTGAGGACGCTCTCTTGGGGCGGTGGCGATCCAAGGTGAGACATCTTGATTGTCGTGCCATACTCTCTCTGCCTTCGTCGCGACACGCTGCCCGTGCCCACTCGGCCCGCTCCGAATCGAATTGATCAGCGGCTTCTTCGCAGTCGTTCCCGTGCGACCGCTGCCAATGCTCAGGGCGTTTGCTTCGCACACCAGGCCCCAACGCCGAGAGGTTCACCCATAGGCTTCTCCTATGACCGACTCAAAAGTCCCTATTTGTCAGTCCGTGCACCGCTCGTTACTCGTTGCTTAACAGTACTATGGAGACCGGATGCACGACGAAAAGCGCTATAGCCTGCGCGATGAGTAGCAATGCAGAACCGGGCGTCCGATCCACTGCGACCGACATCGAACCCCGGCCTGAAGAGCGCGGTTTGGACCCTCGGCCGGATCAGAACGCGTAGTGGCCGGGCGCAGGACATACGATCGGATGGAGTTCAATAGGTAAGCAACGCAGGGAGATTGAATTCCGTCGAGTCACTTCGAAGCGGTCATCGAATCAAAAGAATGACAGAATCGTGATGCTCATCCGACGAGCAAGGTCGCCATCGCGCTGACGCTCGGAAGATGAAGACGAGGAGGAACTTAAGTTGGATGGCCAATTGCAGGGATTGATGGACGCTATCGATCTGGCACGCGACGAGCGCTCCATTCGCAACGCGATCAAGAAGTTTACTGTATCATCCGGCTTCGATCGCTATGCCTACATTCATATTCACGCTGATAATGCGGTTGCTTTCAGCGATTATCCTGCCGAGTGGCTCAACCTCTATTTTGCAAGGCACTACACGATCATCGACCCTGTCGTGACGACCGCCAAGCGCAGCATGCGGATGTTCGCCTGGTCGGCGGAGGAGCGGGACGTGCGCAGGAGCTCGCGCGAGATCAAGCAATTCTATTCAGAGGCAGCTGACTTCGGCATCCGCTCCGGCGTTTCCGTTCCGATCAGAACAAGCTATGGCCGCACCGCGATGATCACACTCGCATCAGATCGGCGGCGGGTCGAGGTCCCGCCATGGGATCCGATGCAGGCGGCATTGGCGCTCGCCCACATTCATGTTCGCCTCAGCTTGGCGTCTGGGTCGTCCTTCAAAACCGGGGATGTGACGTTGTCGACGCAGGAAGCGACCTCGCTCAGTTGGTCGTCACACGGCAAGTCGATGAACGTGATCGCGGACTTGCTCGGGATTAAGCCACGAACAGTCCAGTTCTATCTGGATAACGCGCGCGATAAACTCGGCGCCAGCAATCTCCAGCAAGCCGTCCGTATCGCCATGGAGAAGAAGTTGATCTAATCGACTGTGACACGTCTGCCGGACGATCCCTGCCTCCTCGTGACCTTCGGTTAAACAACGACGCCCAGCGCGGGGCTCACTTGCCAGTGACGATTATCCAGCGGGGACTTTGGGAACGTAGCCGAGGCGATCGATCAGGTTGTTAAGAACAAGCTGACGCGCCCGATGCTCGGTCTCCGCATTTTCATGGATTCGCTGGAGCTCCGCCCGGCGTTCGGGACAAGAATCTGTGTCAGCCTCCGCGGCGACCCGCTGCAATCGGGCCGCCTCGGCGAGCGCGACGCTCGCACGGTATTCGCGAATAGCGTCGATGGTCAGACGCTCAAGCTCAGATTGAGCAATTCCTCCGAAGATGTGCTCAAGATCGGAGTTGAGCCCGGCGCCGGGCGATTCATCATCATCGTTCGATGCCACAATTCTCACGCAGACTTGGTCCGCGGTGCGCCCCCGCCGACGATAATCCTTTGATCCCAAGCCGGGGGTTGGAAACTGTGTCTAGACAGCCCTGTGACCTTTAGCACCGAGGCACCTGGACATACGTCACAGGCCCCCGGCCATTAGGTCAGAGGATCCTGGTGCCGTCACGGCCGGCACCAACCGCTAGACAGAGGTTTCCACACCTCCGGGCAGCGCGTACTACCCTGCGATTCGTTATAGATTGATCAGGGGCCTGGCGCCAGCCGTCGAGAATGTGGCGAATTCATCCAAACCGGTGCAGTCTGAAGCCGGCCAAGAGCCCGCCGAGATGAAGGGCGAGCTGGAGACGACGTACGACACTGCTGATGCATATCGGGGGAAGAGAATGAGCGGCTGGAGAGCGACCTTGCGTCGTCAGGCCCTCGCGCGCATAGCGGAACATGCGACACCCCGTGAGAGCGGCGCCCCAACGCCCCGCAGAATTGGCTGCATCGCCGAGCGCCTGCATCTCAGCATTACGGGGCTGACGGGCGACAACGCTGCATTGCCGCCCTACACTTGGCCGTGGCTGTCCAGTCCCCCCGATCGTCGCGGCCCGGAGGCCGGCCTATTTGAGTTTGCCTACACCGATGCCGGTCAAATCGATCCGGATGCCCGCCTTGTTCGGATTGTCCGGCTCCTGCGGGGTCACATTTTCGGGACCGCTTGCAGGCCTCGCCGCGACATGGCCATTCTCGGGCTTGTCACCAGAGTCCGGTTCACGCTTGCTGGTCGGTAGGCTGCCGGGATCGGGTTCGTCGAACACATATTTCCCGTCGAAATACCCTGTCTTCCAGGCATCGATCGAATCGCCGAACGCCTCGTCGAGCGGTGCGCCGTACCATTTCGTAACGATGCGGTAGACCTTGCCGAACAGCGCGGTTCCCATCCTGATATTGGCGCAGGTGTCGACGAGATCGCGCTTGAGCTCGGCAACATCGGTGACGCCGAGCCCGGCCGGATATTGCGTCACCCCAACGCGGACCATGGCCTGGCCAACGTAACGGCGGACCAGCTCCATCGCGTCATCCGGCGTCTTGGGGGGCGTCACCAGGATGACGCGGTTTCCGGTCCGGACAGTGACGGCGAGCGGATCGGGCGAGCCGACCGCGCGGATGAATTTCTCGACGATCGCAGGCTTCAGGCCCGGATCGGCGCATTGATGAATGGTGGCGGCATCGATCATGCTGATCCCCTTTAGGTGTTGAACGAGAGCACGAGCGGCAGCCCGAACAGGCGCGCCCAGGCTTCGGTGCTGGCTCGCTGAATCGCGAGGATGGTGGTGCCGGCGGTCCACCAGTCGTTGCCGATCGCGACGATCACGTCGGGCGAATGGAGCATCGACTGCAGGACGGGCCAGACAAGCAGTTGCTCGTAACAAATCAGCGGCGCGATCCGCCGGCCGGCGGTCTCGACGAGGGGATTGCCGAAGAACGAGGCCTTCGCCCCTCCGCCCCGCTCCGTCCATGCGAGCCAAGGTTGCCACATCGAGATCGGCACCGGCATGCGCTCGCCATAGAGCCGGCGCGCGCGACCGGCGCTGATCTCCACCATGGCGTTGTCATAGCCTTCGCGATTGACGATCGCCGCGCCGGCGATCACCGTGATGTCGGTGCCCTGGAGGCCGTCCATCCAGAAGCCGCTCGTGGTCGGCGTCCACAGCCCGGCTGCGCTTTCGGGAAGCACGACAATGCGCGCGTCGGTGGCACCGGCCTCACGGACCCTCTCGAGGAGCACGCGCGATTGATCGAGATCCGGAGCCCGGCCGAGCGCGCTCCCAAGCTTGGTATCGAGGCCAACCCATCCGCCCGGTTGCGCTGGCGCGATCCAGTCCGCGGCCGACCAAGCCCAGAAGCCGGCCGCGGCGATCCCCGCGATGGGCCACTTGCGGGTCGTCATGGTGAGCAGAATGGCCGCGGTTGCGGCCAGTCCCCACCATCCCCATCCGGGAAACAGAACCCCAGCCGCCGTGATCGGCTGCGCCCATCCGACGATGCCGAAGGGCGGCACGCTCATCAGGATCGCCGCGAGCCCAAACCAAAGCGCTCTCTCGCATCCCGGTCGCCTTTGCCACAGCACGGCGTGGACAAGGACGAAGATGGCTGCCGCTCCGATCCACAAGGCGATACCGACGCCGAGATCAGTGCCGTAGAAATTGACGACGCCCTGCGGCAGCCCGCGCGATGCCGCAAGGAAATAGGCCGCGCTCACCGCCCCTGAGATCCATCGCGACGGCGCGAATGCCCACAGCGTCGGGAAGGCGCAGGCGAACGGCAGGGCGAGCACGTGGCCGCTCCAGGCAAGCGCGCCGACCATGACGGCGGCAACGACCACCGCCGCACCTCGCCATGAGCTATGGGCCGAAGGTAAGGATGGGCCGGGCGAGGCCGAGAACGCCCGATGACGGGATCGGGCCGAAGTAGCGGGAATCATAGGAGCCTGCAAAATCGGAGTGGAGATAGAGCTCGCCGGCGGGAATGACGCCACCGGCAAACGGCGCGAGAGGACGGCCAGCGGCATCGGTCTGCCGGACATCGGAAGCGGGGAGTGGACGGCCGTCGATCGAGACCTGATCAGCCACATCGACGCGTTGGCCACCGACGGCGGCGACGGTCTTGATGAGCGGGCTCAAGCCCCCGGCGCACAGTCCGCGTCGGATGTAGCCGCGCGCCAGTGCGCGTTTGAATTCGGCCGTATCGGGCGGACAAATGAAGACGAGATCGCCGGCGGCGGCGGCCCGATCCAGCGTCTCGATCCGCCAGAGACCGCGCGGATAGCTCGCCGTCATGTTGATGCGCAGTCCGGCACACCAGCCCGCGACGGCCACGGCGGCGAGGAGGCCAGCGCCCGCCGCCAGGATCAAGAAGGGGGAGCGCCGAATGCTCATTTCAGGGTCTGTCCCTGGCTCTGGGTCAGACGCTGCGCTTCGGCCTGCTTGAGCGCCTGTGCGGAGCGCTCCTGTGCGGCGAGTTGCTGTGCCGCGCGCATCGCGGGCCAGGCTTCTTTCAGCTGGTCGCGCCGCGCCGGATCCATGCCGGCGGCCGCCTTCTCGAAGGCTGGCCCGTTCGCCTCTCTCGCAGCGTTGGGCAGGAATGTACGATCGCCAAAGCGCTCGGCGATCGCCTTGTTGAATCCGTCAATCTCCGCTTTCACCATCCTGTCCGCGAGCGCGAATTCGAGCGCGCTCGGCAGATCGTTGCGGTCGATGGCATCGCGCACGCGCTCGAGCACCCGACGCGCGTCGCGCGACAAAGCGGGGATGTCGATGGCGACACGCTGCCGGATCGCGCGTTCCTCGGCTTCATGCTTGTGCTCGGCCTCGGCCCGAAGACGTAAGTAACGCTCGATGTCGCGCTTGAGCGCCGGCACATTGGCCTCGGCGCGCTGGCGCTCCTGTTTGTCGGCCTTGCCCGCCAGCAGGCCGGTCTTGCCGCGCAGCGCCCCGAAGGATTCCGGGTTCGAGGCGAGACGGGCGAGTGTCGAAGTCGCTGCGGTGGAATCCTTCAGCACGGCGTCGAAGTTCGTCGCGCGGAACGCGCGCTCTGGAGCGGCAAAAACGAGGCGGAAGCGGGTGGAGACTTGCTCCCACTGCTTTTTGATGGCTGGGTCGGCGAGGATACTGTCCTCGACGGTGTCGATGAGGGATTTCGGGAACGTCGTCACGCCAGCGACCATGGGCTTCTCCTCCTTGTGTGCCGTGTTCATGATTGGCTTGCGGCTGTCGATTAGACCTAGTTTTTCGCCAAGCGCGCGCAGCCGACGACCGAATTCGGGAAGGCGCAGCTTCTGGCGAACCGTCCAGCGCAGGCGGTCGCGCATGAGCGTGCGCGCCACGTTGACAATGTGCAGTCCACGGTTCGCAGCAAAGCGCAGCGCATCGCGATAGAGGCTGCCGCGTTCGTAATCGAGCGTGGTCTCCTTCGCCCGGCGCTGCGACAGGATCGGGATCACGCCACCGGCCTTCTGGAACGAACGCCGGCCGTAATAGAGCGCCACATCCTCGCGATGGCGGGTCAGCGCGACATAGGTCAGGTGCTTGTCGAGGGAGAGCGTTGCCAGCACCTTGACCCGGTCGACGGTTGCTCCCTGCGCCTTATGTACGGTGGTCGCATAGCCATGATCGATATTGCGATAGAAGCGCTGATCGACCTCAACGCGGCGGCGCCCATCGCCCTCACCGATCTCGGCGACTAGGAACGCCGGCGCGGCTTCCACGACCTTGCCGATCATGCCGTTCTTGACGCCGAGCGAACCCTCGTTTTTCAGGAAAACGATCTGGTCGCCCGCCGCGAAACGGCGCTCGCCATCCTCGGTCCGGAAGACATATCCCTCTCCGACGAGACCGCGCTCGACGAGCTTGCCCCGCGCCATCTCATTCAGCGCGCGGACGTCGCGGCGCAGATGGGCCAGGATCAAAGTCGACTTGGACGGATCGTAGTCGCGGTTCCAGTCGGCGATGAGATTGTCGATCGCCTGAGCCTTCAACTCCGAGCCGAACAGTCGTCCATGATGGCGATAGGCGGACAGGGCCCGGGCGGTCCGGCCACGGGCAAGATCGAGCGAGGCGTCGCGCATCCATTGCTGGCGCTGGCGATAGATCGTTTCGAGTTCGGCATAGCCGATACGTTCGACGATCGCGCGAAACGCTGCGCCTGCTTCGATCGGCTGGAGCTGCTCGGGATCGCCGACCAGGACGAGTTTCGCTCCCGCCTTCGACGCCGTTTCGACAAATAGCGCCATCTGCCGCGAGGCGACCATGCCGGCCTCGTCCAGGACAAAAACCGTTCTGTCGTTGAGGCCATCACGACCGCTCTTCCATCGCAATTCCCAGGAGGCGAGCGTGCGGGATTGGATGCCCGCCTCCTTCTCCAATCCCTCCGCCGCCTTGCCCGCCAAGGCGCCGCCAACCACGCGGTAGCCAGCGGCTTCCCACACCTCGCGTGCAGCCCGCATCATCGTGGTCTTGCCGGCCCCGGCACGGCCGACAACCGCCGTGATCCGCGTCCCGGACGCGAAGTGCTCGATGGCGGAGCGCTGCTCGGCCGAGAGGTTGGCGTGCCGCGCGGACACGGCGGCGATGACCGGCGTCTTGATCGCGAAAGCGGTGCTGCCCGAAAGGTGGATAGCGCGGCGCGCCATGTCTGCTTCGAGCCGGATCAGCTCGCGTGTTGTGTACTTCGCCGGCGCTCGTGCCGCTGTGGCGAAATCGACCGACTCCCCTTCCAGCCGCAGCGCATCGGGACTTTGCAGCACCCGCGCCATCAGGTGGTGGAAGGTTCCGGCATCGTCGACATAGCGATGCAGCAGCTTGCCGACATCCCGCTCGTCAAAGATGCTCTTTTCCCGAGAAATCATGTCGAGCACGATCTCCGGACGACGCTGGATTCGTCTTAGCGTCTCGGCCCGGTTCTCGTCGAAGACGCGCAGCCGTTCGAGGTCGGGATCGCGTCCCTCGCGCTCCGCCCGGCGCTGGATGGCCTTGGCTGCAACCCCGATATGGGTGGTCGGCACAACGTCGATGCCGCGCTCGACGTAGGACCGCCCGTCGACGCGAATCTCGTGACCATTCATGGCGAGATGCTGATTCTGCAGGTCGAGCCAACCGTTGCGCTGCTCGAGGAACTCCTGCTTGTCGCCGGCCCAAAGCCGGTAGGCGATCTTGCCGGATTTCATGCGCGTCGGCTGTCCGTCTTCGCCGATGACCGCGACCCGCTTTGGCCCGAATCCATTCTCGGTGAGAGGCCGCAGCGTCGTCATCAGGTGGACATGCGGATTGCCCGGCTCGTCGTGATAGACCCAGTCCGCGACCTGGCCGCGCGATAGCACCTGCTCGACCACGAACTGGCGCATCAGCGCAATGTTCTGTTCGGTCGTCTGCTCGACGGGCAGCGCGATGATGAACTCTTTGGCGAACTGGGCATCCGCCCGCTTTTCGAAGGCCTCGACCCTGTTCCAGAAGGCCTCCGAGGCGCCCGCAACGGAGCGATCGGCGATCATGCTCCGGAGCCAGGCGGGCGCGTCGGCCGGCACCTGGAATTCCTCGTGGATCATCCCGCGCTTGCCCGAATAGTCGACGGTGCGGCCCTCGGCCTCAAACTCCATTTTCGCGCAATGCCGGTAGGCGGCAGCCAGCACGGCGCTGCGGCCATCGCCGCGTCCGATGAGCTGGGGCGTGAAATGGGTGATGGCCACGGCAGGAAGCGATCCCTAAGACGAACGAACATGCTGTTCGTCGGGATCGGTCCGCCCATTCGGGCTGGGAAGCAGGACGTCGCGTCAGCGACGTATTACTGCGCCCTTGGAAGCCGCTCCTTCGGAACGGCGGGATGATCTTCCAAAGCGTCGGCTTCGCCGACCCCGTTAATTACCCGGGTCGCGCTTCGCGCTCACCCCGGCTTACGTGTCGAGCGCTTCGTCAAAACTGACAGGAAAGGTCTTCCGGAATGAAAAAGCCCTCGCGGCAGATCAGGGATGAAATCGCACGCCTCCAGGACCAGCTGAAGCAGGCTGAAACACGGGAAGCCGAGCGCATCGGCCGCATCGCGCTCAAGGCCGGGATGGGAGAAATCGAGATCGACGAGGAGGCGCTGCTGGCGGCCTTCGAGGATATCGCCGGCCGGTTTCGCAAAGGCGGGAGCAGACCCGCCAAGGCGGCCACGGCCATCCCGCCTGTCGCGCCTGCGGGCCTGGCTGAACAGGGCTGAACGCATGCGCCGCTCCGATGCAACTCACGCCCGCAAGAAAGACACGCGGGAGAAGATCGAGCTCGGTGGCCTGATCGCGAAGGCCGGGCTTCGCTACGAGAAGCGCGCGCTGCTGCTCGGTTTGCTGCTCGATGCCGCCGACCGTCTGCGAGGCAATGAGGCGGAACGTGAGCGCCTAACGGCGATCGGCGCGAAAGCGTTCGGTCATGAAAGCAAATAAGGTCGCGCTGGCGATCGCGCCCGGGGTGCTGATGGCGGGCTTGTGCCTTGCCCTCACCGGCATCGAGGCGTGGCTTTCGAAGTTCGGGACAACCCCAAAGGCGCACCTGGTGCTCGGCCGAATCGGCATCGCCCTGCCCTACGTGATGGCCGCGGCGACCGGCGTGATCTTCCTGTTCGCGGCGGCGGGCGCGACCGCGATCCGCTACGCCGGCTGGAGCGTCGTGTTCGGCGGTTTGCTTATGGTCGCGATCGCCGCCTCGCGCGAGATCGCCCGCCTCCATTCCTTCGCCAACGCTGTGCCGGCGGGGAAGGAGCTTCTTGCCTATACCGATCCTTCGACCGTCATCGGAGCGACGATCGCTGCGCTCACAGCCGTGTTCGGGTTCCGCGTGGCAATGAGGGGCAATGCCGCCTTCGCAGCCGCCGAACCGCGCCGCATCCGGGGGCAACGCGCCATCCATGGCGAGTCCAACTGGATGGCGATAACCGAGGCTGCGCGGCTGTTCCCGGAGCCCGGTGGCATCGTGGTCGGGGAGCGCTATCGCGTCGATCGGGATGCGGTCGCTGATCAGTCCTTTCGCGCCGACGACCCCGAGACATGGGGCGCTGGCGGCAAGTCTCCTTTGCTTTGTTTCGACGCGTCGTTCGGCTCGTCGCACGGCATCGTGTTCGCCGGTTCCGGCGGCTTCAAGACGACATCGGTCACGGTGCCGACGGCGCTGAAATGGGGCGGCGGGCTCGTCGTTCTCGACCCGTCCAATGAGGTCGCACCAATGGTCACGACGCATCGGCACGGGGCCGGCCGACAGGTCTTCGTCCTCGACCCACGTTCGTCAGAGATTGGCTTCAACATACTCGACTGGATCGGCGAGCATGGGGCGACAAAGGAAGAAGACATTGCCGCCGTCGCGTCATGGATCATGACCGACAATCCGCGCCAGGGCTCGGCGCGGGACGACTTCTTTCGTGCCTCAGCGCTGCAGCTGCTGACGGCGCTGATCGCCGATGTCTGCCTGTCCGGTCATACGGAAAAGAAGGACCAGCACCTGCGCCAGGTCCGTGCCAACCTCTCCGAGCCGGAGCCAAAGCTCCGCCAGCGGCTTCAGACGATCTACGACAACTCGGAATCCGGGTTCGTAAAAGAGAATGTCGCGCCCTTCATCGCCATGACGCCAGAGACCTTCAGCGGCGTCTACGCCAATGCGGTGAAGGAAACCCACTGGCTCTCCTACGCCAACTATGCCGCACTGGTGTCCGGGTCGAGCTTCACGACGGCCGAGCTCGCGGAGGGCCGGACGGATGTCTTCATCAATCTCGACCTGAAGACGCTGGAGAACCATGCCGGTCTCGCCCGCGTTATCATCGGCTCGCTGCTGAACGCCATCTACAATCGCAATGGCGAAGCGAACGGCCGCACCCTGTTCCTGCTCGATGAGGTCGCCCGCCTCGGGTACTTACGCATTCTCGAAACCGCGCGCGACGCGGGACGCAAGTACGGTATCACCCTGCTGATGCTCTACCAGTCGATCGGCCAGATGCGCGAGGCCTATGGCGGGCGCGATGCGACCAGCAAGTGGTTCGAAAGCGCGTCCTGGATCTCCTTCTCGGCGATCAACGATCCCGAGACGGCGGACTACATCTCGAAGCGCTGCGGGGATACGACGGTCGAGGTGGATCAGCTGAGCCGGTCCTCGCAAATGTCGGGTTCGTCCAGGACGCGGTCCAAGCAACTCGCCCGCCGACCGCTGATGCTACCGCACGAGGTGCTGCGCATGCGGACCGACGAGCAGATCATCTTCACCGCCGGCAATCCGCCGCTGCGATGCGGACGCGCCATCTGGTTTCGGCGCGCCGACATGCGGACATGCGTCGGCGAGAACAGGTTCCACCGGAGAGAAGCTGGTGGGCGTAGCCGACGATCATGAAATGCGGCGACGCCCCGCGAGAGGATCGTCACGCGAATGCGCGGAGACCGCTTGCGGGCTCCGGGAGCGCCGCTCCGGCGCGAGTAGAGCTGTCCCCGAAGGGGCTCGCCCAAACCCCTCATTGACGGAAGGCGGAGATATTGTACGCGTTAGGTTAGGGTACCGTAAGGACGCCCATGACCGTGTTTGACAAGAGCATCACGAGGCAAATCCCGACATGGTGAGACGCAGGATAGGATCTTGAAGAAGGGGTCAAATGGAACGTTGAGGGACTATCGCCGGCGGCCGACAGGAGCCCAGCTTGCATTGGTCATTGCGATCGTGGTGCTGGCCGCATATTTCGCGGTCGATCGCTACAGAATTATCGATCAGTTGCGGTCACCAACAACCAGGGCACAGGAGGACACGGTAGCGGCGACATTTCCTTTCTGCGGTGAGGGCGGTCGCATCACCTGTGTCGTCGACGGAGATACCTTCTGGCTGGAAGGTGCGAAGATCAGAATCGCTGACATCGATGCGCCGGAACTTAGTCCACCGCGGTGTGAGGCTGAGCGACAAAAGGGCGAGGCTGCCAAGTACCGGTTGCGGGAATTGCTCAGTGCCGGACCCTTTTCGCTTGTCAGCGGAGCGCGGGATGTGGACCGATATGGTCGCAAACTACGGACCGTGACACGTCAAGGCCGGTCCATCGGTGAGACTCTCGTGCAGGAAGGTCTCGCGCGGCGATGGGACGGATCACGGCATCCATGGTGCAACTGAGGTATCGAGAAAATGAATCGTCTAGCCCCGATCGATTCATAAAAGTCATTGGACCTCGCTTGCCCAGGAAGCGAGACTCCTGGCCATGCCAAACCTCAAGCCAGGGCCACTTCATCTTCGCCGCATCGATGCCACCCGCAACATGCGGCGGTTTTACATGCTTTCCATCGAGCCGACCTTGTTCGGCGGGGTTTCGCTGATCCGCAACTGGGGCCGGATTGGCACGAGCGGGCAGGTGATGATGCGAACCTTCGAGGACAGTGCGGAAGCTGGCGAGGCGTTCAGACGGCTGGAACGCGCCAAACGCAGGCGCGGATACGCCTCTGTGGAGGAGAAGGCCTGATAGTTCGTTGGTTTTCCGGGGATTGTGGCTCTGCCCGTGATATCGGCCCTACCCGTCCGGCGCTCTTCATGTCAGACGGAGGGAAATCGAAGCAACACGGAGCCATATTCCATGACCACCGCCAATGAGATTGCCGAGAAGATCGCCGCCGAGAACAGCCTGACAAAGACACAGGCGAAGGCCATCGTCGACGGCGTGTTCAAGGCGATCACCGATGCAGCCGCGAGCGGGGCCGAGACAAGTATCGCCGGCTTCGGCAAGTTCAAGGTCAGTGCGACGTGAAAGTCGTCTGAGTAATTGTTTGCACAGGAGTTAGCTCCTGGGACAAACCTGATGTTCCGTCATCAGTAGCCTACTGGCACATGCTGGACTGGCAAACGGTCTGGTGTGAAGCTGCCGGGACAATGTAGCCGGGCCTTCGGGCCATGCCGATGCCGTGAGGCGGAGGTATCTTCTGCAAGCATCAATGCGGTTGGGGCGCTAGGCTGGGTGGTATCGATCAATTGAAATGAACTGCTGATAAACGTCGTGAAATTTGACAAGCCAAAGATGCTGACAGGCTTGAACCAAAAGGTGTGCGGCCGGATGCTTCCCTTGACTTTGGAGGCACACGGACAGATTGGCCGTCGGCGAATAGGCAGGATCTAACCTACCCACGTTATTCAGGTGAAACACGGTAAACCCGTATCTCCGCCCGGCAGCGGGCAGGCCGACCGCAAGGAAAGCTGTTGGGGGTACGGGCAGAGGATGTCGGAGAAAGCGAATGCCGGGCTGTAATCGCTCGGATAGGGGTTGCGGCTCGCCAACATTACCCTACCCGAAAGGGAGCAGACTTCCGACGGGTCTCTCGTCGCGAGAGAATGTGCAGAACCCTCGAAGGAGGACAGGCAAATGACGGTCGCAACAGTGACTGGTGCGGCCTCCCGCGAAGAGGTGAGTTGGGGCCAGATTGACTGGCGCAAAGCTTACCAACACGTGCGACGGCTGCAGATGCGTATCGCGAAGGCAGTTCGGGAAGGTCGTTGGGGCAAGGTGCAAGCCTTGCAGCGGCTGCTGACCCACTCGTTCAGCGGCAAGGCACTTGCTGTGAAACGGGTCACTGAAAATCAGGGAAAGAGAACACCCGGAGTGGACCGGATCATCTGGGACACACCGGATAAATGCGTCAGAGGATTACTGTCGCTCAGACGGCATGGGTATCGCCCTCTGCCGTTGAGGCGGGTATATATCCCGAAAGCAAATAGCAAGAAGCTGCGTCCGTTAGGTATTCCGACGATGAAGGATAGGGCTATGCAGGCACTTCACCTGCTTGCCCTGTTGCCTGTCGCGGAAACTACGGCAGACCCGAACTCGTACGGTTTCCGACCGTTTCGAGCCACACGTGACGCGGCCCGGCAGTGCTATATAGCCCTGCGCGGACGTGGAACGGCGGGATGGGTCTTAGACGCAGACATTGCTGGCTGCTTCGACGAAATCAGCAAGGACTGGCTCATCGCCAACATCCCCATGGACAAGGTGGTGCTCCGGAAATGGCTGGACTCCGGTTACATACAGGAGGGTGATTGGCACGCGACACGAGCGGGAACTCCGCAAGGGGGAATAATCTCGCCCACGCTCGCCAACATGGCCTTGGACGGAATGGAAAAGATGTTACGGGATCATTATGGCCCGAGACATCGAAACATTCGGACCAAGGTCCACTTGATACGTTACGCCGATGACTTCGTCATCACAGGTGCTTCGGAAGAGGTGCTTGAGGAGGCGAAATCTCTAGTCGAGGAATTTTTATCAGAACGGGGCCTGTCTCTGTCTGAAGAAAAGACTCGCATCGTGCGGGTCGAGGAAGGCTTCGACTTCCTCGGCTGGAACGTGCGCAGATATGATGGGCACACCCACATCAAACCCGCCAAGAAGAACGTGGTGGCGTTTATGCGCAAGATCCGAGCGATCATCAAGGCTGCCGCCGATGTGAAGCAGGAGGATCTGATAATGCGGTTGAACCCGGTCATTCGGGGATGGACGAATTATCATCACAACCAGGTGGCGAAGGAGACCTTCCGCAAGGTCGAGCATCTCATCTGGAAGTGTCTCTGGCAGTGGGCGTGTCGCAGGCACCCTGATAAGCCACGTCGTTGGGTGAAGTATCGCTACTTCGCCCGCGAAGGCACGCGGGACTGGGTGTTTCGCGCAGGCGTGAAGGACGATGCCGGAAACATCACGTTCTGGCGTTTGCTCCACGCATCCGACGTTCCTATTCGTCGCCACTGCAAAATCCGAGCCGAAGCGAATCCGTTTGATCCGATGTGGGACAGCTACTTCGCTGCAAGGCGCGGTCTGCCATCGGAAATTACGGATCGGCCCGGTGAATCCGCATACTCTACCGATACACAGGAACTGGCGGCTCTGGTCAAACAGGGCTTAGCGGAGGCTTGAGCTGTATGCGGGGAAACTCGCACGTACAGTTCTTAGGGAGGAGCGACCCGGCAACGGGTCGTTCCTACCCGACAGGACACGCCTGCCCGCGAGGGCCGTAATCCGTCGACCGGCGCAACGATCGCGATCGCGGCTTCCAAGAAGCTTACCTTTACGCCAGCCAAAGCCATCAAGGACGTCCTCAACGGATGAGCGGAGCCGTCGCACGGCCGTGCCGTAAGTCGCTAGACGAGGGGGCTTACGCCCCCTCCTCCTCGGCCGCGAGTGCTTCGTTGCGCTGGCGGATGAGGTCGGCCAGTTCGGCTTCGAGCGCCTTGCGCTCCGCGGGCGTGAACAGGCATTCTCGCAGCTCGGCGCGCAATTCCTCGATGGTGTCGACAGTCATGAGGGCGTCTCCGATTGAAAGGAAGAAGGCCCCGCCTTGCGGCGGAGCCCTCTGGCGGGAGCCTCAGTCCCGGCTCGGACGGGACCAGATCAGCTGCAGGCCTTCCTCGCCCTCCACCTCGATCAGGGTGGCGTAGATCGGGGCGGGGAAGCTCGGGTCGTCGAGCTTGACCGAGAGGTAGTCGCGGCCCTCGTTGGAGACCTTCTGCCAGGCAGCGCCCAGATCCACGCTACCCGAGTAGACGCGGAACTGCGGTCCCTTGTCGGAGGGGTTCTCGACGCGGACCAGTTTGGCCTTGACGTTGAGGTTGAGGGTCTTGATGGCGCCGGAGAAGCCGTTGCCCGTGGAGGTGAAGGTGCCGATGGTAGCCATTGTCTTATTCCCTTGGTTTTCTCGGGCCGCGCCTATCGCGACCTCGATGGCGGTCGTGAGACCGGAGGCGATCGACCCGCACCCGGAGGGCCGCAATGCAATGGAGGGCGACCGGCAGCGACTTTCTTGAACCGCGAGGAATGACGGCGCAGCCGTCAGGGGAAGAAAGTCGAGGACGGGCGTTGCGGGGACAAGATCGAGAGCGCGCGTAGCGGGATCGGCCTTCGGTCAGACCAGCCTCTATCGAGGACGCAGATGGAGCGCCCGTCGCGAAAACGTAAGGAATGAAGACAGGCGTCCGTCACCCGCCACATCACGGAGCAATGCAGGCGCGGCCGCATGGAACGCTCCTCCTCAACGAAGCCGCATAATGGCCGTGCATCCTTCCGAGAAGGGACGGCTCGTATCAGCAACCTCGGGAAGCCCGGCAGCGTCGCTGCAGGAAGGTCGACAGGGCCGCATCCCGTGGTGATGTCGATCTACCCCCGCCGGCCCGATCTACTCACCGATCGTCCGGGGCGCAGCAAGGCCAGCGATCTGGCGGGTCGAAACCGGGAGTGTTGCCTCGGCGGCTGCGTCGCGAGACAGGCGGGGCCTGCAGCGTTGGTGATCGGACGGGCGGAGCGGCGTGTACTCCGCATCGGACGACTGAGCACTTTGTGGATCGAGGAGGACCGACCGCCCTCCCCTTCAAGGAACGGAGCAAGCAGCATCAGGCGGCGTCACGCTCGCTATTGCTCTGCGGCTGCAAGCTGTGGAGATAAGCAACCGCCCGCTGCGCATGAGCGGCCGCGGAGAAGATTGCCCGCCGGTCGTTAGAAAGAATCGAGAGCCAGCTGGCCAGATAGGCTGCATGATCCGGCCTCGGCTCGAGCTCGGGGACGATGCCGAGATCGGCGCAAACGAGCGCCGACCCAATTTCCGCGACGAGCTCTTCCCGCGCTCTCTCGCTGCGATCTTTCGCGTAGCGGCTCAGATCGCGGCCGACACGGCGAGCATCCGCGGTCCAATGAATGTGTTCATGGCTCATCACTGCCACGTATGACGCGGCATCACGGAAGCTCTCGAATATCGGCATCTGAATGTTATCGCTCGATGGTGAGTAGAACGCCCTCGAGCCGCCATGCCGGATCACGGAGCCGGTGTTGGCGAAGAAGCGATCGGCGTGCTCGATCCGCTCGACCGGATCAAGGATGGGCACCGGCCGGCGATAAAAGTGCTCCGGCAGGTTTTGGATTTGCTCGACGTTGAACACGCTGTAGGTCTTGAGAAACGGGATATCCCGTTCAACCTCGCCGCCCTGTTCGTCGGTCTCGGTTTTCGTAAACCGGCTAGCATAGATGACGGTTGATCCCGATTCGCCCTTGCGAACATGGCCGCCGAGCTCGATCGACTGCTTGAAGGTCATCCAGATCGGCGACGTGAAACCGCGCATCAGTCCTTCAGACCACAACAGCAGCACATTCATGCCCGTGTACGGCTCGCCATTGTGGCGCAGCGGACGGGTGATCCGGCCTGTCGCATTGCCGGCGCTCCAGGGCTGCACCCAGGGGCGCACGCCCTTCTCCAGATCGGCGACGATGCGTTCGGTGATCCGCGCATAGATGTCGGCGCGGCCGCCTTCCTTCTTCCCACTCATTTTCCTGAACCTCCGTCTTGGAGCCGCGCCCATCGCGGCCGTCACGGCGGTCCGTTGCCGGGGCATTCAGGGGGACGGCGCACCGACCGGGGTCCCCATTGCGCGAAGCGCGATGGGGTGGTCATGGGCCGCAACGAAGTGGAGGGCGGCGAAGCCGCTGCGCCGGCGTCCGGCCCTGGCAGGACCGACGGCCGGGACGGCCGCGCGGGGCGCGCCACCCCTTCTTTTCAGCCTGATCCGGCCTTGCTCTCTTCCAGCATCAGGGGCCGGAAGATTGACGCCGCTCGGAAGGATGATGGGGAGACGTTTCCGCTGAGCGCATTCGGGGCGGCCGCCCGCTTCTCCGATTCGGTCCATCACGCAAGCGATTCTTACCAGTGGCGCCAAATATTCGGCGCGTCTCCTCTTAATGCGAACTAGACGGACAAAAGATAGCCTTGCGAGGCGGCATCGCGATTCGGATGTGTCGCTGATTTCGACCGGCGCAGGGGGCAATGGCGCAAGCGGCACACAGGCTGGAACTGGCGGAGATCGAGCAACATCGCACGATGCCGCACAACATCGAGGCTGAACAGGCGCTGCTCGGAGCGATCCTGATCAACAATGCCGCGTTTTATCATGTGTCCGATTTCCTGAGACCGGACCATTTTTTCGAGCCGCTTCACGGCACGATTTACGAGATCGCGAGCGGGTTGATCAGTGCGAACAAGACGGTCACCCCGATCACCATCAAGACCTTTCTTCCCACCGATCTCGATATCGCCGGGTTGTCGCCATCGCAATATCTCGCCCGGCTCGCTGCGGAAGCGACCACGATCATCAACGCAGCAGACTACGGGCGCACGATCTATGATCTCGCGCTCCGGCGCGAGCTCATCAATATCGCGGACGACATCCGCAATGCAGCCTTCGAGGCGACCATCGATTCCGCGCCAGCGGAGCAGATCGAACGGGCCGAGCAACGCCTCTATGAGGTCGCCGAAACCGGACGTTTCGGCGGAGGATTCGAGACCTTCGATTCGGCGCTCTCCCATGCCATCGACCGGGCGGCACAAGCTTATCAGAGCGACAGCAAACTCTCAGGTCTGCCGACCGGCCTCAATGACCTCGATGCGAAGATGGGTGGCTTGCAGCCGTCCGATCTCATCATCATCGCCGGTAGGCCGGGCATGGGTAAGACGGCGCTGGCGACCAATGTCGCCTACAACGTCGCACGTTCATATCGGCCTGCGGCGGCAGACGACAGCTCGCGGAAAGCTGCTGCCGGCGGGATCGTGGCGTTCTTCTCGCTCGAGATGTCGTCGGAGCAACTCGCCACGCGCGTCATATCGGAGCAAGCCGAGGTATCGTCATCGAGCATTCGCCGCGGCGCCATCGATGAACGGGAGTTCGAGCGACTTGTCGACCGCCGCAACGCGATGCGCCGCATCCCGCTCTATGTCGACCAGACCGGCGGCTTGACCGTTGGCCAATTGGCGGCGCGCGCAAGGCGTTTGAAGCGGCCGCGCGGGCTCGATCTCATCGTGATTGACTATATTCAATTGATGCAAGGCCGGACGCAGCGCGTTGCGCAGAACCGTGTTCAGGAGCTCACCGAGATCACAACTGGCCTCAAGGCGTTGGCCAAGGAACTCAACGTGCCCATCATCGCACTCTCCCAACTCTCCCGCCTGGTCGAGAACCGGGAAGAGAAGCGTCCGCAACTGTCGGACCTGAGGGAATCGGGTTCGATCGAACAGGATGCGGACGTCGTGCTGTTCGTGTTTCGTGAAGAGTATTACCTGAAGAACAAGGAGCCGAGGCCGGGCACTGAAGAGCATCTGAAGTGGGAGGCTGATCTTGCGACCGCGTGCGGCAAGGCGGAGATCATTGTCGGCAAACAGCGTCACGGGCCCACGGGCACGGTGATGTTGTCGTTCCAGGGCGAGTTCACGCGCTTCGCAGATCTGGCGGATGATCGGGTCTGAGCGAGCGACGTGACAATGGCCTCTCGTTCGGAACGGCCTTGGTCATGTCGACGAAGAGAGATGATTGGCGGGGCCCGAAGCCCCGCCTGCGGGCTCAGCCGAACGCCGCCATCTGGAGCTCGGCTGCCTTGCGGTCAACGGCTTGGCCGGGATTGTCGACCGGACGCTCGAAGGGTTTCCAGGCCTCCCCGACGACCTGCTCGTAGGCCGCGACGGCGCCCTCGGCCGCCATGCGCAGCGCGTGCGACTGGAGGGCCATGTCGGCGGCGAACTCGCGCTTACGCTGCGCGGCACTGTTGAAGCCGACCGGACCGTCGAGGTCCTCGTCGCGGGCGTCATTGCCCGCCTTGGCCGTGGCGTCGCGGGCTTCCGTCACCGCGCGGGAGTAGAACTGACCGGCACCGTGGGCGGAGCCGACATAGGCGCCGACGATCCGCTGCAGATGGATCTGCATCGCGCGCTCCCCGAGGCCTTGGTTGAGGGCGTTGGCCGTCTCGACGATCAGGCGCTCGTGGAGATCGCGGATGCCGTCGCTATCGAGAACAGGAAGGCCGAAGCTCTCGGAGATGCGGGTGGCCTGGGCGGCGTCGGGGCAGGCGAGCCTGATCATTTCGAGGGTGGTGCCCTTGCGGAGCTGGACGACCTTGGCTGGCCGGCGGGAAACGCGAGCGGTCTTGGTCATGAGAACATCCTTTCGTTCGGTTTTTCCCTGAAGGCTTGGGCCGGCTCCTGCCGGTCCTCCCTTCGGGTGCGATCGGAAAAAACCGGCGGAAATACGGGCGCTTCAGGGTCCGGGGCTGCCGGATCGAGCAGAGCGGGTTTGCGGACAAGCAGGGCTTTCAGCCCTCGCGCGGGACGCGGACCCGCTTTGCCGAGATCGGCGGTCCCGGCCGCAACGCGGCGCGATAGCGGCCTTGAAGCGCCCGGCCGCCGGTTTACGAGCGCGACAAACCCGAGGGGAGATCGGGCGGACCGGAACGATGAAGAGAAAGCCGGACGGCAAGGATCGGTATGACCTCCCGCGAACTCGTGCGTCGCTCCAGGTCAAGAACGACGGGGACAACTTCCTCAGAGTCAGGTGCTTCTGTGCGCGTCCAGACCTCTAGCCCCCAGAGCCAGATGCTGCCCTCGATCTCGCCGTGGTGCGCAATATTCCGCGACTGAGATTCGGCGAGGCGGCGCACGAGCGTTTCCATGTCACGCGCGCGAGGTAGCTCGAACGCCGCGATCGTCGTCATCCATGGTGCCGCTCCCCATGGCTGCGCGACCGCACAGCAAGGCCGGGCCGATTGCACGAGCCGCGAGCATCGTGCCGATTGGAAGGAAGCCCGTTGCGAAGGCAGTACGCCGCAATGGCCGCATCCTGGCGGGCGAGCTTGCGGGACAATGCGTCGATCTCCGGCTGGCATTCCGCCGTGATTGCCGCAAGACCCGCGCGGTACTGCTCGAGGAAAGCACTTGGACTCCGGCGCCCAGCCCCGCCGATAACCGACGCGTTTCGGCTTCAGCTGCGGGATCAGCGCTGTCATCCGCCGCGTGATCTGGCGGTCGATCAAGTCGAGCTGACGCTGAATCTGTCGCCGTGCCTCCTGCATGCGATGAAGGAGCGCGAGGGGATCCGGGGATGGGCTCATGTTACTCTCCCGGTCTGCCAGCCGACGAAGTCCGAGGGGCCGGCATAAACGTGATGCCGGTTCGGGTCGATCACGAAGCCAAAGCGTCCGACCTCATACTCGGCGGACGGAACGAGGAAACGACGCTCCTCCGTTCCAGCACCGCGCCTGCCGCCGGGCGTTGCAACGCACTCCACGAAGCCATTGCCGTGACTGGATGTGATCGCCGAGATGACGATCCAGTCGTTGGCATGTGTCAGCTCGAAGCTGCGACGATCCTTCTCGTAGGATTCTCCGGGTGCGAGCACGGCGCCGAAAATCGTCTCCCACGCGTCCGGCCATGAATTCTTGATCGTGTGCTCGGCGCAACGGCGCTCGAACGCAGTGAAGAGATACGGAAAGGTGATCGCGACGATCGCCCATTCGGCATCCTCCTCGTACCAGCCATCCTTGGCCCGCAGTATGGGATGGACCTTACCGTTTCGCTCGGCCGAGAGTTTGAAGCCACCGTGACCAGCGGTGGAATGCGACGTGACACCTTTGGCATAGACGGTCGCACCCTGCGAAGCGCCCCATGGCGTGTGAACGTGCGAATGCGCTTCGACGCGGCCAAACATCTTGCACTCGCGTTGATGCTCGGCGCTTTCGAGAACGCGAGCACGGAATGCCGCTTCATCGGCAAGCACGCCGGAATGGCCGTAGAAGTCGCCACGCCTCCATTCGTCCATGGGGCGGGAGATGCGCCATGCCGTGGCGAGATAATGCCGGCCATCGCGGGCGGGCGCCATCGCGAAGGCCGAGTCGCCAACGAGCGCGACGAGAAGACCGTCGGCGCTGCGTCCAAAGGAAACCCCCGGCAATCCGGGGGCATCGTTGTCTATGCAAGCGGGAGAAGACGGATTCATGCCGCAGTCCTCCCCTCGATGATGTCAGCCCCGACCTCTTCCGCTGTCACCTCTTCGCGCACCGCGTTCGGATAGCCGTGGCGCGTTAACCACTCCTTCGTGTCGGCCTCGTTGGTCCCGAGATAGACGAGCTCGGCGCCGTCACCGGCACGGTCGAACACGCGGACCGACCCGATGGCCGGACGTTCGATGATGGTGAAGTCGAGCTTCGAGTCCAACGAGAACGTCCGATGCACGCGGATCGCGGTGACACCGCCGGCGCCAAAATCTGCCTCGTACAGTGTGAATGACGCCGAGAGCGAGATGTTGCCGACACCTCGCTGACCCTGATTCCGGATCAGCCGGCCCCGGCTGTTGCTGGCCTGCCAGGCCGCGAGCTTCTTCGTGAAGCGCGTCGGCGGCCGCGGCGTGCCGTCCGACCAGGTGACGATCGAGCCGATGGGTGCGTTGTCGAAAATCCTGTGCGCGGACATTTTGTCCTCCATGTTTGCGCGAATGTGGAAACAGAACCGCCGCCGGCAGTGGCCGACGGCGGCAGATCGTCCGGAAGAAGAAAGGAGGTCAGCTGTTATTCAGCCGCTTCCCTAAACGGCCCGACCTCTTCCTCGGTCGGGTCATCGGCGATGCCATCGACTTCGTCATCGACCTCATCCGGATCCTCAGCGGCATCGGCTGCCTTCGTGCTCGCCGCCAACCATTGGGAAAGCTTCGTCGAGTCCGGTGCAAAGAGCGCGGCGGAGTGGACGAAGCGTCCGTCTTTGAAGTGCTCGGCGAGCGCTGCGCGGGTGTCCTTCGCGCGCTGGCGCGGAAGGACCGGCGTGTCCTTGCACGAGGCCTCGAGCGCGGGGCGCGACAGGCACGAGAGAAAGTCTCCGGTACCCATGTTGGGCAGGAACTCGTCCGCGCCGATCATCGCACCGGCAATACGGGCGACGATGCCGCTGTTCGTAGCGTTTTCCCGGCACGAGAACACGTCGATGAGCATGGCGCGCGCTGCGATCCGCAGCGTGTCCTTGTCGAAGACGGGCTTGCCGTCGCCGTCGAGGAGTGCCGCCGTATGCTTCGCCAGGCGGCTATGGCCGTTCTGGAAACCGCCGCCTCCCATCGTGACGGAGACGTTCTGGCCGGCGAAGGCAAGGAGTAGCAGCGCCATCAACGTGTCGTCCTCGATCGGTGCACGGTCGAGCGCTTCGCGCAGCGCGTCGGTCCGGTAATCGCCGATCATCTCGATACCCTTGCGCGTCACATCGGGACGGGATTTCGGCATCGCACCGGTGTCGTCCGGTGCGCTGTCCGAACCGGATGCGGCCTTGCCCTTCGGCTTCTTCGCTTCGGGCATGCGGTAATGCACCGTCTGCACACGACCCGCGCGGTCGAGATACATGGCAGCGCAATCGGACTTCGTCGGCTTACCGTGGACCCGCTCGGCCTTCGGCGGAAGCTTCACCTCGCCCCAGTTCGTGGTCTCGGCGATGACGCCCTTCTTCGGCAGGTTGTTCGCCATCCACTCGTGCTGCGCGCCGAGAAAGGCCTCGACGTCAGTCGTGTAGCGGCTGTCCTCGTCGGCCGGAGCAAACAGGTCCTCGACCCACTGGATTCCGTAAGCTTGCGCGAGCTCGTCGCCGAAGCTAGCGTGGCGGGCATACATGCGCGTCTTCTGCAGGCCCTGGGCGACACTCCACCAAGCCACCTGCGGGTCCGCCTTCGATGGCTTGTGCTTCTTCCAGACCTCCTTCTGCTCGTCGAGTGAGGCGGCGGCGATGGTGCGAAGCTGCTGCTCGTTCGGCATATCGCCCTTGGTCATGTGGTCGAGCATGGCCGGCAGGACATTGGCGAGCAGGCGCAACTTCCTGATCTGACGAACCGAAAGCGCCAGCGCCACCCCGATCGCCTCCTCGGTCCAGCCAAGCGCGACAAGGCGTTCGATCGAGCGCCATTGGTCAACCGGGTTGAGCGGCTCGACAGCGATGCTCTCGACCATCGAACGCATGGCGCCGTTGTCGTTTGCCGGCTCGTCAACGAGCACATCGATTTCCGCGAGGCTCGCCGCGATCGCCTGCTTGACGCGGCGATGCCCGGCATTGATGACGAAGCCGTTGCCGCCGCCGCTGTCCGGCGTGATGAGGGGCGGCTGTACGATACCGACGGCCTTGATCGTGGCCAGCAGCAGCGCGTCGGCCTGCGGGGTGGATTTGGTCTGGCGCAGACGGTCGGGGTTCTCCTTCAGCGCGCGCGGATCGATCTTCATGAGCTGCATGGGAATGCTCCTTTTGGGGTTGCGGACCGGCTCGGCCGGCCTTTCTCGTCTTCTTCCCGAAGACATCCCCCCGACCCGCGGAGCGGACGGGCCGGTGCAACTGCGGCCGAGCATCCCTGCCCGGCAGGCCGAGCGGGGCCAAAGCCCTGCGCAGGACGACGGGCCGGGCTCGCGGAGGCGGCGGTTGAGCTTTAGCGTCAGCGGCCCGCCCGTTCTGCGAGCGGGCTTTTTCCTCTTTTTCTCCTCTCAACCCCCTACCCGGCTCGGCAGCGCGCACAGGACGATAGGGCGCGCTGGGGCGCCTAAGCCGCGATCGCCCTCGCCTCGCCTGCGCTCTCGACATCCGCCCCAAGCGCCTTCTCGATCTCGGCGAGTTGCCGCCGCTTATCGGCGAGTTCGCCGGCGAAAGCGAAGTCGCCGCCCTCGCGCGACTGATAGGCCGCAAGGCGCCGCCATGCATCGGCAAGACGCTGCCGAAAGCGCTCCCGTTCCCCCTCGAAATCACCCAGCGCGTGCTCGAGGCGCGAGACCGCGCCAAGGGCCGTCACCGTGACCGGCAGCTCGATCTCGTATTCGGCAGCGGTCCGCAACAGCATGGTGGTGTAGCGATAGCCGTCCCGACCAAAACGCTCGCCGGCATATTCGAGGTCGAAGCCACCGATCGAGGCGATGACGGTCTCGCCTTCCTGCTGAAGCTGGACGAGGGTCAGGATTTCCTTCATCAGCGCGCGGCCGGCCTCCTTGCGCTCGGCATAGCGCTTGTCCTTTACGCACATCGCGAAGGCCTCCCCCGCCGTCGGCACAAGGTGTTCGATGTCCTGTCCGATGTCCGCGATGCGCCGGGTCGCGTATTCGATCTCGCGCTCGGCGTCGCGGATCTGGCGGCGAACGGCATGCTGATCATCGACATGAGCGGCGCGCAAACGCTCCAGCCGGGCGATATCGGCCTCCAACCCCGCCTTCTGCATCAGGCGCGGATCGCCCGAGGCGATCGCCTTGGCCATGGCGAACTGGTTGGCCTGGCCTTCGCCCAGGTCCTCGAGCCGCCGGATCGACGTGTCGCCCGACAGCGCGGCCGCGATGAAACGAGCCTTGCGCTCGTTGTTCTGCCACATCGTGGCATCGAGCGAACCCTCGGTCGCATAGGCGAAGATATCGACCTCCTCGTGCTGGTTGCCCTGACGCACGATGCGGCCCTCGCGCTGCTCGATCTGCGACGGCAGCCAGGGCACGTCGAGGTGATGCAGCGCCTTCAGGCGCAGCTGCGCATTGACCCCGGTTCCCATCGTGTCGGAGGAGCCGATCAGGAAGTGGACCTTGCCGGCGCGCACGTCGCCAAACAGGCGCTGCTTCGCCTCTGACTTCTTGTAATCCTGCATGAAAGCGATTTCCGATGCGGGCACGCCCATGCGGATGAGTTCATCCCTGATCCAGCGATAGGCCGAGAAGCCGCGGCTCTTTTCGACGCTGATCGTGCCGAGATCGGAAAAGATCATCTGCGCGGCGCCGGGCCGCTCGAACGGCTTGCCGTCTGGGCGCAGATAGGTGTTTTCCGCGGTCTCCTTCCAGATGCGGAAGGCGTTCTCGACGAGATTATTGAGCTTGTTTTCCGGCTCGTTGTCATTGTCCGAATCGACCAGCCGAAGGTCGATCGCCGCGTGGCGGCCGTCGGTGATGACGGAGAGCAGGATGTCATCGCCGGGCTCCGGCGGCCGATCACGCATCTCGATCGCCTTGATCCGCTCGTCGAGCAGGACCTGGTAGCGTCTGAAGGCCGGCGTCGGCCTGGACGTCAGGATCTGGCGCCGTCCGGTCGAGATCGCCGGTACCTTGACGTATTGCCGCAGGTCGTCCGGCGTCACCACGTCCGCGAAGGAGCGGAACATGGCGATCAGCTCGGGCACATTGACGAAGGTGGCGAAACGCGTGACCGGCTTGTATTTGCCGGAGGGCTGAAGCTCCAGCTCGGTCGAGACATCGCCGAAGGTCGAGGCCCAGGCGTCGAACTCGTGCAGGCCGCGCTCCAGAAGCGCGGCGTAGCCGAGATAGCGCTGGACGGAGAACATCTCGCCGAGCGTGTTGGTGATCGGCGTGCCGGAGGCGAGCACCAGCGCCCGACCGGGGTTCTTGGTCTCAATGAAGCGCGACTTCACATAAAGGTCCCAGGCGCGCTGCGAGCCGTTCGGATCGACACCCTTCAGGGTGCTCATATTGGTCGCGAAGGAGAGCTTCCTGAACTCCTGTGCCTCGTCGACGATGATCTGGTCGATGCCGATCTCGGAGATGGTCAGAAGATCGTCCTTGCGGGTCGCAAGCGACTCCAGCCGCTCCTTCAGGCCCTCCTTCAATCTTTCGAGCCGCTTGCGCGAGACCCGATCATCGCTTTCGACCTTGGTCAGCAAGGTTTCATAAAGCTCCAGCTCGTCCTGGATCATCTGCTGCTCGAACACCGAGGGGACGGCGATGAAACGGAATGCCGAGTGCGTGATGATGATGGCGTCCCATGTCGCCGTCGCCGCACGCGACAGGAAGCGCTGCCGCTTGTCTTTGGTAAAATTGGTCTCGTCGGCGACGAGAATGCGCGCGTTCGGATAAAGCGCCAGGAACTCGCGCGCAGCCTGTGCGAGGCAATGGCCGGGCACGACCAGCATCGCCTTGGCAATCAGGCCGAGCCGGCGCTGCTCCATGATGGCGGCCGCCATGGTCATGGTCTTGCCGGCGCCGACGGCGTGCGCGAGATAGGTCGAGCCGGCCGAGACGATGCGCCAGATGCCGCGCTTCTGATGCCCATATAGAGTAAAGGCGCCAGAGGCGCCCGGGAGCTTCAGATGGGAGCCGTCGAAGGCTCTAGGCGCGATATTGTTGAAGCGGTCGTTGTAGAGGCGCGCCAGCCGGTCGGTCCGATCCGGATCGGACCAGATCCAGCGCTGGAAGGCATCCTTGATCTTTTGCAGCTTCGTTTTCGCTGCCTCAGTGTCGATGACATTGAGCACGCGCCGCTCACTGTCGCCGTCCTTGATGATGTCGAAAATCTGCGGAACGCGGCTGTTCAGCGCATCCGCGAGAAGCTCCCCGGCATGCCGGCGATCCGTCCCCCATTCCGACGTGCCGACCGCCATCCAGGCGAGCTGGCGTGCCTCCACCGTCCAGGAGGCCAGTTCCGGCATGTGATGGATTTTGATCTCGGCATCCATCGTCTCCTTGACGAAGGCGACGATATCGGCGGCCGGAGTCCAGGGCGCGCCGAGCCGCGCGGTGATGTCGGAGGGGCGCAGATCTGCAGGCTGCACGCCTCGCAGCGCCGTGACGTTGCACTCATAGGAGGGGTCGAGCGCCGACGCCGCCTCCGCCGCCTTCAGCTTGTCACGAACATGCCCGGACAGATAAGCATCAGTCGTCTGCCACGATCCGTCCACCGGATCGCGGAAGATGGCGGTGCCGAGTTCGGCGACGACATCCAGCGCGCCGCGGTGCAGGAGCTCGGCAATGTGTTCGACGTCGACACGTCCGCGTTCGTTGAGCACGACGGCGAGCGCGTCGGCCGCGCTGGTGATCACCGGCGCCGCTGGCGGCGAGATCACCCGTTCGGTGAAGATCGGGCCGGGCTTCGCTGTATTGGTCTCGACGTCATAGTCCTCGATGGACGCGACCAGCCAGCAATCAGGATCGTCGAGGAATGGCTGAATGTTGGGGCGGCGATGCGTTTCGCGCACCTCGCCCGTTTCCTCGTCGTCCGCCATCGAGACCGTGGTGAAGTTGACGGGGCCGAAGTCACGAACGAAGTTCGACCAGGCGATGCGCAGCCTGACCTGGGCCTCCTTCCATGGCCGGTCGAACTCTTGTGCCTTCAGCACCTCGCGCACGGCATCGCGGATCGGAATCAGCTTCCTGATAATCCGGACGTGCTTTTCCGGGATTCCGTCGGCGCTACGGCCTTTGCGCACCTTCACCGCGACGGACTGGCCGCCGAGGACCTGCATCAGGCCCTGAGCCTTGTCGAAGAAATAGCTGCCCTCGCGCACATGACGCTCCGACGGCAGATCGGCTGCGGCGTGATCGCCGGCGTCATCCAGATCGGGATCGATCACCTCGGGTTCGCCGTCATAGATCGCTTCTGGGAGGAGATCGATCGCGGCGATAAGTGCCGCGTCGAGGTTCTCGCCATCGCGAGCAAGGCATGTGTAGGTCTCGCCGAAGGGGCCGGAGGTGAGCGCGTGCGTACCGAGCACACATTCCGGATGATCAGCGAACCAGTGGTTCACGCGGATAGCGCCTTCATCATCCGTCGCGGGCCGGACCTCGGCGACATCGAGCCAGGACCGATCGCCTTCGGGATCGCCGATCTTGCGCTTGCGGAAGAACAGGATGTCGATGACGACATCGGTGCCGGCGCTGGCGCGGAAGCTGCCCTCGGGCAGCCGGATGGCGGCGACCAGATCGGCGGTCCTGGCGATGTGCTCGCGCGCCGAGCTGTCCGCCTTGTCCATCGTTCCCGAACTGGTCACGAAGGCTGCGAGCGCGCCGGGCTTCAGCAGGTCGATCGCCCGCGCGATGAAGTAGTCATGCAGGCGCAGGCTCATCGACCGGTACGCACGATCCGATCGCACGGTGCGATCGGAGAAGGGCGGATTGCCGATGGCGAGGTCAAAGCTCGCGGGCAGCTCCGTGCGCGCGAAATCGCCGACGATGATCCGGGCCCTCGGTTGCAACAGGCGCACGATGCGGGCCGTGACTGGATCGAGCTCGATACCCGTGACGTGCGAGGCCTCGCGAAATTTCTCCGGCATAAGCGCCGGAAACAGCCCCGTGCCGATGCCGGGCTCGAGCACGCGGCCGCCGTGCCAGCCGAGATGTTGCAGGCCCGCCCAGATCGCGCGGACAATGAACTCGGGCGTGAAGTGCGCGTACTGAGTACAGCGCGCGAGCGAGGCATGGTCGAGATCGCCGACCGCATCCTCAAGGTCCGATCCGATTGCCTCCCACCCCTCGCGAAACTCGGCCTCGCCCGGCCGTCGGAACACGAAGTTGGCGAGCTCGGACGCGCCGAATCCGGTGAAGCGGATCAGCTGCTCCTGCTCTTCAACGCTCGCCGGCCGCTGATCGGCTTCGATGGCGGCAGCAAGCCGGATGGCCGCGATATTGTCGCGCGCGCGATTCTTCCAGCCCTTCGTCAGGGCGCGATCGCCGACGAGATGGAAGTTCGCGCCGCGCGTGCGGCGAGCGGATGACGCGGAAACCACGGCCGCCGCGACTCTCGTCGCGGGGGCCGGCGTCGATGGATCGGGATCGTCATCATCGCCTGGCCGGGCGGCGAGGCCGCCGGCGAAAGCGGTGACGCCAAGGCCAAGGCCGGACGACAGCACTGTGTTGCCGAAGAGGTCGAGGGTGAAGGGATCGTCTTGCGCCATGGGAATTACTCCTTGTGATGAGGGCGCGTGCCGTCGCCCCGCCGAGCTGCCTCGGCGGGTGCGCATGGTCACGTGATGGGGGATGGGAGGGGCTAGCGCGCGATGAGCGATAGCGAGATGTCGGTCTCGCTCAGCTGCATGCGCAGATGCGTGTATCGAAAATCACGATTGACGAGAGGGATGAGCCCCTCGGCCTCGATGAACTCGATGCCGTCGTCGCCGCCGAAATGGCGGCGCTTGTAGTCGAACCAGTCGGGATTGCCGACCGGGTGGCATTCCTCGGAATAGACCACGAGCGGACGATCGCCCTCGCTGAGCTTGCCGTTCGACATGATGTAGACGCCATTGTCCCCGACAAGCCAGAGGCCGGGCTTCTCGCCCTCACCAGGTTTGACGCCATAGTAGGGATTGCGAAAACCGCCATTGGCTGCGGCGTCGGATTTTCCGCGTTCGATCACCGTGCGGACGGCGGAGATGGGGAATGTGAACATCACCACCTCCCTCACGCCGCGATCGCGTCAGGCAGGTAGCGCAGATGCACCGGCAGTTTCGCAGCGATCTCCGCGTCGGTCAGCTGTTCGAGCAGCTTTAGCACGGTGCCGCGCTGGCCGCCGTAGACCAGCACCGTGCGCTTGCCGCGCAGATGCTCGGCCCAACGTTCTCCGGCATAGCCGCGATAGTCATCATGCGCGCTCGACCAGATGTGCTCGAGCCGCTCTTCGCGCGTCATTGCCTTCAGGGGCCGCGATTCGCGTTCGATGATCGCGGCGCGCAGCCGATCCGGCGAGCTCTTGTCGTGGAGATCGCAATAGCCGTGGAAGGTGCGCGCTTGGCCGTCGATCGTCAGCGCGAAGAAAACGCTACTGATGCTGCCGGTGAGAAACTCGCGCATCGCGAACATGTCGGCACGCATCCAGAGCGGCGGCAGGATCTCGAACATTTGGTCGTGGTCGGCCTGGCCGATCTCGAACCATTCACCGCGATAAAGAGCGCTGTCGTCGTTCTCGGAGCAGTTCGGCCGCTGTGCGTGGCGATCGAACATGCGGAACATCTGCCGGCGGTCGGCGATGCCCTGATAGACCTTGCGGATCTGAGAGAGGGTCATGGGCGGGCTCCTTTTGGCCTCGTCGGGCTGAAGCGCGGCTCATCCTCTCGATCTCGCCATCGTCTTCAGCCCTTCCTGACCCCTCCTCCGCCGCCGCCTCTCCGACCGGCCGGGTCAAGGGCCGCGGCACGCGGGCGAAGCTTCACCCTTGACGCGGTCGGCGGGCATGCGGCAGCCGGGTGTTCCTTCTCCTCACCTCCTCTCTCTATCTTGCTGCTCGGATGCAGCTGTTCATTCCAATCCTCCGGCGCGGGCCGCAGCCGCTCATAGTCGCAGCCCACCTCCTGCGCGACGGCCGCGAGGCGGTCGGCATAGACCTCTCCCTGCCGGTTGTTATCGGTCGCGGCGACGAGCCGCGCGCCCGGCCGCGCGCTCAGCGCTCGAGTGGCAGCGACCGTGGCTGGCGCCCAGCCGCCGCCGGTGCTGAGATAAAGAGTATCCGGCCGCTGGTCTTCGATCGCGGCGAGGCTCATGGCGTCGATCGCGGCCTCGGTGATGCAGAGCCGGCTTGCGTTCGCCGGCCCGAAACGGAACAGAACCTTGCCGCCGCCGCTGGCGAAGCTGCGCCACTGCGGACCGCGCTCCTCCCAGCCTGTGACCACGCCATCATTATCGAGATGCGCCGCCCACATGCTGCCGTGAGGGCCTTCGCGCAACCGGTCATGCCGGATCGCAGCGCGGATGACGGCTTCCGGGAGCCCGCGCTCGTCGCGGAGATATCGCCAAGTCAGCGAACCCGGCCAAGGCTTGCGCCGCGTGCGCCAGCGATCAGCAGCAGCAGCAGCAGCATCGTGCGCGCGGGATGTTCGTGTCCAGACGGGCTCCGCCGGCACAAAGCCAACCAGGTCGGAGACTCGCTGTAGCACTTCCGGAAACGAGATGCGGTCGAGATGCTCCACCAGCGAGAACACGTCGCCTCTGGCGTCGGACAGTGCGTCGAACCAGCCCCTTCCCTCATGGATCACGATGATGATGTCGCTGCCGCGGCGATATTTGACCGCCTTACGCGTGCTCTCCTTCAGATCGATCGCAAATCCCGCCTTCTCGAGCACGGCGGCGCAGGCCACGCGATTCTTCAGCTCTTCGATATCCTTTTTTTCCATCTCCGAATCCCGGCGATGCCGCGCCGGACCTTTCCCATTCGAATTCTCTTCTCCCGCACCTTGCGGGACCCACTCGCCCCTGCCGCGAAGAGCGAAGGGGGCAAGGGCGCGGCTGGCAATTGATGAATTATGCGGGAGCATTCGACGCACCGGGCCGGCCGGCCGCGGCGCAGCCTCCCTTGCCGCCTCCCGCTCGCAAGCGGCACACAAGGGGAAAACCCGGCTCAATGAGCCGGGCTGCACTCGTGCGGATCGTATTCGTGCATCACGATCACGTCGGCATCGTCGAGTTCGTCGCTCGGCATCACGCCGTATTCGCCGTCGACCTGGAAGAGCGTGACCGGGACCATCAGGGTCCGGGCGAGCTCAAAGGCGCTGGACTGAGCTAGGGACAGATCGTGCGACATTTGAGGGCTCCATCGTGAGCGAGGCCGATCCCCGCTCGATGGCGTCCGTCAGTGTCCTCAACCGGCCGCGATCACCGCGCAGCCGAAGGCGCAGCGGCGGCATGCTCGCATAGCCGACCCCGTGCGGGTTGATCGTAGAAGGCCGGGCGGAGGACCAGGAAAGCCATCCATGGAGAGCGGGATCGAGGCTTGCTCCGAGTGGTCAGCGCCCGCCAGCGCGCTCTTTTCCCGGCTGCAGATTCAATGGCGTCGCCCTCGGCTATTGGCCCCGCGTCACGGATCAGGTCAAAGCGAGGAGATGTGTTAGCAGCCGCAACTGATATTGGCGCTGCCGTCATCAGTCGTCACCACGGATGCCGTTCGGCGTCGAATCTCGTCGTCGACGGTTGCTGCCTGGATCACGTCGGAGCGTGCGCGCGGTCCGAATTTCGGACAGAAGCGCAGACCGCCAGAAGGAGTAAGCGGCAACGATCGTCACCGGAGGCGGAGACGCTTCGCGGCTCCGGCCGCAAGCGCATGCTTGCGGGTAGAGCGTGACCGACCCGCAGGGAGGGGCCGCCTAGCAATTGTCCGCTTATGCCCGAATAGGAGAGATT
The DNA here is from genome assembly GCF_029910015.1 of Bradyrhizobium sp. ISRA436. Classification (NCBI taxonomy): domain Bacteria; kingdom Pseudomonadati; phylum Pseudomonadota; class Alphaproteobacteria; order Hyphomicrobiales; family Nitrobacteraceae; genus Bradyrhizobium; species Bradyrhizobium sp. ISRA436. The sequence continues at coordinate 108,385 of NZ_CP094520.1, forward strand.
CGCGACACCGGCCAAGCATGATCGCTCCAATCGCATTACCGGACATCAGGCGAGTCGTTGGGAGTTAACTTCACAGATCGGATTACAGAAAGGGATGGAAGCCTGCCGCGGGGGAAACCAGTAGCGATCGGCTACCTCATCGGAATGGCGCTTTCGCCCAGCGCGTGACGGACGTGGTCACGTCGATCGTCCGGTGCAGGATCGGACCGTGTCACCTCAATGACAGCATCTTGCGAGCCTATCGCCACATTGTCGGAGAAGAGCATCGCGACCGATCTGTTCGAGGCGGTCAGGTCTTATCACACCTGTGGTCGCGGCTTCCAGAATTTTCGAGGCGACATGGGTGCGAGCACCGGTATCGTACCGGGAAAGGTTCTTGCAGACGTCGTCGAGGACCACCCGTAGGAGCGCAGTGGTGGGGGCATCCAACATTTGGCGATCTCCCTCATTCTCTAGCAGATAACGTCGCGTAGATTTCGCGTTAAGAGCGTCACGCGAAAAACTACCCAAAGTCGTATTGTTATGAGGTTACCATGGAAGAAGAAGCTGACAAGGACGCAACAAGCGGATGTCTTTTCGATGCATTCTCGTCGCTTTTCCTTGATTTGAATCAAAGAGCGACGGCACGACTGCGCGTGACGCCGGTGACCCACCGTGTCCTAATCGTTGTTGCTTCGCGTCCCGATGCACCTGAGCACTTCCTTGCGAACAGCACTCGCATGCCGGTCCGACGCCTTCGAAAGAAGCCCGAGCGTGATGGCTCCCTGAGTTCGGAGCATAATTCCTGCTGTTCGTAGAAAGAAACGCATCTTTCCAGCGTGACGGGTACATGGTGTGACAAAGGCGCGCATCACGCTCCGGTCACCTGGAGCCATTCGAACGCCTCCTGCCAGCGAGCGTGCTTGCGCCGTTGTGCGCAACGCCTCGTTCGGCCCTCGTTTGACAACGATCATCTCCAGAAACTGGGCGATAAGATCGTCCAAGTCAGCACCGAAGCGAAGCAGAGGCCGACCATGATGGCCTTCACCACCAAGTCCGTCCGTCGAACCACCGCGATAGCTCATCACGTTCTATTTGATTTGCACATCTTGCCCTGCGGCAGATGTCGTCGCAATGAGAGCGACAGGAACGAAATGGTAACGCGCAACAGTCAGTCCGTGACGAGATCTGGAGCGTTCCTGAAAAGGCGACGTCTATTGCGTTGTCGCGTCCAGGAAAACGCGTGGCCGCTGGCGAGAGCGCTCTCGTCGATCTCTCCTCCCAAATTTGAACAGCACTGATTTGGAATCTTCCAAGCACCTTTGGAAGTTTTCCAAACTCGAGTCGTCGATGATCGAGGCATTCTAAGTCGCAGCGCACGCATTTGCGTTGCGGTCACGATAGCGTCTCTCTAAAGAGGCGGTGCAGATCGTTAACAGTGGGACGTTGCCTGAAGACGCAGGTAGCCAACCCAGAGTGCGAGTCTGCGGAGCAGCTGAGTCAATGGCCGTAAGTGTCGGCCGAGCTCGGACGCGGGGGCGGATCTTCGATCCATGGTTGTTGCAGGCCGAACGTGGAGCCATTTCACGCTAGGTGACGTGCTGTTGGTGAGGGACTTTCTGGAAATGCGACGTGCAGGTGGGGTTGGGACGGTAGCTCGCTTTGGTGCGACACTGCTAGGTGGAGTGGCGTTGATGGCGTGGTTCAAATCGCCCGCTCAATCCCAAACACCGCAAGGCACCAACTCCCTTCCACCCGTTACCGTCGATGCTCCGGCAGAGCAGTCGGTCCGCCGCGCGCCGAGCAAACGAACTGCCGCCCGGGTCCGATCAACTTCACGGCGCGCCACGGCGCCTGGCACCCCGCAGGCCGAAAGCGTCGCGGTGCGATCGCAGCCGTCGCAGCCGGGTGTCGTACCTGCCTTTGCAGGCGGTCAGGTCGCTCAGGGCGGGCGGCTGGGAATGCTCGGAAACACCGACACAATGAAGGCGCCGTTCAATCTGACGAGCTACACGGACAAGTTCATCCGTGATCAGCAGGCGGCAACAGGTGCGGATGCCTTGATCCTGGATCCTTCCGTGCGTAGTTCCCACCCAACGGGTGGTGTGGTCGATTCCTTCAATATTCGCGGCTTCCCAATCAACGAAGGCAACAATGGTGAGTTCGCCTTCGAGGGCCTTTACGGGATCGCGCCGAGCTACCGCATCTTCACGGATTACGTCGAGCGCATCGAAGTGCTCAAGGGGCCGTCAGCCGCGCTCTCGGGCATCGCACCCAATGGCGGGGTCGGCGGCGTCGTCAACGTTGTGCCCAAGCGCGCGGGAGAGGACTTGACCCGTCTCACCGCGAGTTACGGCTCGGCCGCGCGATTCGGCGGTCACTGGGACGTCGCAAGACGCTACGGCGACAGCAGGGAATGGGGCGTGCGGGCCAGCGGCAGCCTGCGCGGCGGCGACACGCCCATTGACCGCCAGTCTGAAACGACAGGCGTCGGGGCGCTGGCCCTCGACTATCAGGGCGAACGGTTCAGGTCCTGGCTCTACCTTATCGCCCAGACCGACCGGTTCGACGCTCCGTCACGTCCGTTCCTCATGCGTGCGGGCCTGCCAGTGCCAAAGGCGCCGGACGGCCGGCTGAACGTGACGCAACCCTGGGAATGGTCGCGCATCAACGACCGGTCTGTCCTGTGGCGCAACGAATACGATGTAACCGATCAGGTTACGCTGTTCGCCGATGTCGGCGGATCGCAGACCAATGTCGAGCGCTTCTTCGGTCTTCCGACGATCACCAACACGAGCGGCGACACCACCTCGACGCCGCAATTCTTCGGACTCAGCATTGATCGGCACACCTATGATGGCGGCGTCCGGGCCCGTTTCGATACCGGATTCGTTCACCATGCCGTCACCTTCCAGGCCTCGGTCTATCATGACGCACTGTACCGGCGGCTCACCAATGGCAGTTTCGTCGCGTCGAACATCTATAATCCGACCGTGGCGCCAACTCAGTTCGCAAACGAGATCCCCGGGCGCCCTCGGCTCTCGGACAGTGAACTCACGGGCCTCTCGATTGCTGACACCTTGTCCGTGCTCGATGAGCGAGTCCTGTTGACTTTGGGTGTCCGGCGCCAGGGCATCGAAGCGAACAACTATCTTTCCAACGTCGGAACGCTGACGTCGTCCTACGACAAGAGCGCGACCACCCCCGTGATCGGCCTCGTCGTCCGGCCCCGGGACAACGTCTCTCTGTACGCGAACTACATCGAAGGTCTAAGCCGAGGCGACGTCGCGCCGCAGGCCGCTTCCAATTTCGGCGAAGTGCTCCCGCCCTACATCGCCAAGCAGTACGAGGCCGGCATCAAGGTGGACTTCGGCCGGATCGCAACCACCTTCAGCGCCTTCGAGATATCGAAGGCAAGCGGCGAGCTGTCCGCCGGGCGCTTCGCCGCCACCGCCGAACAGCAAGTCCGTGGGCTCGAGTTCAACGTGTACGGCGAACTCATGCCCGATGTTCGTGTGCTCGGAGGCTTTTCGCTGCTGGATGGCACCCTGACGAAGACCGCGGTCGCGGCAAACGTGGGCAATACGCCAATTGGCGTTCCGAACGTACAGGCCAATATAGGAGCCGAGTGGGATCTTCCCTGGGTAAGCGGGCTCACGTTGAATGGGGCAGTCATCTACACGGGGAGGCAGTTCGTCGATGCGGCGAACAAGCAGCCAATCCCGGATTGGACGCGACTCGATCTCGGCGCCCGCTACACGACGGCGATCAACGGCAGGAAGACAGTTTTCCGCGCGAACGTTCAGAATGTGACCGGTGAGAATTACTGGTCCAGCGTGGCTTCATTCGGAACGTTCTTCCTGGGAGCCCCGCGCACGTATCTCCTGTCAATGACCGTGGACATGTAATTGCTGCTCTTAAGGTCCGGTGAGATTCGTCGTGGACGCTTGTGATGGCTCGGTCATTGGGAGGAGCGTTGGCGCATTTGTTTGCGGGTTAGCGGCGCTGCGGGACACGGTGATCGAGCAACTCGTTCGCGAACAGCCGGCGCGTCTGCAAAGATTCTGTTCCGCTTGGTGCATCAGAACCAACGAAGCAGTTCTACCCTGAAAAACGCTCGATGAACGCTTCCTGCTGACAAAAAATCAGGCTGGTCGATATGCAAGTGTGCCTCCTTTCGCCAACATGCTTGATCCCGACCGAAGAGGTCGACCCCGACAGGGTCGCGGAGCTTCAGGCGCAAATCCTGCACGCGGGTTGCTGGACTGTTCCGATCACGGCGGAGAAGGACGCCTTGTTCGTGATGGACGGTCATCACCGGCTGGCAGTCGCTCACCGTCTGCAGCTGCCGTCGGTGCCGGTGATTCTCTTGGACTATAACGCAGTGCGGGTGGAGAGCTGGCGCCCAGGCCAGACGATCACGCCTGCGTGCATTCTCGCGATGGCGCGCAGTGGCCGAAAATTTCCCTGCAAGACGACGCGGCATATTTTTGATCAGGGTCTTCCCAATTGCAACCTGCCATTGGAGAGCTTGCGCCACCTCGCTCCGACAGAACGCGCTGTGGCCCATGCCGAAAGGGCGAGGTCATGACCTTGCATTGCCACAAGCCCGGTGCGGGCCTCTCGCCAATTCTGCGCCCAAGCACGGCGGAGCTCTTGGCTGGCAATGGCCCGCTGCTGATCGATTTGGTCGCCCGACACGGGTCTCCGGTCAATCTGATCTGGCCCGATGAGCTGCAGGCGAATCTCGCTGCACTCAGAGGCGTCTTGCGAGAGAACGGTGTCGCAAACGCGATCTATTACGGAGCGAAAGTCAACAAATCGCCCGCCTTGTTGGCCGCAGCTCTGCGCGCTGGCGCCGGCATTGACGTCTCAAGCCTTTATGAGTTGCGAGATGCCAGACGGCTCGGTGCCGACGGCACACAGCTTGTGGCGACGGGCCCGGCGAAGACGGCCGCATTCCACAACGAGCTTATCAACTGCAACGCTTTGATATCGGTGGATTCACCAGAAGAGCTTGAGGATCTAATCGGCCGGCTTCCAGCCGGCGGCCCGGTTCAGGCGGTGCTGCTGCGTTTGCGTCCCACCAACCAGGCGGGGAGTCGGTTCGGCATGCCGGCGGCGGCCATCCGCCATTGTCTGTCGCGCATTGCTGGCGAAGGCCGGTTGCGCTTTGACGGGCTGCACTTCCACCTGAGTGGCTATAGTTGGCAATCTCGTGCGCAAGCGATTGGAGAAGTCGCCGGTTTGATCAGTGAATCCCGCGCACAAGGTTTTGCGCCACGCATGATCGACATTGGAGGCGGGTTGCCGGTCCAGTATGTCGATCAACGCGCCTATCAGGCACATCTTGGGGCACAGATGCCCGAGGACTACCGCACCGGGAAAGTGCCGGCTTCCTTCTATCCCTACGGGGGAGGGCTTTCGGCAGCCGAGTGGCTGCGCTGCCTACTGCGCGCGCCGATGGCCGATGGTCGCAGCTTCGCGAGCTATCTTGTCCATGAGAGATTGGTACTGGGGATAGAGCCTGGGCGAGCACTGGCCGATCAGGTCGCGATTTCCGTCTTCCGGGTGTTGCGCGTGAAAGAGCTTGGCCCCGATGCCCATGTCATCTTCGTCGAAGGCAGCAGCTTCAGCGCTTGCGAAACCTGGTTTGGCTCCGAATTCCTGGTCGATCCCATCCTGGTTCCGGCCATATCGTCGCCGGTCGCCACAAAGCCTATCCGAGCTTATCTGGCGGGCCATAGCTGCTTGGACGAGGACGTCCTCTGCAATCGATGGCTCACCTTTCCGATCGCGCCGCGGGCGGGAGACCTTCTGGTTTACGCCAACACCGGCGGTTACCAGATGGACCTCCTTGAAAGCGAATTTCATCGTCACCCGATGCCGAGCCGCCTTTGCGTGGTTCAGGATGCAAAAGGGCAGCTAACGCTCGTTCCCGACACAATAGGAGAGGCACAATGCTCTGCACGACCGTAAGCCAGTTGATCGGCCAGACGCCGGTGATGCCGATTGCCGTACCCAACAGCGATGCCACGCTAGTGCTGAAGCTCGAAAAAAATAATCCGGGTGGCTCCATGAAGGACCGCATGGCGCGCAGCATGGTGCTTGCGGCGCTTGAGGACGGGCGGCTCCCGCCGGGCGGCACGATCGTCGAATCGTCGTCGGGAAACACCGGGATCGGGCTGGCGCTGGTCGCATTGGAATTGGGCCTACGCTTCATTGCCGTTGTCGATCATCATGCCGCGCCGGACAAGATTCGCATGATGCGCGCGCTGGGCGCGGAAATTCGCTATGTCGAAGGTGATTATCGGGAGGATGAGGTTGCGGTGGTGGAGCGCCAACGGCTGGCCGCCCAACTCGGTGCCCAGCTTCCTGATGCGTTGTTCATGAACCAGTCCGACAATCCCGCAAACCCGGAAGGCTATGCCGGTTTGGTCGACGAACTCCTGGCTCAGCTTCCAGACGGCGTCGACGCCTTTGTCGGCTGTGTCGGCACTGGCGGATCAATGACCGGTATCGCTCAGCGTCTGAAGCGGGCTAATCCTGCTGTCCGGACGATCGCCGTGGAACCGGCCGGTTCGATCGTCTTCGGCAAACCCGGCCATCCCTACTACCAGTCAGGCACGGGAACGCCCGCCGGCGATGAAGTCGGCAAGGTGCTTGACTATGGATGCATCGATGAAGGGGTACAGGTCACCGACACCCAAGCCTTCGAGACAGCACGTTTTATCGCGCGGCGCTACGGGCTTCTGGTCGGGGGCTCGACCGGGGGCACCATCTACAAGGCGCTGGAATTCATTGCGGCCGGCAAGCTGTCCGGCACAGTGGTCACCCCCGTTGCCGACGGCGGCGAGAAGTATCTCGGTTCGGTCTTCGACGATGAATGGATGGCCAAGCGCGATTTGCTTGATCCGACAATCGCCGCACAGCTCGACGCCTGGCTAACCGGAAGGGCGCGCGCAGCATGAAGGTGACGATCTGCGGTGCAGGGCGCACTGGCCATCTGAATGCCGTGCTCTTCAAGCAGCGTCCAGGTATCACTGTTTCCGTGCTGACGGGAGCGGCTGCCGTCGCCGATCGGTGGACGGGCGGAGACGGTGTTTGGCGCGCCCAGACGCCAGACGGCCACGTCTTGAGCGGGCGACCCGACTATGTCGGGACCGATCCGGGCGAGGCACTCATAGACACGGACATGGTGATCGTGACGCAGCCGGCCCACGCGCGGCCTGCGCTACTACACGACTTCGCACGGCATCTCCCCGGGGGCAGGCGCGTCTATGTCGGCGCGATTCCTGGCTTTTGCGGCTTCGACTGGCTCGCAGCCAAAACCCTTTCCGGCGCAGACAACGTAGTGATCTGGGGCATGAAGGACGTGCCCCATACGGCCTTTGACCTGGTCCCGGGCGAGCGGGTGCGCATGGGGGGAGCCAAGGCTCAGCTCTTCGCGGCGCTTCATCGCCGCGAGACCGCAGCGAGCCGCGCCGAGCTTCAGGCGATGCTGAGTCGCCTTTATGAAGCCCCGGTCACCCTGCTGCACGATTATCTGGAAATCACGCTGACGCCGGGCAACGCGCTGATGCATCCCGCGGTGCTCTATGCCTTGATCGGCCCCGGCGCGTCCTGGGAAAACAAGCCCTTTGACCGTCCCCTCTGCTGGTGGAGCGATTGCCCGCGCGCCGGCGCCGAATTGCTGGAGGCCTGTGATGCGGAAAACCAGGCAATCCGTTATGCGGTCGAGCAACGCCTGGGTGTTGATCTGAGTTCGGTGAAGCCGCTCCGACAGGAATTGATCGAGGCTTATGGCAGCCAGATCGAGGACAACCGCACTATGTATACGCTGTTGCGAACAAACCGTGCTTACGCGGGCATTCGCGCCCCACTTGTTCCTAATCCGGACGGCCCCGGCCTTGTCATCGATCGGGCAAGCCGCGCCTTCCACGAAGACATAGCTTTCGGGCAGGCACTGCTCGTGGAATTGGCCGAGCGGCTTGAAGTGGCAACTCCCGCCATCACGAAAACCTACAATTGGGCGCTCAACTACCACGGCGGGTTCACCGAAGGCGCGCCGGCCTGTTTGCCCGCCGACTGGCCGGAGGAAGCATAATGGACGAGAGGATGGCTTCCTCCGCAGATGCCGCAACTCAGGCGCGTGCCGCGCAGCTTCGGTTGGGCGCATCTCGCAATGCGCTCAACCGGTTGGTTCGCTGCCTGTTCGCCGAGCGTCTTCTTGAACCGGATGCACTATTGTGGGCGCGTCACGGCAACCAAGCATGGCTCCCCCTTTGGCAGTCACGCCGGGTCCTGCATTTCACCGACCTGCATCGTGCGCCTGCCGGAACATTGCAAAATCGTGGTTCTGTCGAAGTACTGAACGAGACCGGCGCTCGGTACCGGATCGATGATCCCTCCGATCTCATCCGGCAGGTCGCGCCCGCCTTGGCGATCTCGCCTGTATTGGACGGCATCGAGCATCTCATACGAGACGTCGAGGACAGCGTGCGCAACGACGTCCTGGCGCGCCATCACCGGGAGCACTGGAGCGCCGAGCTGCGAGGGAAGGTAACCGAAGCAGGCGCGCGGGGATTCCTCGCATATCTGGAAAAGAGCTTGCCACCGCATCTGGCGGCCATGACTCTCGATCAGTGGGGCGCGCTGGAAGGTCACCCCTTCTATCCGACATGGAAGGCCAAACCCGACCTGTCGCCCGAGGACGTCACTGCTTTGTCGCCTGAGTTCGGTGCTCGCGTGCGCCTCCGGTTAGCCGCGCTGCGCAAAGAATGGTCCTATGTGGAGAAGATGCCGCATGTCGGCAGCTATTCGGAATGGTTCTCACGGAACTTCCCCGAGCTTTGGCGCGACTGGGCCGAAGGATTGAATAGACGTGGAAAGTCTCCTGAGGACTGGCTGCCTCTACCCGTCCATATCTGGCACCTTGACCACTTCGTCCGTCGTGAATTCGCGTCCGAAATAACTTCCGGAGTTTTGGACCCGGATGGCCCGGAGGTCGTGACGCTGCCGTCAATGTCGTTCCGCACAATGCTGCCGGAGACACAAGAACCGAGGCCCTTTATCAAACTGCCGGTGGCGATCTGGATGACCAGCGAACAGCGCACTCTGCAGGCCAAATCGATTCACATGGGGCCGCGTCTCAGCACCCTGATTTCCGATATCCTGTCAAAGGAGAGGGATCTTTGTGACAGGTTGGAGATCTTCACCGAAGAGCTGGGCGCAATCCTGCACCACCCCGTAACGGGCGACGAGCACCCGGGGCGCTTTCTTTCGGTTGTCTACCGCAATTCCGACGCGCTGGCGCGAAATGATGGACTTTTGCCGGTCACCGTCGCGGCGCTCTTGACGGCAAGCCCGATCGATGGCCGCCCGCTTATCTGCGAATTGATTGCGAGAAACGGCGATGAAAGCGAAGCAGCCGTGTCGGCGTTCTTCCGTGCCTATGCAGCGACGGTCATCGGGCCAACGCTTGCCATGTATCTGCTTTACGGAATTGCCTTTGAGGCGCATCAGCAAAACAGCACGATTCTGTTCGACGAAACCGGACGCCCGCGAAAATTGTTGATCCGTGATTTCGGCGACGGTCGCAGTTTTGCGCCTCTCTTTAAGGAGCGCGGGCACCACCTAAAACCTTTCAGTCGCGCGGGGATCTTACCCACCACATTTGATGACGATATCAGTCTCGTGCGCTCATTCGTCATCGATGCCTGCTTCGTCTGCCACCTTCATGAGGTCGCACTGTGCCTCGACGAACATTATTCACTGTCGGGTACAAGCCCTTGGCGCATCCTACGGGAAGAGGTCGAGGCAGTTTTCGACGCGCTCAGGCCGCGCATGTTGTCGGACGCGTTCTGGCTGGAAGAACGCGAAGCCTTTGTCGAGAAGCCCTGGCCGACCCGCTCGGTGCTGCGGATGCATCTGGAGCGTTATCGCGACTATCGGGTTGAGCACGAACTGCCAAATCCAATGGCGGCAGCGGAATGACAAATGTTTCGGCCGCGCTTCGCGGCTTCGGACCCGTTTTTGTTTTGCTGTTCGGGCTGCAATTCATTTCCATGGGTGCCATGGAAATGAGTGGTCCGTTCTGGCCGATCCAAATCAAACTGTTGAGCCCTTCCGACAGCGTCTTTGGACTAGCAGGTGTTGGTGTCTACATTGGCCCGATGCTTGGCATGTCGCTGACCAGCGCCTTTTGGGGGCGAATGGGCGATCGCTACGGCAATCGGCTGATGATGGTTCGGGCGCTCGGCGGACTGGCAGTCACGCAACTACTTGTTGCTGTTGCACAGGATGTCTGGACGATCATGGCGCTGCGTTTCCTGCAGGGCGCCTGCGCCGGTTATATCGCCCCAGCGCAGGCCTATGGCGTGCAGATTACCGGCGGGAAGGATCGCGCAAGCCTCTTCGCCTGGCTTCAGGTTGCCACCAACGTGGGCTCGCTGGGCGGCGCCTTCCTGGGCGGGCTCATTCTAGATAGCTTTCCCTTTGCCGCAATAAATCTGACCGCCGGGGCAATTTGTGCGCTGTGCGCTGTCGTTGCCTGGATGAGCCTGCCGGTACCGACGCCGGGAGCTGTTGCCGTCAATCCAGGAAAAGCGGGTACCGGAAAGCCCGGGGCATCGACAGGTGCTCCGATCGCAGCTCTTCTTGCCTTGATTGGGATGCTGCTTGCCAGCCGCATGGTCCTGCAGGTTCCTTTCTCGCTGTACATGACCCAGGTATTTGGCGCCCGGCACTGGGTCGCCGGTCTCACTTACGGGCTGCTGGCATGCGGCTTTGTCGTCGCCGCGCCGATATGGGCGCGGCTCTTCGAAAATCGAACGCCATCCTATGTGTTGGGCGGGAGCGTGCTAATTTCGGCCGCCTGCGTGTTGGTGACGCATCTGGCGGGCAGTACGGGCTCCGTTGCCATATTCGCGTTCCTGTATTTTATCTGGGGCATGCTTCTTGGGGGAACGACTCCGGTCCTGCTCGCGCTCATTTCGGTAGCCGTGGCTAATGATCGGCAAGGTTCGGTGCTGGGCCTTGCGCAAGCTTGCCAGCAGGGCGCCTCCGCGAGCGGCATCATTGCCGGCGTCGCGGTCACCCAGCTTTTTGGTCTCGAAGCCGCTTTCCCCCTGGTCGCCACGCTTTACGCCTTGTCATTTTTGTCGGCTCTCGGCATATGGCTCAAAACTGCGCACCTCACTCAAAAAGGAAGCCTGCCATGACGGAACGTCGATCGCTGCTGCATGCTGCGGTGACGGCTCTTGTCCTGATCGCTTTGCTTCCGTTAGCAGCGTTTGCCGGCGAGCCCAGCCAGACGCAGGCGCAAGCGCCGCTTACACTGACTGACATTGCGGGCCGCCAGGTGACGCTCAACGCGCCCGTCAAGCGCATGCTTCTGGGCGAAGGCCGACAGCTCTATCTCATCGCATCGCTGGAGCCCAAAGATCCTCTGGCCCATGTGGTTGCCTGGCGCACCGATCTGATCGCGGCCGATCCGGCCACTTACGCGCAATATCTCGAAGTGTTTCCCGCGTTGGCGAAGCTCCCTTCCTTCAAGGGCCAGGAGGACAGCCTGATCGACATCGAATCAGCGATCATTCAGAAGCCTGATGTCGTGCTGCTCAATCTTGAAGCCATGCAGGCCAACAAGGACGCCAATTACATCGAGAAGCTCGCGGCACTGAACATACCGGTTGTTTATGTCGATTTTCGCCACCGTCCCCTGGAAAACACCGAGCCGACCATTCGGCTCCTGGGCAGGATCATGGGGCGCGAGGCGCGAGCGGAGGAGATCATCGCGTTTCGCCGCCAGGCCATGGCTGCGGTTGCTAACGTCCTCGCCGCCAAGCAACCGAAACGCCCCAAAGTGTTCGTCGAACGAATCGGTGGTTATTCGCAGGATTGCTGCCTGTCTTTCGGCGCAGAGAATTTCGGCAAATATGTCGAACTCGCTGGCGGCCATAATATCGGCAACGATATCATTCCTTCGACGTTCGGGCAGATCAGCCCCGAACAGGTTATCGTCGCCGATCCCGCGCATGTGGTGGTTACCAGCGCCGACTGGAAAGCCTATGTGCCCGGCGGCCACTGGATTCCGCTCGGACCAGGGGCGGATCCTCGCCTGACGCGCAAGAAGCTCGAATGGTTCACTACTCGCGACGCCTATACCGGTATCGCGGCAAAGAAGACGCGGAATTTTCACGGCATTTGGCACCAATTCTACAATAGTCCATACGAATTTGTTGCCGTCCAGCAATTGGCCAAGTGGTTCCACCCCGACCTGTTTGCCGATCTGGATCCCAACGCAACCTTTGCCGAGTATCACCGTCGCTTCCTGCCCATAGAGTACCGGCCCGGCTACAGCATCAGCCTTTCCGATAGCGAGCGATGACAGATCTCCATACCGAAGCAATGACCTTTGCCGGACGCGACGCCTACCAAGCGCTCAGCGTCCGGCGGTGGATCGTTCTCCTTGTGCTGGTGGTCGGGGTTTGCATCGCATTGGTCGGGGACCTTTCGACTGGGCCGGCCAGCTACGGGCTTGGAGAGGTTGTGCGCACGCTCGTTCTGCCGGCAGAGGCGGATGCGCAGATGCGCGTCATTGTCTGGTCGATCCGCATGCCGTCGGCTCTTATGGGCGTCGTGGTCGGCGTGGCGCTTGCCATTGGCGGCGCTCAGATGCAGACCATCTTGAACAACCCGCTGGCGAGCCCGTTCACGCTGGGCATTTCCGCCGGCGCAAGCTTCGGTGCCGCCCTGGCACTCGCCTTCGGTGTCGCGCTCCTTCCCATGGCAGGCGACTACATCGTCGCGGCCAATGCTTTCGTCGTGGCCATGGCAACTGCTTTCCTGATCCATTTGGCCAGCCTTCGGCGTGGCGCCTCGATCCAGGTGATCGTGCTTTTGGGCATAGCGCTGGTTTTCAGCTTCAATACGGCGCTCGCTATCACCCAATATTTCGCCGCCGAGCAGGCGGTGGCGGCCATCGTCTTCTGGACTATGGGCAGCCTCACCAAGGCAACATATCCCAAGCTCGCCATCACAGCGGTCGCCGTGGGTCTGACGTTGCCGGTCTTTCTGCGCCGCCGGTGGCAGTTGACGGCCTTGCGTCTTGGCGAAGCGCGCGCGGCGAGTTTCGGCGTTCCCGTGCGGCGCCTGCGGCTCGAAACCCTGATCCTTGTCTCCCTTTTATCGGCGATCCCGGTCGCGTTTGTCGGCACGATCGGCTTTATCGGTCTCGTAGGTCCGCACATCGCCCGCATGATGGTCGGCGAAGACCAGCGCTTCCTGCTGCCCGCCAGCGCGCTGACTGGCGCGCTGATCATGTCGTTGAGCTCGATCCTGGCCAAAATCGTGGTGCCCGGCGCCGTCCTGCCGATCGGCATCGTCACCTCGGCGATTGGATTGCCGGTCTTCCTGTATTTGATCCTGAGAAGCGGAAGGGACATATGGTAGTGCTGAGCACGCATCGCCTCGGCGCCCGCTTCGGATCACGCGAGGTGCTGCGTGATGTGACGCTTCCGTCCTGTCATGGCGGCGAGGTGGTGGCGGTTATTGGACCGAATGCCGCGGGCAAGTCGACGCTGTTCCGTCGCTTGGCAGCCATTCTTCCAGGATCCGGCGAGTGCCGGCTGGAAGGCGTGCCCGATCCGGATCGCGCCATTGCCTATATGCCGCAGGACCAAACGGCAAACGCCGTGCTGACGGTGTTCGAATCCGTCCTTCTTGCGCGCAAGCAGGTCAGCGGCTGGCGCCTGGAGAAGTCTGATCTGGTGGCGGTGGACCAGGCTCTGGCAGCACTCGATATGGGCGATCTTGCCAAGGAAATCCTTTCCGAGCTGAGCGGTGGACAGCGCCAGCTCGTCGGCCTTGCCCAATGTCTCGTGCGCGAACCGCAGGTGCTGCTCTTGGACGAGCCGACCAGCGCGTTGGATATGCACCGCCAGCTCGAAGCGATGCGGCAGGTGCGCAGCCTTGCGCATGATGACGGTATGCTTGTGCTGATCGCGCTTCACCATCTCGACCTGGCACTCAAATTCGCCGACAAGGTCGCTATCCTCTCCGATGGAACGTTGCACGATTTCGGCGCGGCGGCTGATGTCCTGACGCCGGAAAACCTTGCCGCAACCTTTCGCATTAGGGCGCGTGTCGAATCCTGTTCGCAGGGCAAGCCACATTTGATCGTCGACGACGCGATCTGACGCCCCACGCGTCAGGGACAGGCCGGCCTCAGAAGTCCGTCATGAAGGACAACTTCACCGTTCAGCGGCGCACCCTGCACCACGGTGCCAAAGCCCGCGACACCAGCGGAGTAATCGTTGTCAAAAACATTCTCGATCGATGCCAGGAAATAGCGGACCCCCGGCTACCAAAGCTACGATTTTGTGCGCCGACCTTGGGATTTTGTCCGAGCGCTGAAAGAAGGCCAAGCCCCCAAACCATCATCTCACCAGCGGTTCAGGCGGCGCCAGCGCGAGTTGCCACTTCTCAATCATTGACCGGCCGACAACAGCCAATCGCTGGTGTGTGAACCGGTCTCCATCTGCCGGGCTCTCTTTTCCTGGGCATCGTGCAGAGCGCCGGGATGCAACCAATTCAGCTCCTCACGCGAGCGCGTTTCGCTTCTTAGCAAGGCGTTCTTCAGGGAATGCGTCTGTTCTAAAATACAACAAACAAGGAGTATAGCGCGACATGTATGGAACGGCCCGCGGGCGCAAGAACTTTCTCAGTCGACTTCACACATGGGAGCGGTGCGGTCATGTATACGGCCTGTAAAGCGCGGCGCATGACTGCTGGCCTCGATGAAGTCCGCGACACAAGGGGCTAAATCAATCAGACGCGCTTGATGCGCATTGTCGCGCCAGCCTCACTCATGCCGGGATTTCGTCCCGTGGGTTCATCGCCTGTTATTGCTCCTTGCCCTCTGCCGGCCCGCGCCGGTCAGATCTCTTTGACAGCCGCTGTATTCATCAAGCGGCAGCCGTAGTCGTCGCCAGCGTCTCCGGACACCGGTAAATCCCGCCCTTGTTCAAGAGCGCCCAAGCAATTCGCGCTGTCTTGTTGGCCAGCGCGACCGCTGCCACCTTGTACGGACGTCTGGCGAGCAGCGCCTTCAACCATGGCCGCGTCCGATCGGCCTTCCGGGCAATTCGCAGGACGGATGTCGCCCCAAGAACGAGGAGGCTCCGAAGTTCGGGGTTTCCCATCTTCGAGATGCGTCCCATCCGCTCCTTGCCCCCACTCGAATGCTGTCGCGGCGTCAGTCCCAGCCAGGCAGCAAAGTGACGAGCGGATTTGAAGCCGCCGGGATCTGGCACCAGCGCCTTGATGGTCGCTGCTGTAATGGCTCCAATGCCGGGGATCGTAGTCAGTCGGCGCATGTCCTTGTCGGTCTTTGCCGCAGCAACAATGGCTCGCTCGAGCTTGTCAATCTGGTCCGCCTGAGCCTCGATTTGATCGGCAACTGCCGTCAGGGCGACGCGCGCTGCCGCAGGCAAGCGGATATCTGCTACATCCCGTACGATTGCAACCAACGCCTCGACCTTTGTTCGGCCAGCGGCGGCAATGATGCCCAACTCGGCCAAATGTGAGCGCAGGGCGTTGATCGTCTGCGTTTGCTGTTTCACCAGAAGTGCGCGACTCTTCAGGACCATCATTGCGGCTTGTTGCTCAGCCGTTTTGATCGGAACGAAGCGCATGGTCTTGCGAGTCACAGCCTCGCTGATGGCCTCGGCATCCGCCGCATCCGTTTTCCACGCTTCACAAACGGTTTGACGTAAGCTGGTGGGATGAGTCGCACTTCATGGCCGAGAGTTGCAATCTCTCGTGCCCAATAATGAGCGCTGCCACAGGCTTCTATTCCCACAAGGCAGGCTGGCTGCTTCGAGAAGAAATGCAGCACCTCGCTGCGCCGTAGTCTCCGGTTGAACACCGGTGAGCCATCGCCACCCGCGCCGTGAACTTGAAAAATGTGCTTCGCCAAATCCAATCCGATGGTGCTAACCTGTTTCATGGAACGGTCCCTCCTTGTGGCGTTCGAACAACGACCACGTCTTAGCACGATGA
Organism: Bradyrhizobium sp. ISRA436; assembly: GCF_029910015.1. NCBI lineage: Bacteria > Pseudomonadati > Pseudomonadota > Alphaproteobacteria > Hyphomicrobiales > Nitrobacteraceae > Bradyrhizobium > Bradyrhizobium sp. ISRA436. Next base: position 124,429 of record NZ_CP094520.1, read on the forward strand.
TGCTGTCGGAGCGGGCCGTTCCACCGCATCAATCAGGATGAGAGCGCGTCTCACCCTGATCGCCGCCGCGCAAAGGAGCGTTCATGAGCCCGATTGGCGAGTCGATCAAGATTGCTACCCACATTGGAGGTGCGCAGGACGGACCGCTTCGTCTTCACCCTAAAGGCTCGCGCCAACTAGCTCGGCCATCGCGAGTACAATCCGCTTTCATCGCTTGGACTTTAGAGCCGATTTCAATCCGTGATCGCGAGGTGTTTTGAGGAGCTTTGAGGCAAATCGCGATGTGCCCACGAGTGGGGCGGATGGGGTCGATTAAGTGATGACGGGTCGAGACAACATAACTCGGGCAAGAGCGAGGACCCCTGGGGTAGTGTCCCACTTCATGGTGGTGCACGATCGAGTTAACGACCCGACACCGTGCAGTGCGGGATAACCGTTGGACCACGTCGTGTACGAAGGATGGATACAAACTGGCTAACACGCCGTGGATGTCGGGAGCAGACTTAAGCTCGTGTGGAAGCCGGGAAGGCCCCATCTGAAAGCCAGCCTTCCAGCCGTATCGGGGTAAACCCGCCGTACGGAATGATAGGGGGGATCGAGGAAACGTCGGCATCATGCGAAGCCCGGTCCGCGCCTCGATCCTACCCAACCGCGGGCGGGCGACCGCCTCCGGTGACCCCGGTCGCCCGCCTCCCGACCGCCTCCCGCGACCCGGTGGCCGAGGAGAAATCCTCGTCCCTACCGCGACCATTCGTACCCGCTCCTTCACTCGCCCCGGTTACTATTCCGCTCGCGTGTGCAGACAACTACAGACTTGTCAGAGAGGGGATTGACTCCGCGCCTCGCCCACTTCTACGATGACGACCGACGGTTCCCCTTCACTGGGATCAAAAGGGAATGCGGTGCGGGGATTTTCCCCTCATGCCGCAGCTGCCCCCGCAACTGTAAGCGGCGAATTTTTCGTCATAGGCCACTGGGAAACTTGGTCCTGGGAAGGCGACGCAAGGTTGAGACCCGCGAGCCAGGAGACCTGCCGTCAGCCGTGGTAACACGCGAAAATGTCGGTCGGGGAGTACAGACATTGCTTTCACCTTGCGTAGGTCCAACTATGTCGAGGTGAGACCTCGTTCGCTGTGACGTGCCACTACGTCATGCCGAGGTCTGCTCGTGTTTTCCGTCATACCCAGGCGGCTGCGCGCCGGCCTGCTCGCTCACAGCTTCCTTCTTCCAGCTCTGCCGCTCGGGATTTGCCCTGCCAAGGCACAGCAAGCTCAATCGGTTCAAACCCTGCCGCCGGTTACGGTCAGTCCGCCCCAAAAACCTGCGGTGAGGCCCGGCCGTCCCGATGGCTGCCGCGCGGCAATCAGGGTGACAGTGCTTCCCAACCAGATTGTCGCGCTATACGATGGCCAAGCGTTCAGCCACGGCCTCACGATCGCAGTCAAAGCCGGCGGCAACGCCTCGCGCAGCACCGACGGCCGCAGCCTCGGACGGCTCGCCTTCGACGCTGAAGCTAGATCAGCAGAACACCAGCGGGAGCCGCCTGAACCTCACGCCGCTGCAGACACCTGCCAGCGTTGAGACGATTACGTCCCAGACCATCGAGGATAGCGGCCAGCATAACGTCACCGATGCGGTGGCCCAGAACGCAGCGGGCTAGTCTCAGCCGAGCCGCGAGCGAATGCACGTTCTAAATATCCGCAAGCGCCAGAACAAGTAGCAGCGGGCCTTAGTATACGCTCCCCGCCGAGCGGAATATTGATCTTGAAGTCGAGGCTTTATTGTGTAGCATCGCCTACCACGCTACTGATTTCCATGTCTGATGATGAACTTCGGTGTCCGCAACGGACTGCGCGACTTCGAGCGGCCTGGATTGATGAAGAGCGGCTTCGTCCCAGGGATTCAGGGCGACGCGGTTCGCGCTCAACTTGCCAGCGATTGGCATCGGTCAAGCTGAGCCTCTCTAGAACACATGTGCAGATGACCCCAGCGATCGGCCCTACGTCTCGAAAGCGGCTGAACCGCAAGCCGATCGGACCTCAACGGCCCGTATAGACGCCCGTAAAGACCGTCAACTGGCCCTCTTCACTCCCGATCTCTTAATAAAATCCGAAAAGGCTTTGAGGGTAGCGTCTGAAACATGATGCTCGATGCCTTCGGCGTCCGCCTCCGCGGTCTCCCGGGGCACGCCAAGCGCGAGCAGCATTTCCAGGACCAGACGGTGGCGCGCGCGCACCCGCTTGGCGAGCGCTTCACCCTCCTCGGTCAGGAAAATACCGCGATAAGGACGAGCCACCGCCAGGCCTTCCCGCTTCAGCCGCGTGATCGTGTTGATCGCGGTCGGATGAGACACCCCGAGCCGCCGCGCGATGTCGGTGGCGCGGGCCTCGCCGGTCGAATCAATCAGGTCGGCAATCAGCTCGACGTAGTCCTCGAGGATCGCAGTCGAGCGCGCCGAACGGGCCTTGCCAAAACGCCGCGCCTGCGCCTGCTCGGTGGGGAGCGCGTGAAGCGATACCGCGACATCCATGGAAGGCTTTGGACGCATGTGAAAAATCCAGAATCTCCAGACATTCGACCATGGGGCCTCCGTAGCGACATTGCAAGCTCACGCAATTGCCTCTCGCCTTCTTGCAACAGCTTCGCAATTGCAACAGGCTTGACATTGTAGCTAATGCCTCGCATTTGTAGCATCATCTACATTTTAGTGTACCTACTAAGTACCGCTTCGCCCGCGGTGCTGCCGCGGGGGATTGAAAATGCACGTTCGCGTAACTCGCTCGGCTCTTCTGAGCACGACGTCGATTGTCATGATGTGCCTGAGCGGATTCGCCCGTGCCCAGCAAAGCTCACCCGGGGTGACGGCCGCTCCGCCGGCAGAACAAGCAACACCAGGCCAGCAGCCTCCTGCGGCGCCTGCCGCTCCCGCGACATCCGCCCCATCCGAGGCGGCGTCACCACCCGCCTCCCGATCATCGAGCACGGCGGCCCCGCCTACGTCCTCTGGCTCGCCGGCCGAAGTGGACATTCCGCAGGTGACGGTCGAGGGCCGGCAGCGTAAGCCGGTCCGACGTGCCAACCCGGAAGAAGCCGCCGGCCGGCCCGTGACCCAATCTCCGCCGGCGTCAGTCCAATCCGCGACGCCGGGTTCCGGCAACCCGCCCTTCGCGCCTTCGGCCATGACGAGCGATCAATTCCAGTCGAGCCCGACCCAGGGCTTCGGAAATCTGTTCTTCACCGCGCCCGGCGCCACATCGGCAGGAATCTCGACCCAATCCTCGCGGCCGGTCTTGCGCGGACTCTCAGATGCCAAGGTCCGCATCCAGGAAAACGGCGTTGGCGCCGTCGACGTCTCCGACATCGCCCAGGATCACGCCGTGCCGATCGATCCGCTCGCGCTGCAGCGCGCGCAAGTATTTCGCGGGCCGGCCGCGTTGCGGTTCGGATCGCAGGCGGTCGGCGGTGTCGTCGACGTCACAAACAATCGCATCCCGACCGCCGCGCCGATCGGAGGCCTGGCCGCCGAGCTGCGATCGGCCGTCACCTCGGTCGACAGCGGCTGGGAGAGCGGCCTTCTGCTCGACGCCGGAAGCGGCAATGCCGCCGTGCATGCCGATGTCTACGGCCGCGGTGCGAAGGACTATCGCATCCCGAGCTATCCCTATCTGGTTCCTCCCGATCCCGCGCCGACGTTCAACGGACGCCAGCCGAACTCCGCCATGGAGAGTGCGGGCGCGTCGATCGGCGGTTCCTACCTGTTCGATGGCGGCTATGCCGGCCTGTCGATCTCGCGCTTCACGAGCGACTACCACGTTCCCGGCATCGCCACGTCCGAGGCCCAGCAGCACAACCAGCTCGAGCAGACCAAGATCGCGAGCAAGGGCGAATACCGGCCCGACGCGGCAGCGTTCGCCGCCGTGCGCTACTGGCTCGGCTATTCGGACTACCGGCACGATGAGGTCGTCAACAACAGCACGGTCCTCGGCGATTTCCAGACCATCGGCGCAACATTCAAGAACCGCCAGACGGAGGGGAAGCTCGAGTTCGAGACGCAGCCGCTTGCAACGCCGTTCGGAGCTCTGACCAGCATCGTCGGCGCCCAGGGCGCCTACCAGCGCCTGGATACGGTCGGCCAGGCGATCCTGCGGCCCGCGCAGACCGCGACGGCCGCCGCGTACTTCTTCGACGAGCTGAAACTGACCGATGCGCTGCGGACGCAGCTCGCCGGCCGCCTCGAATACGTCGATGTGTCCGGCACGTCATTCGAATTTCCGTCAAGCTACCTGCCGCCGCCGAACGAACCTGCCAGCGCACCATCCCGATCAAGCTTCCTGCCGACAAGCATCAGCTTCGCAACGATCAAGGATCTGCCGTCCTACCTTCAGGCCAGCCTCACGCTGCAGCGGATCCAGCGGGCTCCGCGCGCGCTCGAGCTGTTTGCCAGCGGGCCCGACGATTCCGAGAAGACCTTCAAGATCGGCAATCCCGATCTGACGCTCGAGACCGCCAACACCGTGGAAGTCGGCCTGAGGCGCACGCGCGGCGATATTCGGTTCGACGCCAATCTCTACTACACGCGCTACAGCAACTTCATCTACGGCCGGGCGACCGGCAATTTCTGCGACGCGGATTTTTCGACCTGCGCGCCCGCCAGCAGCGGCGATTACATCCAGGTCGCCTATTCACAGGACGATGCGATCTTCCGCGGCGGCGAATTGACCTGGCAGTGGGATGTGTCGCCGCTCGCGGGCGGCATCTTCGGCGTGGAGGGACAGTTCGACGTCGTGCAGGCAACCTTCACCGACGGCACCAACGTGCCGCGCATTCCGCCGATGCGCGCCGGTGGCGGCATCTACTGGCACAACGACAATTGGTCCACGAGGCTGCACTACCTGCATGCGTTCAGGCAAAACAACTTTGCAGAGTTCGATACGCCGACCGACGGCTACGACCTGCTCAAGCTTCAGATTGAGCACCGGCAGCGATGGCGGACGTCGGCTTGGGGGCCGGTCGAAGTTGCAACGGGCCTGATCGGCGACAATCTGCTGAACGCTAACATCCGCAACTCCGTGCAATTCCACAAGGACGAGATCCTGCTGCCCGGCAGAACCTTCAAGCTGTTCCTCAACGTGAAGTACGGGGCCAACGCGCCGGCCGATGCCCCGATCGGCGCGGTGCGCGGGCAGGACGCGATGGCCTTCTTCACCAAGGCGGCGCCCGCGCCGGCGTGGAGCTGGGGCGGCTTCTATGGCGGCGGCCATGTCGGCTACGCCTGGGGTACGGCAAAGACCCATGCCGGCTTCATCGAAACCGCGACAGAGACGCCGCTGTTCGGCAACACATCGGTCGCAAGCCTCGATCATGCGGGCATCGGCATCCAGGCCGGCTACGACTGGACTGCGGGCCGTATGGTCGCAGGCATCGAGGGCAATTTCACTTACGGAAACCAACGCGGCAGCTCGGCGACCACGTGCCCGGGCGCGGTCTGCAATCCGGCGCTGGCCCCGCTCGACGCGCCGATGTCGGCCGATCTTTCCTATCGGTTCGACTGGCTCGCAACCGTGCGTGGCCGCATCGGCGTGGCGGTCACCCCGGAGACCCTCGCCTATGTCTCAGCCGGCGTTCCCTTCGGCACGGTCACGGCTTCCGGATCAGTGTCGGGCACGACCGCTGCCGGCGTCGGCTTCACGACACCTTACAGCGTGGACCGATTCCGCTTTGGCTGGGCCGTCGGCGCCGGCATCGAAACCAGGTTGACCGGCAACTGGACCGCAACGATCGACTACCAGCACTCCGATCTCGGAGCGTTCCGCGCGACGCCGACCTTGCCCGACAGCGCGGTGACGTTGGTGGATACCGACGCGCGGGTCAGGACCGATGCCGTGCGCGTCGGCGTCAACTACCGCTTCGGTGCCGGCGATCGTGTCTTCGCGACGAATTGACAGCTCTGTCGCGCTCGACCGCTGCTATTTGACCGTGAAGCGGATCGGCAGTTTCACCGCCACCGATTGGCCTGCGAACGTATCGGGCGGCGCAGGAAACGGCTGCGCACGCTGCAGCAAGGCGATGGCTTCGCCGTCGAGGGCACTCGAGCCGGAGCTTTGTGTGACCTGCGCATCGCTGACCAGCCCCTTGCGGTCCAGCATGAACCGGACCTGCGTGATCCCCTGTTCGTGCCGGGAACGTGCGGCTTCCGGATAGCGCTTGTTGCGCTCAATAGCCGCGAGGATCTGCGAACGCCAAGTGACGATCGCCTGCTCGGCCTTGCGGTCGGGCCGTCCCTGCGTAGGCGCGGCGGCCACCGGCGCGACGCGGTCTGCAACCGCAGCCGGGGCCGTGGTAGCGGCTGCAGCCTGCTGCTCGGGCACGGCTTCGGGCTGGGCCTTGGTTGGCGCATCGACGGCGGCGTCGGGATTCTGGGCCGGCGGTAGCTCCGGCGTGTCGTCCGGCACCGGCGTGTCGGGCTTCGCCTCTGGCCGGGCCTCGGCAAGCGTCTGCTCGGGACCGGGCGCAACGTCCGTGGGCGTCGTCAAGGGCGCGGCCGACACTGGTGCAAGATCCACCACGACCGCGCCGGAGGGTTCGGCCGGCTCAAGATACTCGGGCTCGCGCCATGCCACTAGGGATGCCGCGAGACCGCCGTACAGCGTGATCACGACAAGGCCGGAGAATGTCCAGCGCCTCAGATCCGAGACGTCTTCCGCAAGATCCGTCACGGCGCGGCCGACTGCTCCACGCCGACCAGCGCCACTTTCAGGTAGCCGGCCGTCCGCAGTCCATTCATGACTTGCATGACCTCGCCGTAGGGAACCGTCTTGTCGGCGCGCAGGAAGATCCGGCTGTCCTTCTGGCCCTGGGTTGCGGCATCGAGTGCCGCGGTGAGCACGGCGCGGCTCACCGTCGCCTCGCCGACCGACAGCGAGAGATCGGGCCTCACCGTGAGATACACCGGCTTGTCCGGACGCGGATGCGGCTGCGCGTTCGAGGCCGGCAGGTCCACGGCGACATCGACGGTGGTAAGCGGCGCCGCCACCATGAAGATGATGAGCAACACGAGAATGACGTCGATGAACGGCGTCACGTTGATGTCATTGACCTCGGCGAGCTCGGTGCCGGACTGGCTGAGATTGACCGCCACCGGATCACTCCGCGGCCGCGAGGTGCGGTCGTGGCACGATAATCGTGCCACTATCGAGATCGCGGCCTGCGAGCCGCGCGATCTCCGCAACCCCGTCACCGAGCAGCGCCCGGTAGGCAGCGGTCTGGCGGGCGAAAAGATTGTAGATCACCACCGCCGGAATCGCCGCGACGAGCCCGAGCGCGGTCGCTAGCAACGCCTCGGCGATTCCGGGCGCCACCACCGCGAGATTGGTGGTCTGCGATTTCGAGATGCCTATGAAGCTGTTCATGATGCCCCAGACCGTGCCAAACAGGCCGACGAAGGGCCCGGTCGCACCGATGGTCGCCAGCACGCCCGTGCCGAACGCGATGCGCCGGCCGGCGGCGGCCTCGATCTGCTGCAGTCGCGACAGGATGCGGGCCTTGATCCCATCCCTATCCATACGATCGGTGCTGAGCTTCAACTCTGCGACGGCGCCATCGAGCAGGCGCGCCACCGGCCCCGCGGGCACTGTCCGCACCGCCTCTTCGACGCTCCTGGCCGCCGCGAGCTCACGCAGCGCGCGTCTCACGTTTCGGCGTGCATTGAACAGCTCAATCGTCTTGGACAGCCAGACCGTGCAGGTCACAAGAGTGGCAAACGCAAGTCCGACCATGACGGCCTTCACGATAAGGTCGGCCTGCACGAACATACCCCAGGGACTGAGGTCACGAGGCAGGATGGCGCTTGCGATTGCCGCGCCTTCGGACGAACCTTGTGCGAAGGCAGGTCCCGCGAACCCGGCCAAACAATGCAAGAAGACCGACAGGCCAACGGCACCGGTCCGAGGCACCCTCATCGGCACAGTGGAACGAGCGCCACGGCGCGGGCTTGTACACAACTGCATCGAATCGGCCTTCCCCTATTGCGATTACGCTTATGCTCCGGCATGTAGCATACGCTACATCTTGCTGCAAATGCTAAGATCACAACGAGGATTGCGGCGCTTGGCGCGATGCGGGCCATTTTAACAGGACCGGTGATGTGCAAACTTGGTTGCGGGGAGGCACGACACGGGGCCTTCGACTCGTCGAAAAACGTATTCCGCAATTGGCGGCATACAAGCCTGCCCTCCGAAGGCTGATGTCAAATGTCCCAACGGTCGTCGCCGATCCATTTCTGTGCATAGCGGCCGGTACGTGAGACGGCGAAAGCGTCGTTGTCGCTCTTCAGCAGCACCATGTGATCGGCGAGGCGCCCGAGGCCGCCCAGCAGCACGTCTTCATAGCGGGGAAGATTTTCGCCGGGCTTGAGCGCAGCCTGCCATTTGCGCCGCAGGACCGGCACGTCCTCGAACATCCTCGTATTTGATTCCACGGCTTGCTTCTTGGCAGCACCCATCACACATCCCCCGAGACCCAGGCTTCCAGCCCGGGCGGTATCAAATCCAGTTCAGCTTAATTCGCTGTAAAGGATGGACGTGGGCTGCACAGAGCAGTCGATTGCGACAATCTTAAATCAGCTAATGGTTAGCGCGAGTATGACCGATGCGCGAAAGAGTTGTGCGCACGCGAGAATCTCGTGCGATATTGATAAGGACGGGTACTGTCCTCACTCGTCTTACGAAGCTTCTCTTGCTATGGGGCGTCGATGGACACGGCACTCGACGCGGCTGTGCTCCTGTACGTCCTCATCAACAGCATGCTGCAAGATCACGACCCGTGATCGTCCGGATGAAACAGGATGCAGGAAATCCTCGGCGCGGGGCGAGAATTCGACGCAAATAGATTTGCAGTTTGATGGTGAAAAACTTCGAAGGAACGTTCTTGTCGCGTATTTACCCGCGGAGTTTTCATCCGTTACCCGCGCCTGGCTGATGTTTGTCCGATTCGTACCAACTATTCCGCTCGGTGGGTCTGTGCAATCAACTACAGGCCTGTCAGAGAGGGGATTGACTCCGCACCTCGCGAACCTCTAAGTGACGACCGACGGTTCCCCTCACGGGGATCAAAAGGGAATGCGGTGCGGGGATTTTCCCCTCATGCCGCAGCTGCCCCCGCAACTGTAAGCGGCGAATCTTTCGTCATAGGCCACTGGGACACTCGGTCCTGGGAAGGCGACGCAAGGTTAGGACCCGCGAGCCAGGAGACCTGCCGTCAGCCGTGGTCACACGCGAAAATGTCGGTCGGGGAGTACAGACATTGCTTTCACCTTGCGTAGGTCCGACTACGTCCAGGTAAGACCTTGTTCGCTGTGACGTGCCACTACGTCATGCCGAGGTCTACTCGTGTTTCCCATTATGCCAAGGCGGCTGCGCGCCGGCCTGCTCGCTCACAGCTTCCTTCTTCCAGCTCTGCCGCTCGGGATTTGCCCTGCCAAGGCACAACAAGCCCAGTCGGTTCAAACCCTGCCGCCGGTTACGGTCAGTCCGCCCCAAAAACCTGCGGTGAGGCCCGCCCATCCCGATGGCAAGCGTTCAGCCACGGCCTCACGATCGCAGTCAAGGCCCGCGGCAACGCCTCGCGCAGCACCGACGGCCGCAGCCTCGGACGGCTCGCCTTCGACGCTGAAGCTAGATCACCAGAACACCAGCGGGAGCCGCCTGAACCTCACGCCGCTGCAGACACCTGCCAGCGTTGAGACGATTACGTCCCAGACCATCGAGGATCGCGGCCAGCATAACGTCACCGATGCGGTGGCCCAGAACGCAGCGGGCTTTACCGCGAGCCCCGCCCCCGGCAACGGCGGTCTATCCTTCAGTACCCGCGGTTTCGCCGGCAGCAATTCGGTGATGACGCTGTACGATGGCACGCGCCTATATGTCGGCGCCGGAACCGTGACGTTTCCGTTTGATACCTGGTCGGCGGAGCGCATCGAGGTGATGCGCGGGCCAGCCTCGGTGCTCTATGGCGAAGGTGCCATCGGCGGCATCATCAATGTGATCCCGAAGAAGCCGATCGCAACGACCTACAACGATGCCGAAGCCTCGCTCGACAGCAACATGACGCGACGCGTTGCAGTGGACAGCGGCGGCGCGATCAATCCCAACGTATCCTATCGCCTCGCGGCGACTGGCAACATGTCAGACGGCTGGGTCGATCGTGACAAGACATCCAATCTGGCGATCTCCGCAGCGGTCCGGGTGCAGGCCGCCGACAATCTCGCATTCACTCTGTCCGAGGACTACGGCAATCGAAGTCCGTCGCGCTATTTCGGAACGCCGCTGATCAATGGCAGCATCAACGATGCGCTGCGGTTCAAGAATTACAACGTCCTCGACAGCGCGATTCACTATGAGGACAACTGGACCCAGTTCAAGACCGAATGGAACGTCGCGGACGGCGTTACGGTCCATGACACGCTTTACTACCTGACCAGCCATCGGCACTGGCGTAACGTCGAGAGCTATGCGTGGAATCCCTCGACCCAACTCATCACGCGTACCAACTATATCAACATCTTCCATGACCAGGAGCAGGCCGGCAACCGGATGGACGCGACGTTTCGCGGCCGTGTGCTCGGCCTTGCCAACGAGTTCGTCGCTGGTTTCGATATAAACAGGATCGCCTTCACTCACACCAACAATTCGCCCTACGGCGGAACATCCTCGGTCAGCGTCGATGCCGTCGACCTCGGCTATTTTTCTGCCACGACGACGCCGACCACTCCTGGTTACAATGCTATTGCCAATCAATACGCGCTGTTCGCCGAAGACCGACTGTCGCTAACCGACAAACTGTCCCTCGTGAGCGGTGTGCGGTTTGACCGGCCAGAGGTCGACCGCACCGACTACAAAACACCTGCGAACAGTTTCGACACCTCGCTGTCTGGCACAAGCTGGCGCACGGGCGCGGTGTACACGCCGATCCCAAACCTGGCGTTTTACGGGCAATATGCGACGGCCGTCGATCCCGTCACAAACCTGATTTCGTTGGCCGCCAGTCAGAAGACTTTCCAGCTCGCCACCGGCAAACAAATCGAAGCCGGGGTCAAGCAATCGTTCTGGGGCGGTCGCGGCGAGTGGGCGCTGGCCGGCTATCAGATCGTCAAGAACAATCTTCTGGTCCCCAACTCCAGCAATCCTGCCGGTCTCGCATTGCAGGTCGGCCAGCATTCGTCGCGCGGGGTCGAGGCCTCGATCGGTCTTGCCCTGAATGACGGCTGGCGGGTCGACGCCAATCTCGCGCTGCTGCAGGCAAGATACGACAATTTCAGCCAGATGGTGAGCGGCAAGATCGTCAGCTACGCCGGCAATATTCCCAAGAACGTGCCGGAGCAGGTATCGAACGTCTGGGTCACCTGGGACTTCGCCCCCGACTGGTCCATCTATGGCGGCGTTCAGATCGTCGGCCCGACCTTTTCGGACGACGCCAATACCCTCCGGCGTCCCGGCTATGCAGTCGTCAATGGCGGGGTACGCTGGAAGCCGGATGCGCGGACCACCGTCGCCTTCCGACTCTATAACCTGTTCGACACTGTCTATGCGACCTCGGCGCCTTATGCCGGGCAATGGTTGTTGGGGATGCCGCGCACGGCGGAATTGTCCCTCAATGTGAAGTTCTGATCATGCACCGGGCGTTGATCCGCCGGGGACGGCGATGGCTCTACGTTACCCATCGCTGGATCGGCATTGCGACCTGCCTGTTGTTCGCGATGTGGTTCGTCTCGGGAATCGTCATGATGTACGTGGCGTTCCCGCAGTTCACCGATCGCGAGCGCTGGGGGGCACTGCCCGAGATCGCCTGGGACCACGTGCGCGTGGCGCCCGATCGGGCCATGGCGATCGCCGGTATCGCGCATTATCCGCGTGATCTCCGTCTCGTCATGCTGGATGATAGGCCGGTGTATTGCCTCCTCGATTGGAACGGGACGCGTAAAACCATTTCGGCCGCAGACGGTCGCCAGATCGAGACTATCGCGCCGGCAGAGGCCTTGGCGATCGCCAGCCATCATCCGAATGCGACGCATCCGCAGATGATCGGCACAATCCTTCGCGATCAGTGGAGCGTCACCGCGCGCTACGATCCCCTGCGACCGCTTCTTCTGGTGTCGCTCGGGGACGCCGCCGGAACCGAGCTCTATCTCTCGGCGCGAACCGGAGAATTGGCGCTCGATACAACACGACGAGAGCGGTTTTGGAACTGGCTCGGCGCGATTCCGCACTGGATCTATCCCACGGTTCTCCGACGGGACGGTGCAACCTGGCGGCAGGTGGTGCTATGGATCTCCGGCACTTGCCTGATCGTCGCGGTGACCGGTTTCTGGATCGGTGTCCTGCGGGTGCGGTTGCGCCCTCGCTATGCCCGGGGCACCGTCACCCCCTATCGCGGCTGGATGGCCTGGCATCACATCGCCGGGCTGATCGGTGGCCTGTTCGTCCTGACCTGGATGTTCAGCGGTTGGTTATCGCTCAATCCGGGCGAGTATGTTTCGGCCCGAGGCCCGACCCAAGACATGGCCGTCCGCTATGCCGCGCACGACCTCCCGCAGATCGCCGCGACATTTTCATCGATGCTGCCGGGGGCGGTTGAAGCACGCTTCGTCTGGCTCGGCGGTCGCCCGCTCATGGTCCTCACCGATCGCGATGGCCGCGAGACCACGGCCGATCCGGCGAGCGGCGCTGCGATGACGCTTTCCGATGAGGAGATTTTCGCCGCCACCAGCCGTTTGTTGCCAAACGCTCAGATGACCGCGCGTCTGCGCCTCGAACAGTTCGATGCCTATTGGTATCCGCACCACAGCGAGCGTGTGCTGCCAGTGTTACGTGTGGGCTTTGACGACGCGGCCGAGAGCTGGTTCTACATTGACCCACGTAATGGCGACATTCTTGCCCGCATCGACAAAAGCCGGCGTACGTACCGCTGGCTGTTCAATGCCCTGCATAGCTTCGATTTTCCACTTTTGCTGCGCTATCGCCCGGCCTGGGATATCGTGACTGTGCTGTTGTCGCTGATCGGGACGGTCGTCTCGACGAGCGGCGTTGTCATCGCTTGGCGGCGACTGCGCTGGCGCTCCCGCTGGAGCGACGCGAGAAACTGACCTGGTTCGTGGGCTTGTTCTGTTCAGAGGAAATGCGTCAAGACGTAACTCAATCGGCCGTTCTCCTTCACGAGAAGTCGTGGGCGCTTGAGCACTTCTTTGATACGCGGATCAACTGGTGGCCCGGCTCGCCGAGACCCGCCGCCTCCCGAAGCCCAAGGCGCCCGCCGAGTTCGGCAAGATGGTCGCGGGCGCAAGGTCGTGGAGTTTGCGGAGGACGGTGGATTAGCGTTTTTGTCTTCGTGTTCCTGAAGCAAGCCCGGTCCCTAGTTCGCTCGAAACGATGTGGCATTGCCGGAATGCCGGCCACCTTGTAAACGATCTCCGCACTGTTGCCGGCCGCCTTTCAGCGGTCGCCCGTGGCGGGGCCTGTAGCTCAACGGTTAGAGCCGGCCGTTCATAACGGTCTGGTTCCTGGTTCGAATCCAGGCGGGCCCACCACATCACCACCCACCACCCACCACCCCACCAGCCCCACCACACCACCAACAACAACTGCTGGTCACCACCGCTTCTTATGCGAACACTTTGAGAACGACTCGATTTCAGATCCCACTGACATAATTGACGAGTTTCGCCCCGGTTTTTTTAGCCGATTTTGGAGCGCGAAAAAATTGAGCGGGTCTGTTTTCTTCAACAGTCGCTCAGCAGCGACCGAAATGTTGACTGCTCAGGAGTTTCCGCGCCCGTGGATTTACTCGCAGCAGCAGAAATGCGGCACCCTCCTCCGAGGTAAGGCATCGTGTTAGACAAGGCAGCGACTTACGAACGGCGCCTAACTGAAGCACCAGGAGATGGAATGTCTACAAGACGGATCGAACGCGGACGCGTGGCAAAGGCGGATGCGACGAAGGGGTCGCAAACCCAGAAGAAGGTTCCAAAGCGGTTTGTTAAGCCGACCGGTGAAGACGCCGTCCCTGGAAGATACGAAGCCGGAATCAAGAATGACGAATTCGCCCTACTATTTGGGCACACGATCGCGACATGGGTGCATGTAGAAGACCAGATGATTCAGGTTCTGCAAGACCTGTTGGGAAGCAGAAGTGCGCCGGCTCGGCAAATCTTCCATTCGGTCGTTAGCAACAAGGCGCGACAATCGTTGATGCTTGCGTGTTTGCAGAGATCTAAGATCAACATTCGCAAGACCGACCTGTATGAAGAGATCATCTTGCAATTCTCAAAGCTTAACTCGCAGCGGAACGGCCTTGTACATGGACTTTGGTACACCCATGAAACAGGGCGCGTCTTTTTATCGGCAAGTTCGGTCGATGACTTTCACTACATTGATGCGCGCGAAGTAAAAATCGAAGAGTTGGAGAGCATGAACAAGGCGCTCGGCATTTTATCGAACGCGATTCACATGCGTCGTTCGCCTTCCATAGCACGAACTATCTTGAGTCATGCGCCCGAACGTGCACGTGGGAAACAGAAGTAGCGTCGGTCTCGCCCGTTTAGCTGAGCCGCCAGATCGGGACCGATACTAGGCTACTGCTTCGTTCGGAAACCTTCACCTTCAGGACCTCCTCGTTCGGCAGCATGAACGATTGCTCTTCGACTTCAAGATCGTCGCCTCCGCGGACAACCTAATTCAAACGCACCAACGCATACACGCCGGGCGGATGTTGTCCGATCATCCTGCCGGCGTGCCCGATCTTCGACCGGAAGAAGCACGCGACGCCAAGCAGACGGCCGAGCTAGTCGTGCGGAGTGTGCTCGACTGGCTCGACCGGTTTCCTCCGGATCCAAAATGACCGTCGCGCGCGCCGCAAGCCCTAATCGATATCGGGAAGCCGATAACGTCGAACGTGGAGGGCCTCGTCCTCCGAGGTGATTTCCAGCACCTGGTTCACCAGATCGGCATCGGCATCCAGTTCGTCCAGCGCCTGCTCGAAAAGCTCGACCTGCATATCGAGGTCCATATTCGGCGGGCCGTTGAGGCAAACAAGCCCGGCGTGGATGGTGACGTCGGCATATTGGCCTTTAGTGCCGGGCCGTTCTGCTGGGCCGCGGAAGTCCACGGAGTTCTTGGTGACGAAGGTCCAGTCGCCCGCAAGGATGAGAGGCTTCAGCTCCCAGTCCTTTCGGCCGGCCAATCTCAGCCATACGACGTGCGAGGACTCGCCGTGCCCTCTGCCGTGAGCGAGTTTGGTCAGCTCCGGGCTGAGGCACTCATCGATCAGGAATTTCATCCAGCCTTCCTGCGGCGAGGAGCTCGTCGATCGGCGACGATGACGGCGCCCTTAGGAAGTTCGTCGTTCGTCCTTGGACGACCCCGCGCAGGGTTGGCCTCGGCATAGATCGCGGCCAGCTCAATCTTGTCCGCATCGAGCGAAGGATAAGCCGCAATGATGCGGTTTGTCGGAATGCCGGCCACGACCGAAGCAGCGACATCATGGACGGGAACGCGTGTTCCGCGCACAATCGGAAGGCCCCCGAGAACCTCAGGATCGGAAACCACCATTTCTTGGGCGGCCGACAAACGCTCCAAGCGCTCCTTCGTCCGCCGGACGAAGGGGGCCAGGTCAATGGTGAGGAATTCGTCGCGCACGGTCCAATCCTCCTCGACCAGCGACGCCAGGGCCCGGGCGCGGAACCGGTGAAGACGGCTCCCAACCTCGCGGATGGCGAACAGCCTCTCCTCGGCGGTCAGACGTTTGGCGCTATCGAAGTAGAACGAGATGAGCGTGCAGGCGGTCGCCGCAACGCGCCGTCCGTCATCAAGTGAAAAGAAGCCCTCCGGCAGGATGCGCTCGTCGATGACCCGATTGACGTCTCGAAGTGCGACGCGCGCGACCACGGCGGCTTCGGTCGGCTTCAGCATGTCCTCGGCAGCGCCCATGGCGGCCTCCATTAATCTTTCCGATTGGTCGGAATATATATGAGGAGTGAGGGATTTCAATGGGGCGGTCCGCGTTCCGAGGAGCGAAGTGAAACGGTGGGGTCTGGAAGCCGATCGAAGGAACAAAGACTCGCTTTTCGGGTTACTGACCAAATTTTGAATAAAAATTCTGGTCAGTAGACCGGCTCGCATTGCCACTGACCAATTTTTATATATAATATTCGGACAATCTTGGTAACAGATGCCCGATCCGACGTCCAACACCCTCGATCGTATTCATGACCGGATCGCCCAGACAGCGCCGGCCGGCGTCTGGTCGCGGGCCGACTTTCTCGACATCGCAACACCGAACGCCATCGAGAAGGCGCTGCAGCGCCTGGCCCAACGGGGCGACATCCGCCGGCCCTACCGCGGTCTCTATGACAAGCCGGGTATCAGCAAGCTGACCGGCAAGATGGTGTTTCCGCCGCGCGCCTCGTTCATCGACGCCATCGCCCGACGCGACAAGCTGCGCGTGCTGGTCGATGGCATGACGGCTGCGAACGACCTCGGCCTGACCACAGCCGTCCCGGCGCGATCGACGATCTATGCCGATACCTATCCGCGGACGATCGAGATCCAGGCCAGCGCCGGCGATCCGCAGGTGACCAAGCCCGTCATCTACAAGCTCGACTTCAAGCGCATTTCGGCCAAGACGGCGTTCTGGGCCGGCCGACCAGCCATGCGCGTGGTCCAGGCGCTGACATGGTTTCGGGATGATCGATCGAGCCTCAATGCGGCCGTGAATGGAATTGTCCGGCATCTGTTGCGCGATCCGAACCGGGCAAAGATCGCGCAGGATCTACGCGACAACATCCGTGCGGTCCCCGCGTGGATGTATCCACTAGTGGAGACGATTACGCGCAACCTCCTCGCAGAGGATCATAGCGACGACAAGACGAATCCTGAAGGCGTAAAAGGCGACGATGCAGAAAACGTTCATTGAAATCCTGCGCTCGAGCGTCGACGATCGCCGCACAATCTTCTCGACGGTTGCCGCCTATCTGGAGACAGAGGCCCATAACATCGAGAAGGACCTCTATGTCTGCTGGGTACTCGACTTCCTGTTCAACCGGCGGGGTGACGATGCCATCGGCCTTTATTTCAAGGGCGGCACAAGCCTCAGCAAGGCGTATGGCCTCCTTCGTCGGTTTTCCGAAGACATCGACATCGGCATCTACAAGGCCGATTTGCACGTCCCGCTGGAAGCCGAGATCGCCGCCCTCCCCTCCGTCAATCAGCAGCAGCGCGCGCTCGCCGAGAAAGTCGACGAGGCCGCGCGGCAATACATCTCGGGTCCACTCAAGAAAGAGCTAACGAAGGAGATCGCAGCCGTCGAAGGCGCCGCCGAACAACCGGGGCATTTCTCACTCGGCTTCGGCTTCGTATCGCAACAAGGAAGCCCTCGACATTCTAGTCGTCGGCTACAAGGGCGTCTTCGATGCCGGCGACGCCTATGTGCAAGCAGCGGTCCGCATCGAAGGTTGTGCGCGTCCTGATCCTGAGCCGGCCGAGCCCCGCCAGATCATTCCCTACATCGCTTCGGAAATGCCAGAGGGAATGGACCTCACGGTGCGCAACGTGACGACGGTCAAGCCCGAGCGGACTTTCTGGGAGAAGGCGCTGATCCTGCACGCCATGACGGAAATGACCGAGAAGCGAGCGGCTAAGGGCAAGCCCGACCGTCCGGTGCCCGACCTCAATCGCTACTCGCGCCACTATTACGACGTCCATCAAATCTGGACCCATCCGGACTATGGCGTCGCCACGGCGTCGATGCGCGATCTTGCTGAAGCCTGCCGGCAGCACAAGGAGTTGATGTTTCGCGCGCCGGATCACCGGTACGATCGCGCCGTGCCTGGCTGCTATCGCCTTGTCCCGACCGCTGACATGCGGGCCAGACTCGCTGCTGACTATGAACGGATGTCAGCGATGATCTTCGGTACGCCGCCCGCCTTCGCGGACGTCATGGCGAGCATCGAAGCGCTCGAGCAACACCTGATTGCTGGACCGCCCAACGCATAGAGGGCTCTGCCCCGAGAAAACGACCAAGACTCAGTGAGCCACAATGATAGGATCAAGGCATGGGTGAAGCTCCAGAGAACATCCCAGTGCGACTGCCCGATCCCGCCACGATCGAGGCGGTCCTCACACGTCTTCCAACGGGAGCTGACGAAACGGCGCTGGCCGACGCGCTGACAGAGGCGTTTCCGGGATTTCCGTTTTCGACGGCGAACATCGACGATCAGTATTGGCGCGATACGCGCTGGGTGATCGCCGCGGACGGAACACGGATCGCAGAATACCGGCCCTGGATGGAAGCCGAGCTTGCCAAGGACAAAGGCGACATTGGCGCCCTTTGGACTCGATTGCGCGAGAGCGACCTTCAGATTTCGGAATGGCACGGCAACAGCGTGTACGCCTTCGCGCCAACTGGACCGGGCGCGGCGGATTATGTGCAAATCCGCCTGGGCCGGGAAGTCGAATGGCGCGCCGGGCCGGTCGTCAATCCGACATACCGTCCTTGGGGCAAGGACGAATTGTTCGATCCGTCATGGATCACACACGAAGATATGTCCGATGACAAGGTCATCGTTGGCCCGCTCTTTCGGATGCTTGGGCGTGCGGGCAGCAGCGTCGTCCATGTCCGGAGTTTCCTGACGCGGCGTGCCCGCCTTGAGCGCGAGAGGCGCGAGGAGCAGCGGCCGGAGATGGAACGCCGTGTGGTGCGGGAAGTGACGCGCGAGGGCAGGACCGAGACGCCGTTTCTTGAATTGGTGCCGGACTGGTTCGAGTACGTGCCGCGGGAGAATCGCTTCTTCCAGGATTGGGAAGAATCAAGCGCGTCGGCCGAGCGCGTCTACGCGCACTGGGCGCTCGATATTTACGACTACGACCACAAAGGCACGCGCGAGATTGGATTCGTCCCGCGCCCGCTGCACCTGCCGGAAGAGAGGCTTCTCGCTGGCGACGCCTCGGTTCATATCCTGATGGATCGCGTTGAAGCCATCGACCGTGAGGTCGGCGTCCCATTTGGTTGGTTCTTCTTGATGACCCATGGTAATCGGGTTGAGCCAGAGGTTGGTCTAGCGATCGCCAAGGGCCTGCGTGACCAGCGCGTGGTCTTACCCGATCGGGATGCGCGCGTGCTGCTGCGCTGGGCCGAACGATCTTACGGGTTCTGATCGGATATCGGTGACGGCCAGAACCCAAGTTGGTCTCGTTGTCGCTCCTACTTCTTCACAAGGACAGGCTCCATCCGGCGCAAGCCCTCCCAAAATACCGTGCCGGCCTGTGCGCGGTCTGGCCTCATTCGCTCGGCCGGCTATCAAAGGTGACCAAGATCCCTCTTTCGCTGGGCGCTCACGCGCCGGGATTTCATCGCGTGCGCCGCGCAATCTCGTCAGCGACTGCGCTCGCGGCGCGTACCAGCCGTTCATGCAGGGTCTCGAACATGTCGAGGATATCATCATTTGGTTCATTCCTGCCCTCTTCGATAGCCTCGGCAACCAGTTCGTCGAGAGGCGTTTCCTTCAACTGACCTTTCTCGAGAAGGTGTTCAAATAGCCCGTCGCTAGTGGGCTGCGGTTGGATGCGGCCGTCGGAGTTGCACCAAACCCCGAATGTCTGATGCCCCATAACGGCTTGCTCGACCATCTCCGCCTCCAGTGGGATCAGCGTACCCCACGCCTCGTCCTCCTCATCGACGAATCCCGCAACGTACATCTGTTGCTCCTCAGCGTCTTCATCGCGAGGGCGGAAAAACGGCGTGAGGATGATTCGAGGGGGTTTTGCCATAACAATCTCTCCAGGGGCTCAAGCACTAGTTGCATCAGTACATGGCAGCATCAGGGCCTGCGCCAGACACGAAAACTGCAAACTGTAGGAGCGGCTGTCGGCGACCCTCGAGTTAACAGTTCGTTCTCTCATTCATCGCTCTGGCAGATAAATTATTCTGGCGCACCACCCGATCGTATCGGCCAACTTCTGTCCATCTCCTCGCCTGCCCGCAATCGACTACGACTTTGGCCGCCTGAGTGAATCAACTGATATTGCCTTCCAGATCGAACGCGCAATACTCGGCAGACGCATCCCGCTCCGCATGAAGTCACATCGTCCCGACCGGCGCAGCGGTTCAGTTCGGCAGGACGAGATAGTGGAAAGAGAGCCTGCCCATCGATCTCCACGCTTATGTTGGTCGTCCATGAAGAAGCCTGATTTTCAGGCAAGATTGATCAAGGGCGGGTCGAAGGGGCCAGGATTTGCCGCAACAAGAGGCTGAGCCAGCGGAGGAGACTCCGGAAGTTGTAGCCGACGGCGGCGAGGACGGCATTGGTCGCATCGCCCTGAGTCGAAGATAGCCGCCTCGGACTGATCGCGATTACGACGGCTGCGCCACGTTTGATCTCGAGACGCGCTAGGGAACCGGTAACGACAGTATCACATTGTCGATCAACCGTGTCGAGCCGACATAGGCAGCGGTGCACAGAGCCGCGGAGCGTCCGAGCGGACTCCTGACGGGCTTGAGAGTATCAGCGTCGACAAGCTCAAGGTACTGCAGTCGATCAATTGCTGCCAGATGCCGCTTGGCTATTGCAATCAGCCTTTCGACGTCGCGCTCACCAGAGCAAAATTCTTCTGCTGCGGCGAACAGACCACGGCTGATGGCAAGAGCCCGCCGACGTTCTTCCTCGCTGAGATAGCGGTTGCGACTGCTCATGGCGAGCCCGTCAGGCTCCCGAACAGTCGGTACGGTGACGATCTCGATCGGAAGATTGAGATCAACTGCCATACGACGCACGACTGCGCATTGCTGAAAATCCTTCTGCCCGAAAAATGCGACATCCGGCTGCACCATGTTGAACAGCTTGCAGACGACTGTCGCCACCCCACGAAAATGCCCAGGCCTGAAAGCCCCGCAGAGCGGTTTTGCGAGCTCACCCGGATCGACGAAGGTCTCAAATTGAGCCGGATAGATCTCCTGTGCACCCGGCGCAAAGACGAAGGCAACGCCGGCATCGCGGCAGAGTTTCTCATCGCGTGGGAAGTCGCGCGGATAGGTGCTGAGATCCTCGTTGGGCCCGAATTGAGTGGGGTTGACGAAGATGCTAACGACGGTGACGTCGCACTGGGCCCGGCTCGCCTCGACGAGTGCCAGGTGGCCGTCGTGCAGGTACCCCATTGTCGGCACGAAGCCGACGCGTTTGTCAGACTTGCGAGCCGCTGCGAGAGCGTGGCGAAGCCTGGCGACGGTCGTGATTGTTTGCATGTTGAGCTTCACATCAGGCCGGGTTGGAAGGCGCCCAGTTCGCGATCGTGTCGCGAAGCTCGTTCGGAAGCCGATAGGATTCTTGTGGTGCGGGGAAGGCGCCATTGCGAACATCGGCAGCCCAGCCCGACAGCGCCTCCTGCAACAGCTGAAATCCCTCTGCATAGGCACGTACGAATTTGGGGCGATGACCCTTAGTCAGGCCCAGCACGTCGTGGAATACCAGCACCTGCCCCGAGCAATCGGGACCCGCGCCGATTCCGATGGTCGGTATCCTCAAGGATTCGGTCGCTCGCGCGGCGAGCTCAGCCGGAATGCCCTCCAGGACGAGCGCGAAACATCCGGCCTCCTGGAGACGGTGGGCGTCATCGAGAAGGCGCAACGCGTCATCGGTTGTCCTTCCCTGCACCTTGAACCCACCCATGACATTGACGCTCTGCGGGGTGAGACCGAGATGGCCCATCACGGGAATTTCGCAATCGACGACGGCACGCACCAATTCGACGCGCTTAGCTCCACCTTCGAGCTTAACGGCTAAAGCGCCACGCTGCAGAAACCGCCCGGCATTCCGTATGGTTTCCTCAATGCTCAGGTGAAAGCTGAGAAAGGGCATATCGGCCACCAGCAAGGCGCGGGGTCTTGTGCGTGCGACCGCCTCCAAGTGGTGGTTCATCATCGCGACGCTGACCGGCAGCGTATTGTCGAATCCAAGACAAACATTGCCAACGCTGTCGCCGACCAGGATAATGTCGACGATGGGGTCGGCGATGCGCGATGTGACCGCGTCGTAAGCGGTCGTCATGACGATACGGCGCCCCTCCTGCTTCCATCGCTGCATAACTGGAATCGTGACGCGTTCGACGGACGGCTCTGTAATGTGGCTCATCTTGGCTCCGGGTCCCCCCGACCGACCGCATCGCTAGGGTCCGCGCTTCCTAGGGAAGGCAGGAGAAACCTGTCAATGGAGAGGGAGGAAAAAGAAACTTACTTCTCCAGATTAGAGACTGACGAACAAAAACTCCTAATGATCGCGCCATCATTAGCTAAGAACTTCCGGGATAGTCAGTTTTGTTCGCTCGAGCCCAACGGAAGTCGCGAACGATATGGCGCGCTCAGCAGCAATAGAAGAAGCGCCCTGTTGGCGTCATACCTGGCGGATCGGCTGCTTCTTGACCCCGTCATGACCAGTGCGCCTTCGGTCGTGCAGACCGACCACGACCACCTTCGCCCGCGCCGTTTCAAGAAGACCCCGTAGATTGGAAATCGATCCGACATGGCATCGGCCCCTCAACCCATGACCTCCAGCCATACTCTGCGCCTACTGCATCCATTGCGCAACCTACACCGGCGTCGGCCTCGCCGAGGCTTGCCGTCGAAGCCACCTTGAGCACACCCGCCGAATTTGCACCATCTACGCCGCGCATGTCCCGGATCCGTCGCCAAAGGCCCGCCCAAGGCTCGAATTCGGGTAGAGCACTAAACGGCGCCGCCACCGGAATCGTCGAACGTTGAGTTCCGGCTGAGCGAAGCGCGCCTTCAGGTCAGTGCATCAGCAGCGTCACGGATGCCGGCGTAGATCTCATCAAGATCGGCCGCCGTGACGCAGTAAGGCGGCATCACGTAGATCGTATTGCCGAGCGGGCGCAGCAGCAGATTTCGGTCCTTGAAAAATTGCTGAAGCTTCGGACCGACGTCCGCGAGATAGCCCGCATCGCTGGTTTTCAGATCGAGCGCTGTGATGGTTCCAGTCCGACGGACATTTTCAAAACGCGAGTCGGCGCGGAATGGCACGATTGCCTGTTCTTGCATGGTGGCGACAGCGGCTACGCGCCGGAGAGATTCCTGATTCTGCCAGAGATCCAGGTTGGCCTTTGCGGCGGCGCAGGCCACCGGATTTGCGGTATATGAACTCGAATGAAAAAACGTCCGCGTACGATCCTTCGAATAGTGAGCATCGAAAATATCCGCGCGGCAGAGTGTCACGGCGAGCGGAAGCGCCCCTCCCGTGAGGCCCTTGGAATAGCATGCGATATCCGGCGTGACATCGGCCTGCTCGCAGGCAAACAATGTTCCGGTGCGGCCCCAGCCCGTCATGACCTCGTCGGCGATGAACAGGACGTTCGTGGCCTCGCAGATCCGCTTCATCTCTCTGAGCACCCAGGCGGGGTACATCAGCATTCCGCCCGCCCCCAATATCAACGGCTCCACGATAAAGGCGGCCGGAATTTCATGTCGACATGCAGATTCGAGCGCATCGAGCGTCGCCTGCTCATGACCTGTCGCGGGGAATGGGATTGAGGTAACGTCGAACAGGAGGGGCGCGTACGTCGCGTTGAACACGCCTCGGCTACCTACCGACATCGCCCCAACCGTATCGCCGTGGTAGGAATGTTGCATTACGACAATGCGTATTCGCTGCTTGCCGATATTGTGCCAATAGCCAAGCGCCATCTTTAAGGCGACTTCCACACTGGCTGCGCCACTGTCGGAGAAGAAGACATGGTCGAGACCAGGGGGTGCGAATTTCAAAAGTTGCGCCGCAACTTCCTCGGCTGGATCATGGGTGTAGCCGGCGAAGACGATCTGGTTGAGCCTACCTGCCTGCTCCCGAATCGCGCTCACGATTTGTGGATCGCAATGACCGTGGGTCACCACCCACCAAGACGAGATTGCATCGATGATTCGGCGCCCGTCCGCAGTGTGAAGGTAAGCACCATCGCCGCGCACAATCTTTGTCATCTCGCTTTGAAGCGCGTGTTGCGTGAACGGGTGCCAGATCGGCGACTTCCTCTTTGGCATCATGGCTTGAAATCACTGGGAATAAACGAGCCTTGGAAGATGGTCTGCAGCCTGTCTGGCGTAAGCGGAGAAAGCCAGGGCAATCGCCCTAGCCAACGCACCCGCCCAATGTCGCAAATTGCGCTCTCAGTCTCGGCATTTCTCTCGCCAATGAGTGCAACCCCAAGAATGTGGATCTGACGCTTACGCAGAGCCTCGATCGACAGCAGTGAGTGATTGATGGTGCCGAGTCGCGTGCTGGCGCAGAGCACGATGGGAAGCCGCCACCGTTCGAAGATGTCAATGTAGAGTGTGCCGCCAGTAAGCGGCACCATCAGCCCGCCCGCGCCCTCGATCACGAGCGGCCGCTCCCCGGTGTCCGGCACACGAAGCGAATCCGCGTCGATACGAACTCCATCGATTTCGGCGGAGTGATGCGGTGAAGCGGGCATTCGAAGACGGTAAAGCTCCGGCACGATGCGATCGGCTGAGAGACTGCCCAGCCGGGCCACGAGCTCCGTATCGGTCTCCCCTTCGAGGCCGGCCTGAATCGGTTTCCAGTAGTTTGCACCGAGGAGATGGGCGAGACCTGCGGAAAACACCGTCTTTCCGATCCCGGTATCTGTGCCGGTCACCACGATCCGCTGACTCATCGAGACCAACCCCTCGTCTCCTCAGCGAGCGCATCGAGCATTGCAAGCACGTCATCCTCCGCGACGTTGAGTGTGAGTGAAATTCGCAAGCGGGCCGTGCCGGCCGGTACGGTCGGGGGCCGGATTCCCCGGATATCGAAGCCGCGAGCCTGCAATGCAGAGGCAAGCCGCATCGCACGGCCATTGTCGCCGACGATGTAGGGCACGATCTGGGAGTCCGAAGGACTCTGGAGACCGCGCGCACTGATCTGCCGATGCGCAAATGCGATCAGCTTGGCCAGGCGCTGCTGACGCTCGGGCTCCTCCTGCAGGATCAAGAGGGCTTCCCGCACGGCGATAGCCATCAATGGTGAGGGGGCCGTGGCGAAGATGAACGGACGGCAGCGATTGACCATGAAGTCGCGCAGTACGCCGGAGGCAGTGACAAGCGCGCCAGCAGCGCCCAGCGCCTTGCCGCAGGTATGAACCACCAGGAGATTTTCACGTCTCTCGTAGGGCGCGGTGAGCCCGCGTCCCCGCTCGCCGTAGACGCCCGTGGCATGCGCCTCATCCACGATCAGGAACGCGTCGTGCCGGTCCGCGATCGCAACCAGGTCTTTAAGCGGGGCGAAATCGCCATCCATGCTGTAGAGACTTTCAGCCACGATCCAGACGCGGCCCGTTCCGCCCTGAGCCCGCCAGTCACGAATCATGTGTTCGACCGATTGCGGATCATTATGCGCGCTGATCTGGAACTCGGCCCGGCCAGCCCGCGCGCCCTCATGAATGCTCGCGTGCACAAGAGAATCGAGAACAAGCAGGTCGCCGCGCTGCGGCAGCGTCGTCAGGACAGCAAAGTTTGCGACATAACCGCCCCCAAAGAACAGCGCCGTCTCCGCCCCAAAGAACTGAGCGGCTTCGGCTTCGAGAGCTTCGTGTTCCCTGCAATTGCCGCGCAGGAGCCGCGACCCGCCGGCTCCGATCGGTGTGCCGGACTCGAGCGCAACGGACATTGCCTTCTTCATGCGCGGCGCGCTCGCGAGCGCCAGATAATCGTTGGATGTAAAATCGACGCCAGCGCGAGCCTTAAGGCCCCGCAACCGGTTGTCCTTTTCCAGGCTATGCAGGGCCGCGACATAATGGGCAACTTTGGCCGCATGGATTGGCCGCATTCTTCACTCCCTGGCTCGCCATAAATCGCGCAAGAAATTCGACTGACCGCTAAGAGAAGCTCCAACCTCGGCTTCTTGGCTTTCAACCCGTCAAAATGCGATTTTCGCGGTCAACCAGAACCACGCGCGGTCTGAAGGTCTTTGCTTCCGCCTCATCGAAGGAGGCATATGCAACGATAATGATCTTGTCTCCGGGCATCGCGAGCCGCGCAGCCGCACCATTCAGGCCTATGATGCCCGACCCTCGGGGCGCCTCGATCACATAGGTGGCAAACCGCGCTCCGGTGTCGATGTTGTAGATCTCGACACGTTCGTTGATCAGGAAGCCTGCGGCCTCCAGCAGCGTACGATCAATCGATATCGAGCCTTCATAGTGCAGATCGGCTTCGGTCACCGAGGCGCGATGGATTTTTCCTTTCATCAAGGTAATTTGCATCTCTCACCTATATTGAAACTTCCCCGCAGGTGCTCGCTAACAGCCTGCTTTGCTCAGGCAAGGCTGGACGTGATGCCGAGCCGGTTCAGCAAATTTGCGTCGCGTTCGGCTTGCGGGTTTTTGGTGGTCAACAGCACGTCGCCAATGAAGATCGAATTCGCGCCAGCCAAAAAGCACAGCGCCTGCAGTTCATCGCTCATGTACTGCCGTCCGGCGGACAAACGCACCACACTCCTCGGCATCATGATCCGGGCCGTCGCGATCAGGCGCACCAGCGCGATCGGATCGGGACGCTCGGCGGTGTCATTGACCGGCACGCCCGGCACCTTGTTCCAGAGGTTGATCGGTACGCTTTCGGGATGGGTGGGAAGATTGGCGAGGAGGACAAGCATGCCGAGGCGATCCTCGCCCCCCTCGCCCATGCCGATGATGCCGCCGCAACAGACCTTGATGCCGGCCTCGCGCACATGCGCAAGTGTGTTGACGCGGTCCTGCAAGGTGCGGGTGGTGATGATCTTGCCGTAGAACTCGGGCGAGGTGTCGACGTTGTGATTGTAGAAGTCGAGCCCGGCGTCGGCGAGCTGCGCGGCCTGCCTACGCGTCAGCATGCCGAGCGTGACGCAGGTCTCCATGCCAAGACCTTTAACCGCGCTGACCATGTCGCAGACGGAATCGAGATCGCGGTCTTTTGGACTGCGCCAGGCCGCGGCCATGCAGAAGCGGGCGGCACCAGCGTCCTTGGCGCGCTGCGCGGCCGCGAGGACATCGGCGCAATCCATCAGGCGGGTGGCTTTGACGCCGGTGTCGTAATGCGCGCTCTGCGAGCAGTAGCCGCAGTCTTCCGGACAGCCGCCAGTCTTGATGCTGAGCAGGCTTGCTGTTTCGACCTGGTTTGGATCGAAGTTGTTGCGATGAACGCTCTGCGCCTGAAATATCAGGTCGGCAAACGGCAAACCATAGAGCGCTTCGGCCTCGGCGCGTCTCCAGTCCGTGCGGACCGGCACACAGTTGCTGCTCTCGTTCGGTTCGACTTCCGCTGCAGCAACCATAGGACTTGCATTCCCTCCCGCGCGCGATCATAGATGATCTAAGCCATTATCTATAATCATCGGTTTCGGATTGATGATAGTTGATGTCACAGGCGGACGCATCCCTTTTTATGATAGATAATCTATGACAACCGAAAAAGAGAACGCGACAGTTGCGCGGCGCATCGCCGAGTCAATCGGTGATCGCATTATCAGCGGCGCGCTGCAGCCCGACGCTCCACTCCGGCAGGATCATGTCGCGCGGGAATTCAATTCCAGCCATGTCCCGGTGCGCGAGGCCTTTCGCCAACTGGAGGCGCAACATCTCGTCGTAGCTCAGCCCCGCCGCGGCGTGCGGGTGGCCCCGCTCGATACCAAGTCAGTCAAGGAGATCGCAGAGATGCGCGCCGCGCTCGAAGTGGTGGCGTTGCGCAATGCGGCTCCAAAGGTCACATCTCACCATTTGGCGCGGATCGAACTCGCCCTGATTGAAGGAGACAACGCCCAGACGATTCAGGAATTTGAGATGGCCAACCGCGCTTTTCATCAGGCGTTGGTGGCGCCCTGCGCGATGCCGCGCCTGCTTGCGAGCCTCGACGGACTCCAGCTTGCAAATTCCCGGCTGGTGTTTGCGATGGCGCGAAGTAGCGGCTGGCGACCGCGGTCCAACCAGGATCACCGCCTGATTCTGCAAGCATTGCGAGCCCGCAACGTCGATCAAGCCTGCAACCTCCTCGCACGTCACATTCAAACGATTGAGCGCCTAGCCATTCCCGCGTCGTGACCAAGAAACGAGATCTGACCAGTACCGTTGCAGATTGCAGGCCATCGCAAGATTGGCAAACGACTGAGCGTCTTGTCCCGCGACGTGCGCAGCCGGCTGCCGCCATTGCAGCCTGCTCGATCCCAAGATAGTTATGCGCCAACTTTCGACATCACGCTTACGGCCATCCATGATACGTCACATCGTCTTGTTTACCGCCAAGGATAAGGCCCATATCGACCAGATCCTCGAAGGCCTGTCGGTTGTCACGACGATTCCACATGCACGCAGGCTCGAGATCGCTCGCAACAGCAAGACGGACCAGCTTGCCAACGATATTGACGTTGTGGTCTATGGTGAGTTCGATAGCGAGACAGAACTTGCGGCTTACAAGGCGCATGATCTGTACCAGGAATCGATCCGGCGGGTTCGACCGCTCCGGGAGCTGCGGTTCGCGGCCGACTACAATCTCTCAACAGATGCACATTTCGTTTCAACGGCAGGGGCAACCCATGTTGTTCGGCGCACCTGACCGATCAGCAGGGGTCCATCTGAAAATCGGTCTTAAGAGCTCGCGAACCCCAGACGAGCATCGCGCTTCTCTGGGGTGGGGATCACTGCCGCAGTGCGTCACACGGCACGCCAGTCATCTGTAATTGACAGAGAAAATGCACGTCCGCGAACTGCAGTGGATTGAGCCAGTCACCGCGATGCGATGTCTCGCGCATCGACCGCATCTTACGTTTCTCGACAGCGCAGCCAGGCATGAGTTGCTCGGGCGCTATTCATATCTGAGCTGCGAGCCGTTCAGCACTTGGATGATCGCGGACGGACAGACGAGTTGGAACGGAGCGGCCCTCGAGGGCGATCCATGGGGAGTTCTTCGCACCCTTCTCGCCAACTACCGCCAAGTGCATCGCCCCGATCTTCCGCCGTTCCAAGGAGGCGCGGCGGGCTTCCTCGCTTACGATCTGAACAGGACATTGGAGCGATTGCCGGCACCGGAAAATCCCGGCCAGCGTTTGCCCCAATCCATCCTGCACTTCTATGACGTGGTCGTCAGCTTCGACCACTGTGACAACAGATGCTGGATCGTCTCGACGGGATGGCCGGAGCAGGATCCCGCTCGACGACTCGAGCGTGCATGCCGTCGAGCCGACGAGTTTGCTGCGCTGCTTGCCAATCCAAAGTCGTCCCGAATTGTGTTCCCTGCCACAGCGGGCGCATGGCATTCGAACTTCAGCCGTGAGGGCTACGTTGCGGCGGCACAGCGCGTCATCGACTTGATCCTGGCCGGGGACGTGTTCCAAGCCAACATTGCGCAGCGCTTCAGCACCAGGTTGTCGCCTCTGTTCGATCCGCTCACCTTCTACGGCCAGCTGCGGTCATTGAACCCGGCACCCTTTGCGGCCCTCTTGCGCTACGGCAAGCTGACCATTGCATCGAGCTCGCCGGAACGATTTTTGAAGCTGGACGGACGACAGGTCGAAACGCGCCCCATCAAGGGTACAATCCCGCGCTCCGCTGATTCCAGGGAAGACCAGCGCCGCGCGAAGATTCTCCTGGCGTCCGAGAAGGACCGTGCCGAGAACACGATGATCGTCGACCTCCTGCGCAACGATCTGTCACGCGTCTGCACTGCGCATTCGATCGAGGTTCCAGCGCTGTGCGACCTCGAATCCTACGCCTCAGTGCATCACCTGGTGTCGACTGTTACGGGTGAACTTGCAAAGCACGAGGACGCTGTCACGCTGCTTCGCGCGTGCTTTCCCGGCGGCTCCATTACCGGGGCGCCAAAGGTCCGATCGATGGAGATTATTGCGGAAATCGAGCGGGTGGCGCGAGAGGTCTATTGCGGGGCGATCGGCTTTATCGGTTTCAACGGGCATATGGACACAAACATTGCGATCCGCACGGTCACGATCGACGACGACCTGGCCGTGTTTCATGCCGGTAGCGGGATCACGGCGATGTCGGATCCAGAGGCCGAATATGAGGAGACGCTCGCCAAGGCGCAGCGAATTTTTGCGGCTTTTCAGACATCCGGTGTACCTTGATTGTCATCATCGACAACTATGACTCCTTCGTCTTCAATATTGCGCGGTATTTTCGGAAGCTCGGTGAGGCAACGGAGGTGGTTCGGAACGATGCAGTCAGCGTCAGCGATGTCGTTGGCCTCAAGCCGCGCGCGGTTGTCATCTCCCCGGGTCCCTGCACGCCAATGGAGGCCGGGATATCCATGGCCGTCGTCCGCGAACTTTCAGGTCGGGTGCCAATTCTCGGGATCTGCCTCGGACACCAGTGTATTGGCAGCGTGTTCGGCGGACGGGTGGCACGTGCACATCGCCCTATGCACGGTCGCTTCTCGTACGTAACGCATGACGGTCGAGGGCTGTTCGAGAGCCTCCCGTCCCCACTTCGCGTTGGCCGCTACCATTCTCTTGTTGTCGAGCTCGATGACTCCTGCTCGCCGCATCTCGCGGTGACGGCACGTTCGGACGAAGGCGAGATCATGGCCCTCGCGCATTGCCATCAACCAACCTATGGGGTGCAGTTCCACCCCGAATCAATACTTACCGAGCGAGGGCACGTGCTGCTCATGAACTTCTTGCAGCTCGCATATCGATCCGTCCGTCGTCACGAGGCGATCGAAGTGGCTCGCAGAGAAGGCTCCGTCCGGGGCAATCAGGGCGGAAGTGGAGAGTCAATTCGGCTATTGGCCACCAAGCGTGAGCGCTGATCAGCGAGCGCGTTCTCGCGGCGCTTGTGGACGCACGCGAGCGCGCAGCTCATCATAAAGAGCGATTTCTCCTGGCATCGCAATAGTGACAGCAAGACCGAAGGGAACGGCATCGTCGATTGTTTCGCTCGCGTCAGGCTCGCGTTGAACTCTCAATGAAAGCGTCATGTCGGGGGTCACCACCGCGGCGCGATCGCCGCTCCAACAACGCGTGCATACCGTTCCGCGATTGATTTGGTTTCCGTCGGGCTGATTTCCGTGCGCGGCGACACCCAAGCTACCGATGTCGACCGGGTCCAGGATTTTCATGCGCACAGCCTTATAAGCTTTGCGCCCGGGAACGACCGGCGTAAGCCACGCCAGCGTCGCGGAGATGGCATGTGGCTGCGCTCTCCCGCCGATCGCGCTCGGAACAGGTATAGATATGTCGACGCTGCGCTCATTTCCCAATGATCCGACGGCCCAGAACGTAGCGCGATCGGCGGCGCATGCTACGGCGTCGTCCGGATCAAGGGAGCCATAACCGATAAAACGTCGAATGTTGTCCTTCTGTCGAGAGGCTTGGCCCCTGCCAAATGGACCGAGGAGTTCTCTGACAAGCGTCGCCGTGGCATCTGGCCACCTTGCAGGATGCACCAGCAAAGCCTTGAGTAACACCGCACGATGCGCGTTGCTCAATTGGAGAAATTCCTGGCCGTATTCCGCCTCGAGAGCATCGTGAATTCTGTGCGCGGTCCTCGACGCGATCGCGGCTCCCGCGCTTGTCCCGTTCGTATAGGCTTCGGCGCCTTCCACTCCAGCCAAGGCCGGAGGCGCTGCCACCCTCAGACCGGCGCCCCTGCTTGCGCGGGCCGGTACGACAACAATCTCCTCTCCGCTTCGTACGACGCGCAGGTGCTCGCGGGCCCCCGGCATGAGGATGTCGGGTTTCACAGCATCGGCGAAGCCCGGCCCGAGTGCGCTCGAAGGGTTCGCCGTGTCGAGAGCGGGATAGGGATTCACATTGGCGCGCGCGAAAGGCCGGTCGGCCTCAGACACCCAATCGAGGTTACGAGCGCCGATGGTAAGGCCGTTGACTGTCTCCGCCGGTGAGAGCAATCGTCGATCGGCCTGGACGTCGGCAAGGGCACGGATGACGGCACGCGTGCGGTCGTTGTCCTGCGCATCCTCGAAGTCCCGGCTGGTGGCAAACGCTCGAATGGGAAACCCGTCCGTGACATTGCCGGCACTCACGAGGAAGAGAATACCGAACTGATAAGCGAGCCGATCAAGAAGCCGCGCCCAGGGCGACAATTGACCGTGAAAAGGCCGGCGAGCGTTCCCAAGCGAGACGTTCACGATGATAACGTGGGGCGCAGAGGGCTCGCCCGGACCGCGCATGCGCATGATGGCCTGATAGATCAGGTCGACGATCAGCCGGTCCGAGGGAAACCGATCGGCCGGGCCGAGAACGGGGATGCAATGAATCTGTCGCGGCAGCGGCGGCTCCGGCTTGTTGCGATCGCCATGCGCGATCAGAGAGACCATCGCCGAGCCATGAACGCGTTGCGCCACCAACGTGTTGGGCTCCAGGCCGAAGAGATCTTCGACGCTCACATGCGGGCGCAGAAGCGGATGGCCCGCCATCGGCACGCCGTCGAGCAGGGCGAGGATAGGATCGTTGACGACTGCTGGTGGCGGAGCAATGGGCGCGAGCGGGACCGTGTCGGAAACGTCGATCTCGGTGAGCACGCTTTGGGGGCGCAAATACATGACCTGCTCGACGCCAGCCAAACTCGCCGCAGATCGCTCGATAATCGTGCGGATCGCTGCGACGGGGAGGCGCGCGAGGATGGCGTGATAGGCAATTTCGTCGAGCTTCGCCCGGCTAACGATCGTTCCGCCAGAAGCCGCGATCGCGCGTGCCACATTGGCCTCGCTCAATGCCGCTGCTTCAGCGTTTGGCCGAAACACGATCTCCACCTCCAATGGAATTTGCTCGTCATCCGCCTTGCCGAAAATCTCCTCTCCCAAAATGGTGGCATCCAGCGGCTGCACACGATCCTCAGGTCCCCATGGTCGGAGATTGCGAAGACAGGCGAAAACGTCGCGCCACGCAGTATGGCCGTCGGGCAAATCCCTTCCGGCGACCCAGGTTTGCCAAAGACTCTCAATCTGCCGCAGTGCGCGCGCGTCCGGAACAAGCAAGTACGCTACCGGCGCGGTGTCCTGATCGGTCGGCAGTTCTTCCTCATCGATCAATTCGAGGCCCGGGACTCTGCTGACGGCCTTGGCGAAAGCGGCGATGCTTCCCCTGACCTCAAAGACGAGCAGTCGCTCCGGGGCCAACGCCGTTGGATCTGCGCGTAACTCAAGAGCCGCCGGGTCACGCGCGAGCACCTCGGCCAGACGCCGGAACGTTTGTCCGAAGCGCCGCTCTTGGTCGGCTTGAGCGTAAGGTTTAGGGCGGGGAACGACGGCCCGTCTGCCGGGAAGCCTTGCCTGTGGTTGCCCGGGGTTTAGTCTGAGAAACGGTTTGGTCGGATCGCTCGCCATTTATTACCTCTGGTCGCACTCGGGATGCCCAGAGGTTTAATTCCGCATGCAGTGCGTCATCGATCGCTATTTCCCCCAAGCCTAGTATCTGCCGCCGCCTGGCCGCCTGACAGAAATCGATTGCCTCCGCGTAGCTTACGCACCCGAGCTTGGCTCCAAGTGACCGCGGTGAAAGCCGCGGCTGATCTGGCCACTGCGCCATCACGCGGCCGAGGAATGCCTCGATTTGCGTCTTGTCGGGAGCAGGCAGACCCAGGCGAAGCTGAAAGCGGCGCCAAACGGCACGGTCGAGCAACTCGGCATGGTTGGTTGCGGCAATGACGATGACGTAGCTCGGAAGCTGGTCGAGCTGCATGAGAAGGAAGGAGACGACGCGTTTGATCTCACCAGTCTCGTGTGTGTCGCCGCGTTCCTTTCCGATTGCATCGAACTCATCGAAGAAGAGCACGCTCGGCCGTGTGCGAACGTAGTCGAATAGCTTTCTCAGCCGCGCGTTTGTTTCACCGAGATAGCTTCCGATGAGCGCATCGTAGCGCACCACAAAGAACGGCAACGCCAGCGCCTCAGCGATTGACTCGGCGAAAGAGGTCTTGCCGTTGCCAGGCGGTCCCGAAAGCAGAACACGATGTCGGGGCTCATAGCCACTGGCTCGAAGCACGTCCGCGCGCACATGCTCTTCGACCAATTGCCGACCGCCCTCTTGAACAGGCAGTGGCAACAGGAGCTGCGACATCTGCGTGCGCGGCTCGATCTCCAGGATCGTATCCTTGCCTGCGCCCGTGAGACTGGCCGCTGTGGTCAAAGCGGGCGGCGTGACCGGAACTGCCGACAAAGCCTTCTCGAGACGATCAGCCAGGATGTGGTGATTTTGGGCACGTTCCTCGGCGACGAGCGCCTCAGCAGTCGACTTCAGCATTTCCCGATCGCCGGTCGCGCCGGCGCGTACGAGGGAAATGAGGAGATCACTGCGAGCCATAAGTCTTCATCATCTTTTGCGGAAGAATGCGTGAAACGAATCGTACACGAAAAGTCCTTAATTGTCTTGCCGTTCTCGGCCGCGCGCCCGTTGCCGGTCGCGGTCTTCAACCGGTTATTCGCCTTAACCGCTCCGGGCATGGTCAAAGGCGCAATTCACGAACCCGCCGATATCCCACTTCCTGGATCGTCGTCATCAGGACTTTCTGATCCGGCAGATTCGGGGGCAAAAGTCTCACCGTCACCGCCCGCGAGATCGGCTGCCATTGGAAACTCCCCGGCCAGCAGCTTGTCCTTGCTGAGCAGGCCTGCGTCCTCGAGCATTTCCATATCGGGCAAGTCGCGCAGTGTGTCGAACCCGAAGAACCTTTGGTGGTGACGTAGGTGTAGGGAGCACCGGCCTGGGGCGCGCGCGGCCCCGATGCAATGAATCCGAGACCCGGCAGGTGGCCGATCAGGTCGCGGCTGACCTCCTTGCCGAAGAACTGGGAGAGCTCGCCATGGCGGGCTTCTTGTCCACGCGACGACCGGAATTTTCGCAATCTCAGCGTCGATAAAACAGCACGCGACCGGTGGGGACCAGCTGAAGAAGGTAGTCGAAATCCGCAACATTGGCGGTGAGAACCGTGAACCCAGCCTTTTGGACTTGCAGGAATAGAACTCTGTCTTGAAGCGCGCGGAGCTTGTCGTCGTTCCGATAGCCTTGCAGCCGGCATAGCATGCCCGAGAGAAGCGCGGCGCGACCAGCGATGTCCGCATCTGGTGCAAAGATGCGGTAAAGCGGCATGCTGGCGATCAAGGCGCCGATCTGCTTGATGGCCACGTGCGTCCCGGGATGCTTGGGATCCAACACGCCGACCGTGTGCATCAATTCCTGGATGGCGACAGTCGAATGGTTGGGGTGGCGAAGCTCCAATAGGTCAGCGACGACGCGCGGCGCGCGCCTGCAAACCATCGATGTAGACGCAGGTATCGAGCAGAAGCTCCTGCCCTGCCTCGGGTCGATCGCCAAGGAACGGGAGTTCGCGGTCAGAGCGCCACGCCAAGGTCGTGCCGGGATCGAACCGCGCCCAGCGAAGCGCAGCCGCGAGGTCAAATTCTGCCACCTCAGAAGCCGAGCTTGAGGTCGGGGTCGACCGACCTCATCGTCTTCCGGGCCGTCTCGCTGAAATTGTCGTCGAGCGCGAGGCTGGCGAGCGCAAATTCGATGAGATTCGTGTCAGTCGCGATACCGGTCTGCTGCTTCGCCCGCTGGATCAGCTCCGGGCTGGTGCGCTCTGCGATCCGCGCCCTTTTCTCTCCGAGCAGCCCCGAATGTTCTGCCGCAGTCATGATGGCGGTCACGCGCGAGGCCGCACCAACCCGGGTCTTACCGATCTTGGTATCCTGGCCAACCATGGATCGCTTGCCGCGGGATGTGGACTTCTTGATGCTGACTTTTGGCATCGGGTGCTCTTGTGCAACAAATTTCGCTTTTGTCTAACAAAACAACTCCGGCACATGCCTTCAAGTCGCAAGGCGGAATCGTCGCAGACGATCTCCCATCAGACGACAGCTGTGGCCGTCGCAACCGAACCTTTCCGCTCACTCCTCGCCTGCGGCCACACCTGCCGCGATGTCCTCAGTGTCATACTCATCCGACGCCCCGATGGGATCGGGAAACTCCCCGGCGAGCAACTTGTCCTTGCTGAGGAGGCCAGCCTCCTCGAGCATCTCCATGTCCGGCAGGTCGCGTAGGGTGTCGAAGCCAAAAGCCTGCGCGGTCGAACGGTGACGCTGTCGTCCTTCGATAACACTCCCGGGATGAGCCCGACCACCTTAGCTTGATGATTTGGGTTACCGCAGAACCGCGGCATCGGGTTCCCGCAACGAGGCCCCCTGCGTCAGGGAGGGGCGGCCCAGATGGGAGAAGACCCGTCAGGGCTTCGGCGCAGCCAACGGCCCGGCCCGAAGGAGACACCTTTCGTCCCGTCCAACTTTGGAAAAAATCAAATACGCCAATTATGAATTGATTAAATATGATAATTAATAAAGTATCAACTCGCCTTGGCTTTGAACTTATGGTACAATGTCTAATATAAATGGACAAAAAGAGAAAAAACTAAAGTTGCTCCTGCAGGCGGTTCCTCCAGGGTTCCTCGTGGATACGGGCTGGATGAGCCGTCACGCCATCTCGCGGCAGTCCGTCTCCGGCTACGTCAAACAGGGCTGGCTCGAGCCCGTGATGACGGGCCTGTACCGCCGTCCATTCATGCCGGATTCGACCCCGGAAGCCACCATCGGATGGAAGATCCCTCTGCTCTCGGCCCTCTGGCTCATGCGGCACAGATTTCATGTCGGCGGGGCCAGTGCTCTCTCTCTGCGGGGCCATACGCACTATCTTTCGTTCGGCGGCGAATTCGCACTCTATCTTTATGGCGCCGACGTTCCCGCATGGCTGTCGAAACTGCACACCGACGCACGCGTGGTGGTCAGGAGCAACGCCCTGTTTGGTGATGATGCCGTCGGCATCGAGAATTCCGATTTCAGCCTCTCGAATGACGATGACCCGGGGCTTGCGCAGAACCCGTGGCGCTGGCCGATACCGATGTCCTCCCCCGAACGTGCAATCCTCGAGATGCTCGACGAGCTCCCGAAAGGCGAGAGCTTCCATACGATCGATATGGCGTTCGAAGGCCTCGCCAATCTGCGCCCGAAACTGCTGACGACGCTGCTGGCCCGGTGCCGAAGCGTGAAAACCAAGCGCCT
This sequence comes from Bradyrhizobium sp. ISRA436, assembly GCF_029910015.1. Classification (NCBI taxonomy): domain Bacteria; kingdom Pseudomonadati; phylum Pseudomonadota; class Alphaproteobacteria; order Hyphomicrobiales; family Nitrobacteraceae; genus Bradyrhizobium; species Bradyrhizobium sp. ISRA436. The sequence continues at coordinate 161,521 of NZ_CP094520.1, forward strand.
CTTCTTCGTCTATGCCGACAAACACAATCATGCCTGGCGCAGGCACATCGACAGCTCGGCAGTCGATCTCGGCAAGGGCGACAGGGCGTTGAGCCCAGGCGGCCGACTCCATCCCGTATACCGCGTCACAATTCCAAACGATCTCATGCCGAAGGAGCCCCCGCATGGCGCGTGAGCAATATATGCGGCAGGTCGAACTGCTAGTGCGGACCCTTCCCTTCATCGCCCGTCACAACGCCTTCGCGCTCAAGGGTGGGACGGCGATCAACCTCTTCTACCGGGACATGCCGCGGCTGTCGGTCGATATCGATCTCGTCTATCTCCCGATCGAGGATCGCGAGACGACGTTGAAAGGCATCGACGCGACGCTCGAACGCATTCGCGAGGATCTGCAGCCGCAGTCTCCGCGGTGTCACGGTCCAAAGGATTGCGGGCGGCGGCAACAACGATACGCGCGTTCTCGTCCGGCAAGGCAGCGCCGAGATCAAGATCGAGACGTCGCCCGTCGCACGAGGAACGGTCCACACGCCGGAGATACGGCGTGTCAGTCAGTCGGTCGAAGAGGCCTTCGGTTTCGCGGAGATGCAAGTCGTCTCGTTCGAGGATCTGTTCGGCGGAAAGCTGCATGCGGCGGTTGACCGCCAGCATCCGCGATCTGTTTAACGTGAAGCTGCTCTACGAGAACGAAGGTCTGACTGACGCGCTGTTTCGCACGTTCCTCATTTACGTCGCAAGCTCCGGCAGGCCGCCGCACGAACTGGTCAAGCCTTCCTTGGCAATGCTCGACGAGGCCTTCGTGAAGGAGTTCGAAGGGATGACGATCGAAGCCGTCAGCCTGGACGAATTGAAGGCAGCGAGACTAAAGCTGACGACCGACCTCCTCGCGCGGCTTGACGAGAAGGCGATGCGCTTCTTGCTGTCGTTGCATGATGGCGAGCCGGACTTCGAGGCGATCGGCCTACCTCAGGCCGCGAAGCTCCCGGCCGTTCGCTGGAAGTTGCTCAACATCACGAAACTGAAGGAACAGAACCCGGCGAAACATGCGGAACAGCGGCGAGAAATCGAGGGCATACTCTCATAGCCTCGCATCCATTCGCGTGACGAGATGAAGGCCATATCAGCCGTCGTTGCTCCGTCCGAAGAATGTAGCGAGCTTCGGATGTCCTTGCCTGTGACTGAAATTTACATCATACTTCGGACATGCCTGATCAACCGACCACGGATCTCCGGCCCCGGCTCATTGCCCGTATCAACGGGACGCCGACCGAAGTGTGGACACCCAGCGATTTCGTCGACCTCGGCAGCCGCGCCGCCGTCGACAAAACGCTACAGCGCCTCGTCGCGGCCGGCGAGTTGCGCCGTATCGCTCGCGGGCTCTACGATCGGCCGCGAAAGAGCAACCTCACAGGCAAGCTGACGGTCCCCGACCCTCGCGCCGTCATCACGGCTGTAGCGCGCCGCGATCAGGTGCGCGTCGTGGTCGACGGAATGACGGCCGCGAACGATCTTGGCCTCACCACGGCAGTGCCGGCGCGCATCGTGGTTCTCGTCGACGCTCGCCTGAAGCCGATCAAACTGGGAGGGCAGGTCATCCATTTCAAGTCGGCGGCGGCGAGCCGTCTCTATTGGGCGGGACGCCCAGGTATGCGTGTCGTCCAGGCGCTATATTGGATGCAAGACCTGATGGACGGGGACAACGGTCGGCAGGCAATAAAGAACGGCCTCAACAGGCTGTTCAAGATTCCGCAGCATGGGAAGGAGATGCGCGACGATCTTCGCGCAGGTCTTTCAGCTATGCCGATCTGGATGCAGGATTTCCTCAGGCCCTTGCTCGTCGATGGAAGAGATCGAAAGCATCCTGAACAGGGAGCGACAATAGGATCAAGGCATGGCTGAAGCTCCAGAGAATATTGCAGCACGATTGCCCGATCCCGCCACGATCGAGGCGGTTCTTGCGCGCCTTCCCGCCGGCGCTGATGAATCGGCACTGGCGGCCGCGCTCACAAAAGCGTTTCCGGGATTTCCGTTTTCGGCGGCGAACATCGACGACCAGTATTGGCGCGACACGCGCTCGGTACTCGCCGCCGACAGAAAACGGATCGCAGAGTACCGGCCGTGGATGGAAGCAGAGCTTGCCAAGCACAACGGCGATATTGGTGCACTCTGGACGCGATTGCTCGAGAGCGACCTTCAGATTTCCGAATGGCGCGGCAACAGTGTATACGCCTTCGCGCCGACCGGCTCTGGCGCGGCCGACTATGTGCAAATCTGTCTGGGCCGAGAAGTCGAATGGTGCGCCGGACCGATCGTCAATCCGGCATACCGTCCTTGGGGCAGGGAAGCATTGCTCGATCCGTCATGGATTGCACATGACGATATGTCCGACGACAAGGTCATCGCCGGTCCGCTCTTTCGGATGCTTGGGCGCGCGGGCAGCAGCGTCGTCCATGTTCGGAGCTTCCTGACGCGATGCGCCCGCCTCGAGCGCGAAAAGCGCGAGGCACAGCGGCCAGAGATGGAACGCCGTGTGGTGCGGAAAGTGACGCGGGAGGGCACAACGGAGACGCCGTTTCTGGAATTGGTGCCGGACTGGTTCGAATTCGTGCCGCGGGAGAATCGTTTCTTCCAGGATTGGGAAGAATCAAGCGCCTCAGCCCAGCGCGTCTATACGCATTGGGCGCTCGACATTTACGACTACGACAATAAAGGCACGCGCGAGGTGGGATTCGTGCCGTGTCCTCTGCATCTGCCGGAAGAGAAGCTTGGCGCCGGCGAGGCCTCGGTCCATATCCTGATGGACCGCCTCGAAGCGATTGACCGTGAAGTCGGCCTTCCATTCGGTTGGTTTTTTCTAATGACGCATGGCAATCGCGTCGAGCCGGAGGTTGGCCAAGCGATCGCCAAAGGCTTGCGCGATCAGCGCATCATCTTGCCTGATCGGGATGCTCGCGTGCTTCTGCGCTGGGCAGACCGATCTTACGGGTTCTGACAGGACGTCAACGACGGCCAGAGGCTTGAGTTGGTCTCATTGTCGCGCTGCAGCCTTTTCGTATCATCTCCGGCATCGAGATTTCCGCCCGTAGCAGCATCGCCTTCTCGAATTACTAAACCCTGACGGAAAACCGGTCGAATGCCGTCAAGGTTTGCAAGCGCGGCTCCACGTCTCGTAGATAGACCTCCGTCCTGAGAAACGAGAGTTCGTCATCTAGCTTGCTCTCGTCGATGTCGACATACCATGATCGCGGCCGACCATCGCTTCCGTCGCTCCAACGGTACCCTCGCCGTCGCAGCGAGTCCTTGAGGTCAAATGGCGATTGCTCCGCCCACACCCGCACCGTCTTTTTTCGAGCGTGTTCGAGCAGCACGGCAAGCGCCGACGTGCCCGTCGTCGGCAGTTCGAACGCAAGAATTTCAAGTAAGGCCTGGCAATCGTCGACTGCCCTGTGAGCCTGGTGGAAGAAGCCGGCACCGTTTAGCAGGTAGCCCAGGCGCGAGCCATCAAAGCCGTGCTTCCGCCACTCGACCTCGGTTGCCGAACAGCCCCAGGCCTTGCGTTGGAAAATCGGCCAGTAGCGTTCCGCGAATTTGCGGTCGAAGCTCGCGTGGTCGAGGACCTCGATCATGCGGCGCAGGTTGAAGTCGATGTAGCTGTACAGCATGACGATCTTGCCGATCAGGACGACGTCGTCTTTGCCCGGCGCAGGCCAATCGATGATCGGCTCGGAGGCGTTCCTGACGAGATCCATTAGGTATCGGTTGCGTTCGGTTTCGATCGACGATGGTAGCGCCACGTCATGCCTCTCCCGGTCGCGAAGGATCGAAGGCGGTCGGGTTCGCCTCGACGTATTCCGCCCAGAGACGCTGCATCATCGCCCTCACCTCGTCGGGGCGGTGATCGTCGCCGTTCGGCAGCCTGCTGCCTAGTTGCCCGAGCCGCAGGTTTCCTGAAAGCGGGCTGCCGGGATGGGGCGTGAACGCCGCGCCCGTCGGTACGTGCGTGATTCCTTCTGGAGCGACGACGAACTGATCGCGCGTTACGGGGGTAGACATGGCGACGGCCTCACAATCGGAGCGAGCATTATCGTGGATCCGCGGGGCAAAGAAAAGCCGGAGTGGCTACGCTTCGGAAGGATGGCCCGTTTTCACGAACAACTCGCCGCTGGCGAGGCCGATACTCTCGAGGAAGCGCTGCGCGCTGCCCTGGAGATGGCGTCTCGGCCTCGAGAGCGTTGGCAAAGCCTCCGCGGTCGTGGCTCGCGCGGTCGGACACGCGCCTCTTTTGATGCGCCTCACTTTACTACAGCTTACGGCGATCCTTGAGATGATAGTAGAGGTTGTCATGGCGGCGAGTGGCGTCATATCGCGCACAGTAGTCGGCGAAGATCGTGGCCGCATCCTCCGGCGAAAACCGGTCTACTCGGTCACGTAGCCCGATTGAACGGCCATTGTGCAAGGAGTCGGTGATAGTCTCGACGTTGCGCATTTTTTGTACTCCATGGGTGATGAAATCAAGGCGCGCTGAAAGTGTGGTACTCAAGGTTGTCAAAGTGACTAATATATGGCGCACTCTCCTGTCCGAGGAATGTGGCAGCCTACCTTGTTCGAGGCTGTCTTTGGGAAGGGCCGGTGCCTGTAGAACGCATTTATGAGCGGGACGTCGATCTCCTGCTTGCCGAAGAGTTCGGGGTCAATCCGGCCTTCGCGGACCATATCAAGTCCTTCACCAAGTTCGCCGGCGAGCCGGCAACCGTCCATGAGTTTTGGGTCTCGAAAAAACGATACCCTAGGAGAATCCGATCTTGTCGTCGTCTATCAGCGAAGCGACGGAAGCCGTTTCGCGCTTCTGATCGAGGACAAGGTCGACGCGAATCTGCAACCCGATCAGGCGGCACGGTACCGAATGCGCGCCGAGCGTGAGCGCTCAAAGGGCATGTACGCGGACTTCGAGGTCGTCCTCTGCTCACCTGCCTTCTACTTCGAAAATCACGACGACTTGGACGTCTTCGATTGCCGCATCTCGTTCGAACAGCTCGCCGACTTTCTCGATGCCGGCGATCGGAGATCGAAATACCGAGCGGCCTTCCTGAGAACGGCGGCCGACACGAAGAAAATTAATGCCTGGGTACGCCAGGATGATCCCGCCACGAATGCATTTTGGAATGCGGCCTACGACTTGGCCTGTAGTGAATTTCCGATCCTTGAGATGAAACGTCCCGCGTTGACGAAGGACTCGGTCTGGATGGCGCTCAGGCCTAACGGTCTGCCGACGATGCCGAAACGCGTCAGCGTCGAGCTGAAGGGCAAAAACGGACACGTCGATCTCACCTTCGCCAACACCACCTCCTACGTCTTCCAACCTCTCGTCGAGAATCTTCTGCAGTCCGGCATGACGGTCCATCAGACGGGCGCGGCAGCGGCGATCAGGCTGACCTCACCCACCTTTCGGATAGCGGACGGCATCGCCGACGGGCTTCCCAAGGTGAAAGCCGCGTTCGCGGCCGCGTCCCGACTGATCGCGTTCTACCGCACCTTCGCAGCCGAGTTGGACCGGTCTGCCAAAGCGGCAACGCCTGCGCCGTACTCACCGTTCATCCTCCTGTGACGCGTGTAGCAAGCGGAACCGGAAAGTCGGCTCGAAAGCTATCACGACGGAGCGCGGCACTCGACGACGACCGGAAGCACGACGATGCCCTCGGGAAGACTCGCGGCCTGGCCTTCGAGTTTGGCCCTGACGTCGTCGATCGACATCTTCGGTACGGTTCTGCGCCGCCTGTCTTTGGGATCCCACCTGTCGGTCTCGAACCACCCGACCAAGAATACGCCTGCTTGCGCGCGTAGGCGCACCATATACTCGCGGACCAGCTGCGCCTCGAGCGCGGTGAAGAGTTCGTCGTTCCAGCATCCCTTCGCTTCGATGACGGCAGTGATGGGATCGAACGCTTCCCCGCCCGGACGGCGGCGAACCGCATTGATCAAGATGTCGGTACGCTTGCCGACAGGGGCTCCCGGCACCCGGCCGACTTCGACCTCGCGGTTGGCGAAGATGCCGGCGTGTGCGAGCTCCGACTGAAGGAAGCGCACGACGACGTCCGAGAAGCCGTTCTCGTCGATGGGCCTGAAGACGCTCGTCGAACCCTGCCGGTCCCAAAGATCGCGCACCGGCGTCTGTGCGCCGTGAAGCGAGACGGCGAATTTCGCCAGCGCCTCGGTCAGGACATCGCAGAGATCCCCGGCCGTGTTCACCAACTTCAAGGTCGGCTTGTCGGCGAGAGCGAGAACCTCTTTCGGGCTCATCGGCGACCAGGTCGCCAGTCGCATCGCGCGCTGGGCGAGGGCCAGTTCGTAGGCCAGATGGGTCAGTTGGGGATGGTCGACGATCAGTTCGTTGAGGACCGTGACGGAGGTGGCGGAGCCCATTTCCGCGAGATGCCGGGGCAATCCGTCGCGTAGATAGCCGATCGAATCGAGCGTTCCTACGAAGCCCGTCGCGCGTTCGCCGTCTTGTCGCGGCGGAAACAGGCGCGTCACCAGCCTGAACAGCGCGGCGATGTCGTGCTCGCCGAGATCGCGATAGAACGGCGAACCGAAATCGAAATGCATTGCGACGCGCGTGACGATCCTTTTTGCGAGTTCGTCGTCAGACTCCATCGCGGTCCGGATGGCCGTCCAGGAGCGGACGGGCTCTCGGCGCAGAAGACTCTCGGCAATCGCGTAGTCGCGGTCGCGCTTGGAAGCGTCGTGGGTCGCGAGAAGTCCGAGGGCGTGGTCGAGAGCAGGCTGGACGCCTGCGAGCAGCAAGGCGTCGAGAAAGGAGGCGTACTCCGCCGGAGTATTCTCCGGATCGAGAAGCTCCCGGAAGATCGCGTCGCGCAGCATGTCGTTCTGCCAGCATCCGTCCAGATCGTGGAGGATGTGGTAGGGCGATCCTATCTGGTTCGCGCCGGGTTTGCGCACGTCTTCGCGCTCGAGGCGGATGATGGTGCCGACTGCGGAGACGAACTCCTCGGGCGCGCGCCCGATCGCGTCTACGAGGATACTGCGGACGTCGGCCCATCGTTCGGCATCCGTCCCGTGCCGCGGCAGTCCTACGATAACGGGGGCCCATTTCCGCCACGTCTCTGCGGTGATCCGGCCGTAAACTTCGGGTGAAACCTGCCTGAGCAGCAGCATCGCACGCAGTCCGGCGACGGCGTTGTGATAGATCGTCATCGGACGATGTCCGAGCCAATCGTCGAGGGAGGTTTCGGCCGCCGACAGATATCGTTCGGCGCCGGCGACGATGCGCGCGCGGACATCCTCTCCGGCTTCGTTCCAGCCGGGGGTAGTGACGATGAAATAATCGAGCTCGTCTCCGTAACCCCGGCTTTTCGGCGTCAGCGCCAGGACGAGGGTTAGGTGCCACCATGCCTGCCAGCGACCGGCCTCCTCGTCGGCGAGAAGGGCACGGACCCTCTGCGCCGGATCGGGTTCCACGGGCGGAGGGAGATTGTCGTCGAGCGCGCGCCATTGCGCCTGCAGCCGCCGTCCGTCCTTGGCCGCCTGCGAATCCAATCGTACAGGCTCGAACCACAGTCCATATCGGGCACGCACCAGTAGCGAACGCTCCATCGCGGCGGAGAGCGCTTCGATGTGATCCACCTTCTGCATGTCGAACGCGCGCTCGATGAGGCTGAAAAGCGTCTCGGATTCGATATCCTGCGTGTCGTTCTCCTCCTTCGGCGCAAGGGACAGAAGCCACTCCAGGTCAGCCGCGAGGACAAATTCGGCGCGGTGGAAATTGTATACTTCGATCTGCGGAACTGCCCGCTTGCAGAGCACCGCCAGAAACATCCTGCGTCGCGCGTCGTCGCTCAGCAACCTATAGCGGAAGGCCGCCTGCTCCTTGTGGTCGAGTCCGAGGAAGAGCGGGCCGTGATTGCGCAAGCGGGCGGCGATGTTGTCCACGAACGACTCCGTCAAGTCCGCACGTTCGAATATGGGCCAGACCTTGAACATGATCGCGTCCGCCACGCCTCGCGCGTGCGCATTGCCGGATCTGCCCTTACCGACCACCGCATTCGTCGCCCATCGGAGAGCCGCGAGCAGGTCTTCGTCCTTCAGCGATTCGGGTACCGTTGTCAGGAAACGGGCATACGTTCCGAAGAACATGTCCGCGGTGGGCGTCAGAAGCGGGAATAGTCGGTCGGCGGCGATGTGATCGGGCCAGAGCAATTCGAGGGCGGCGCCCTTGATCTCGTCGTTCGGATCCTGCGCCTTCGCTTTGCCTTCGGCGAACGGAACTATCTGAGCCGGCACGGAGGCGTCGCCACAGGTCTTCAGGGCCGAAATGGCGCCGCTGCGGACCTGAGGATGATTGGTCTCGTCGAGCACCATCTGAAGGAGTTCCGGCTGGAGTTCGGTGAGCCTACATTTTTCGGCGACGAGCAAGGCGAGCTGGCGGGTGGTTGGGCTCAACTCGGCGTCGACGGCGAACGGCCGCAGTTCGTCCGCCAGGCCGGGGTGCTTGAGCTTCGCGTAGATCTCGGAATGCTTATAGATGGAGTCCGTGACGCGCTTCTTTTCGACCGCGTCGAGCAGCGATTTCAGGATCGCCGTCTTGTCCACGTCGCCAAGTCCCGAAAGATCGCCACCGAGAAGCGCGACCGGATCCTCGGCGATCAACGCGGCCCGCACTGCATCGTCCAGCGACGCGGACCAAGCGGCGACGCCGGAAAGCTGCGGAATCAGTCCGCCGGCCGGATGACGCACCGCCTTCAGGATCGTCGCGGCAGGCACGTGCCGAATATGCAGATATCGGGCGGCGAGAAATTCGCCGTAGCCGCGATGGGCCCACCCCATCTGTTGTTCGCCGTGCGCCCCGAAAAGACCGGTGTCGAGCGTTTCCCGAACGTCGTCGTCCGAAGCAACGAAAGAAGCGAAATCTCCCGCTTCTTCGCTGCCCGCCAGCGCCGGAACGGTGATATCGGCTTCCGGACATTCGCTCTCGAGACCCGTCCAGATCGCGAACCGGTTGCCCAGAATCGTCGCCGCCGCCATCCGACCTGCAAGGCGCATGCGCTGGCCCGCGTTCAGTCGGCCGCGCCGGCCTGTATCGCGGCGGCTCTTGTTGCTTTCCTCGCACAGCGCGAGGCAGCCCCGCTGGTAGAGCTCGATGCTGCTCTCGGGCAGGGCACCGTCCTGCTCGTACACCGCCAGCAGCATCCTCAGCGTGAGCGGCTTTATCGCGAAAGGTCGCGCGTGAGCGGCGAACAACGCTTTCATGAAGCCTTCGGCAGGAATTCCGTGCGCGTCGAGCGCGGTGAAGATATCGGTACGGCGCAAGGGCGCAAGCTCGAAGGCTACGGCCTGCTCGCCGAAGATGTTCGTGAGCGCGCTCCCGAGGGTGTCGGCCGGCCAGACGGCAGTGCGGCAGGCGATGCGGATCGAAAGACGGTCCGTCGGGAGGTTGGGCAGTTCCGAGGCGATAAGGTTCGCTATGGAGTCGATGCGCAGGAGCGCCTCGTCCAGGCTGTCGAGATGGAGGAAGAGATGCGATCTGTCGCTCTTCCAGCGCGTCATCTTCTCGTTCTCGAAGACTCGCTGGAAGAGGAACGCCTCGCTCGAAAAGGATCGCAGATCGACATAAATGGACTGCAGTACGCCGTCCGTCGCCAGCACCCTAACGCGATCGGCTTCTTCCTTCAGCGCCGTCGACTTGCCGATGCCAGGTTCGCCCAGCAGCACCAGCGATCGCCGGCCCTGCAACGCCGCGAGCGTCACGGGCCGATCGGAACCGCGCGAGTCGGTCGGATCGCTCAGGAAGCCAGCGTCCGAAAGATCGAGCGGTCCGCCGAGTCGGATCCAGAAACGGGGCCAAGCGTAGGTCGGCGGCTGGTTGGTGGCTTGAGGCATCGTAGAAACTCTGATCGCGACTTCGCGAACCGCCTTTTACCGTCTTTTTGCTATTCTTGCTCTTCGGGTTACGACATTTTTCCAGACGCTGCGTCCGCCTCCCGTGGTTTGGTGGAAAGGCCGAGCATATCGATCGACGTGTGGTCGGTGTCCCCGCAATCCACAGGATCGAACGCGAACGAATCGGGTAGGATTAGTCCGCTCGGTGCTGACGGGAGGGACCATGATCGGTTTGCTGATCCGTCTGTTGAACGCTTCGCCCAAGGCTGCGCTTGCGTTCAAGCGCATCATGGTCGGCATCGCACTTGGCGCTCCGGTGATCTTCGGCGATGCAAGACTGGAATCCTTGAGAAAGTGGCTTTGGGGTACTCCTCAGGAGCAACAGCGAGTTCTCAAAAGCCTTCCGCCCCTGTCGACTCTGGAGGAAGCGCTGTTTCTGGAGTATCAGCGCGACATGGAAGAAAGATATCGGCTCGACATGCTCGCGCGCTATTTGATGACGTTGCCTGCGCTGCCCGACGAGGGCTACTAGCGCGGTTCGCGCGGGCGCCTAACCAATACAACGTCGTCGATGGCTGCTTCAGATCACAAGCGGCCATGCTCTGGCTGATCATAAGATTTCCGCTTGAACGTCGGGCGCTGACGTATGTGCCGTTATGAGCACGCGCCCTAGTCAGCTCGCGGCGAATACTGATCGATGGTTGGCAATCTGCGATGATAGCTTCGTCGAGGACAGTGATGATAGCCAGTCACCAGATGTCCTTGGGCGAGACCGAAATGGCCTTCTTGCGATCCAAGTCGTCGACGAAATCCGCCCATGCCGCCCTGCCAACCCTCAGCGAGCAGTAGGCGCCCGCCATCGACGCGAAGGCCTTCAATACGGTTAGCAGATCGTCGACGAAGCCCGACAGTTGGGTCGACACCGAAGATCCGTAGGCGAGAAAGATCGCGTCTCGATAGTTGGCCTTTCCGCGGTATCGCGACGCCTGATGGAGAAACGCGATACCGCGTCGAACGTAGGCCGCGTCGCGCAAGTTGCGCGCGGCCTGTTTCCGAAAGTCGGTGACCGCCAACGCCTTGAACGCCGGCGTCTCTCTCACTCTCTCTTCGACGTTCCAACGCTCCCAGTTAGCGGTCCCCGATAGGTACTCCGCGCAACAGCCCCAGGCTTCCTGCGCGGTAGCGGGCGCGTTGACCAGATGATGCTGTCCTCGCGCCTTAACCGCGGCAAGTTCGGCATCGGCGGTGCTCGGCAAAATGCTCGAAAGGCAATCGGCGAACGGATGCATCGCCAGGTTCTTGGCCGGAAACCGCTCCTGCCATTTCCTCGCGGTCTCCGTGTGGTTGTCCTGAAACGATCCGTCCATCGCTGCCGTCATCGCCGAAGCGGCGCTGTAAACACCGTAATACCAGGCGACGATCGCCGTGCGGGCGACGTCCGCCTTGTTTGTGGCCGTCGCCAGAGTCTGCAATGCGGCGATCTGGTTGAGGACGAACAGAAGCTGTTCGCAAACGGTGTTGAGCTCGCGCTCGGGCAGTCCGCGCGCCTGCACTTTGGCATAGAAGGTCCGAGCCACGGCGAAATCGAGTTTCTGATCCGCAGCGAGGATCGCCAGCGCACGCATCCAATGGATCGTCGACGGTAGCGCAAAGCGCGCGTCGGGGACGTCGCGCGGCGTTTCGGTCAGGGTCCCGTGGATCTGCATGCGCGCATAGAGCGATGGCGTCTTCGGTACGGAGGCCATGATGCGGTTGCCTCAAATGTAGAACTTGAAGGGCAGCGGCGCGTGGGGCGTGATCGGGCCCGCCGTCAGGATTTCTCCGACCAGATCGGCGAAGCGCAAGGTGACCGGCAGACCGTCGCAGAATTCGGCGCCGTTGAAGTTGAGCTTCGTCAGCGACATCACGTCCCGCATCACCTGCTCGATGTCGGCCGAACCGCGCCTGATCTCGACGGTCAGCGGATTCGGCACCTCGCGGCCCGGATAGGTCCGCAGCCGCGGAATGTATCCTCGCGTCCACAGGTAACCCGACGTTTCGGATGTCACGACGGCCGTGCCCCGCAGCACGGCGTTGGCGCCGTACCGGAAGACCTTGACGTCGGCGTTGTCTCGAATCTGGACCCCAACCAGTTTCGTCGACTGCGGGACCGCGCTCGCGAATCCGGCCCATTCCTTGGCTTCGAAGTTTGTCTTGCCGTGGATGAAGAGTTCTTTCGGCGCTTCGCCGTGATTGTCCTTGTACGCGCGGACGATCATCTCCATCAGCTTCGCCGCCTGATCCTGATCGAGGTGGAAGGCGTCGTTCGTTTCCGAGTACCAAGGCCCCACGGCTCCCCTGAAGACGAGCCCGTCTCCGGACCCAAGAAACATCTGTGCACCACAGCACGCGTTGTCGTGTCCACTGGGCCGATCTATCCGCTTGAACACCAGGCCGACGTAGCAGACGCCGTCGCGTAGGTCGGCGAGACGCCATGGACGGCCGCCGATCTTGTAGAAGCTGGTGGTAGACAGATTCCACGCGATTGTCGCAGGATCCTGCATCCGCGCCTTCGCCTTCTCATCCGGCGGATCGAGCGTGACTTCCTTGACGACCTGAATGACCTGGCCGGTATCCATCACACGCGCTTTGAGCTGATTGTGGAAGTTCAGTTCGTATTCGTAGACGGCTGCCGCCTCCATCTCCTCTGGAAACATCGAACCGCCGGTCAGGATCGCGCGTGCCGCCTTCATCCCGAGCTTGCGCGTACCGGGCGTGCGGAGCTTCACCGGGACCGTCGATTTGGGCCGGCCGTACTTGTAGACGTCTTCGGGAACGACCGCGAACCAAAGCTGCGGGCGCGCCTCCTCCTCGCGGAGATACTTTCTCAGCGCCTCTTCATACAGCGCGACAGCGGAATAGATCGCCTGATGCCTGTCGGCCCCAAGAATGCGGCGGCTGAGTTCGGCGGCGTCGATCAGGCACGTCGCGAACGGCTTGCCTGGCCAAGCGGCGCCGTAGACCGCCTCGAAGCCGGGCCAGACGAAGGTATTGGCGTCGTTTCGCTTCCGGTTCGGCGCCGGCGCCGGCACGTCGATGAACTTCTCGATCGACGCTATCCACTTCGAATACTTCTCGAGACCGGCCGGCGTCGCGATGACGCCGACGTCCATGCGCGCGGGGTTCTGGCCGGACGCGACTGGTCCGAACAGGAAGAGACCGTCCTTTGGATGCTCGGCGCCCTGGTCGTGCCCGAAGGACAACCGCGGCTCGTCGATGTGGATCGCTCGCCAAGCCGCCGTCATTCCTCGTCCTCGTCGTCCATCTCCCCGTCGAGCTCATCGCCATCGTCGTCCGTGTCGTCGGGCTCCTCTGGTTCGCCCTCTTCGTCGGCGACGTCCAGATCGAACGGCATGCGCATTCCCGTCGTGAGCTTCAATCCGTCGCCGGCGACGGCCCAACTGCGATGCTCGCCCAACGCGATCAGCACGCTCTCGGAACCCGCGCCGAAGAACTCGAAGAAGGCTTGCCAGAGCGGTCGCCAAACGTGGTTGAACCAGCTCTTGCAGAAGCGCCGCCGCAGCTTGGTCATTTCGCCGGCGTCCTGCAGCGGCGTCTTGCCGTCCCGGGTGAAGACGACGTAGGGGCGCAGCCGTACCGTGGGCACTTCGCCGAGGCGAACGACCGCTCGCATGCCGAGATGCCAGTGCGCCTTGAGCACCTTGCTTTCGCCGATGACCTGCTTGTAGGTTCGCTTGCCTTTCGCGTTCGTGTAGTAGACGCGATCGTCCGCAAGCACATCTTTTGGGAAAAACATGACCGTGCCGGCGGACGCGACGTAGGTCAGCAGTCCCCGCGAGGCGAGATGCGCCTCGAACGACTCCCGAAGCATGCGGACCGCCCAGGCGTTCGCATCGCGGCGCTGCGGCCCCACCGGGTCCGTAAGTTTGCCTTCGAGGAAGTCCGGGAAACTCGCGGTCCCCCGCAACGAAACGGTCAATTCGGGCGGCAGATGCGCCTGGATCTCGTGCGCGGCGGCGAAGCTGACCAGCAGGCGATTGTGCATGGCGTGCGGATACGGGACGGTCTCGATCGCCTGCTCGAATTTCTTGTTCTCACCCTCGTACTCGTAGAACGAAACCTCCTCCGGAAGTCGGACGATCGGCATGATGCTCGTCAGCAACGGCTCGTCGCCACGCTCAACGACCACGTCGGACCGCACGGACGCCTGTCGCCACCTGTCGAACTCGGCGGACAGGTCAGTCACCGTGCGGGGCACGCCGGCCTTCGTCAGCGTGTCGACGAGATCAGCAAGCTTTGCGCCCCAGCCCGTCGTGAAGTCGATCGTGTTGAGTCGATGAATTTGGATCGGCAGGTCGCCGAAGGCGATGTCGTCGATCCGGACCGGGATGATGAAGTCCGGATCCTTGAGGGATTTCTTGACCGCGTCCGCCACAGAAATTTCGTTCTGAACTCCGCTGCGGTTCGGATCGCAACTGGCCTTCGAGACCACGAAGACGACCTTGAGTGTTCGCTTCCGCAGCGCGTCCTCGATGCTGTTCCAGAACGGCGTCCCGCCGGCCAGATCAAAGATGTCGGCCCAGACCTTGTACCCAAAGCCCGTCAGCCGAGTGCCAAGCCAGCGGACAAACTCGTTGTCGTTCGGTGTCGCATGGCTGATAAAGATGACGTCGCGATCGGACATTTCGAAAGTCTCGTTATACCTTGCAGCTGCGTGTCGATTTCCAGCGCTCTTTGTCGCCGAGAAGGACGGACGTGCCGGAAGAATGAATATCGGCATGTCTAATGCCGCAAAAGTTCTCGATATGAACGCGCGCGATCCGCACCTTGCCCCCCTGAACCCCACGTTGCTATTGATTTCAAAATAGCAGCTTCATCGATGTTTGTCCGTGTATCCGAATGATCAGAAAAGCGCTCTGATGCACGGTGTCGCTTCAGGCATTATTACTCGCCTTCCTTCGGTTCGCTCGATAGTACGTCGGTCACGAAAACGCAGATTCAACCCGCAGTGCCGCGACGTCCCGCAGGCCAAACAGCGGCTGCACACCGAAGGTCGAGTCCACGACTAATAACCGGCACCGGCCTCCGCCCAATAGAGACGATCCTGCTCGTCCTTTAGCTCTTCAAGAGACACAGGAATTTTGCTGAGTTCGACATTGTACATCGGTAATGGCCAGTGCCGGTACAGCGTGTCGACGTGAGCCTGATTCGCTGATTCGCTCGGCAATTCTTCGGCGATCAGCCGCGCAACAAGCTCTTGTGTTAGACGCTCCCCATCCTGGAGAGTTTCCTTCTCCTGGAATTCGAGCTGTCCCCAGACCTCTGATGTCGCTTTGAGCCCGGCAAGGGTCAGAATCCCGCAAGCTGCCATCGCATCCACGACTTGGACCGCGGCCGGCATGCGCGACGGAAAACCTCTTGGATGAACGACGGGAGCATTCCAGAGGGGGGTGCCATCCTCGTAAGCCTCGACATCGGCGTAAAGCTTGCTCTCCCGCCGATAAAGCGTGTTGTTGGGTACGATGTACTCACCCATGTTGCCTTCGAGATCATGCGCCTTGCGCAGCGGTTCGACGGCTTTGCGGAGAGCGGCGATGTCGGTGAACCAGCATTCCGCGAACTGAGCATAGATCAATCGCTCGAGGTGCCCGTAGAAACGCTTCACCTGCGTGTCGAGGATGCTGGCGATCCGTTTTGATGGACAACGGATGACGTCGAGCAGAATGAGCACCTTCGCCGCTTCCTCCTTGGCGAATCCGGCAAGCACCTCAGCCTCACGCGGCTTCTGCTGCAGCTCAGCGGCAGCCGACCAGAAGCCCAACGCGCTGGCATGAATGATAGGAAGTCCCTCGGCGATGAAAGCAAGCCGATCTGCCGCGGACATTTGGCAGATGCGCCTAGCTTGCCTCTGTCCAATCGGCAGTTTCTTCATCGTCGTCCCCCTCGTTGTTTGATCCTGGCAAGATGTCCGGTAATTCGCCGGCCAACAGTTTTTCCTTGCTGAGCAGGCCCGCCTCCTCGAGCATCTCCATGTCCGGCAGGTCGCGCAGCGTGTCGAAGCCGAAGTACGACAGGAAGCCCTTGGTGGTGACATAGGTATAGGGCGCGCCGGGCTGCGGTGCCCGTGGCCCTGACGCGATGAAGCCGAGTCCGCGCAGGTAGCCGATCAGGTCGCGGCTGACCTCTTTGCCGAAGAAGGAGGAGAGCTCGCCACGGGTGATCGGCTGGTAGTAGGCGATGCAGAGCAGGACCAGGCTCTCCTGCTGCGAGAGCGGGCGCCCCTCGCCGCCGAGGCTGATGGCCGAGCGGATCGCCGCGGCGAACGCCTTGCGGGTGCGGTGTTGCCAGCCGCCGGCGACGGCCACGAGCTCGTAGGGCCGGCCGCGCAGCTCGGCGCGGATATCGTCGATGATCAGATCGAGGTTGCAATCGCGGCCGACGACACGCGCCAGGACCTCGCGCGTCACCGGCTCCGGTGAGGCGAAGATCACCGCCTCGACCCGGCCCATCCATTCCCGCCAGCGCAGCTCCGGCGGCAGGTCAGCGAGCTCGGTGTCGAGCTCCGCTTTCGGTCGCGCGCGCCGCCCCATCTCAGAGCCCGTACAGGCGGAAGGTGGGGCGGCCGGTCAGCTCGCGCACCGCGCCGACCGCGACCAGCCGCTCGAACAGGCGGCGCGTGCTGCGATCGCTCGCCGTCTTGCCGGCGGCGGCCGGCTGGGCGTCCTCCATCAGCAGGATCGCCACCATCATGTCGGCATCCTTGGCCCGCAACTTCGGCGCGGCGGCGAGCAGCCGGTTGGCGCGCCGCACGAGGTCGGCATAGAGGTCGACGGCCGCAGCAGCGGCACGCGCATAGGCCAGCGCGCAAGTCCTCGCCCAGGTCGCGTCGGGGCCGCCGGCCTTGCCAGCCGCGCGCAGCTCGCCACGGCGCACCTGGCCGGCGAGCAGCGGCACCGCCATCGGCCATTTCAGGCGATGGGCGAGCACAATGTCTGCGAGCCACAGCGCGAGCGGTTCGCTATCGGGGACGAAGCGCAGGCTTATCGCCGCGATCTCGGCGGCGGCCGCGACGGCGCTTCCCGGTGCTGCCGCCAGCTTCGCCGCGGCGCTGACGACGTCCTCGAGCGCGTCGTTGAAACGCAGCTCGAACAGCGTGGACAGCCCAAGCATCCAGTCCTGCGGCACCATGGCGGCCGGCTCGCCGAGCTGCCGCCAGGCCTTGAGGATGCGTCCGCCCGGCCCCGGGTCATCGGTCTCGCGGCGCAGATACCAGGCGTCACGCAGCGCCGCTTCGTCCTCGGTGCGGCCGCCCTGCCGGGCGAGGATGGCGGCGCTTTCGAGCGCCAGGCGTTGGCGCCAGAGCTGACCGAGGGGATGCTCGCTGCGCGCGATCGGGTGGACCGCGGCAAGCGCGCCGCCCGCAAAAAACATCGCATCGTCAATCGTTTGGGCGGACGCGCCCTGCCGCGCCCAGCTAGGCACAGGCGGGACGGTGGGCGGGGGCTCGGGGATGATTCGCGCGCGCGAGAGCATAGGTGAGAGTAAGCGGGCACGGCGCTTATGGCCATCTGTTTCGCTCAAACCGCCGTCCCTGTCGGTGGATAACAACGACTGATAATGTTGCCTTATCGTTCGTTTTTCTCTTAATATAGAGAATGCCCGATATCGCCGCTCAGACCTTCGAAAATCGCGCCGTAGAGAGCTCCGCGCCCACCAGAGAACGGCCTTCCGGCTCGATCTTTCCACGCTCGAGACGTCGGCGCCCTGTCCTTGACCTCTCCGACGCCGCCTTCTAGAACATAGCTAGACTGTCTAGCTAGGAGCATGCAACATGGAATGGTCCCTGCAGGACGCCAAAAACCAGTTTTCCAAGGTGGTGCAGAAGGCCCGCCTCGAAGGCCCTCAGGTCGTCACCCTGCGAGGCGAGCGGGCCGCCGTGGTGCTGTCGGCCGCCGATTACGATGCGCTCCGCTCCGGCCGGCCGACCCTGGTCGACGACTTACTGGCCGGCCCAGGCTGGGATGACGAGATGGCCGAGGCGGTGACGCGGCGCGCCAACACCCCCAGCCGTGACGCGGCGTTCTGATGTATCTCGTCGATACCAATGTGGTCTCCGAGGCTAGGCGCGGCTCGGCGCAGGCCACCGGATGGCTGCGGTCGGTCGACCCGGCCAGCGTCCACCTCAGCACCCTCACCCTGGGCGAAATCATGCGCGGCATCGCCCTCAAGCAGAAATCGGACCCGAAGGCGGCCGCCCATCTGGCCGAATGGTTGCGCAAGCTGCGCCACGACCACGCCGACCGCATCCTGGCGGTGACTGACCAGATCTCCGTCGAGTGGGGTCGTATCGCCGCGATCCGGCCGCGCGGCGACATCGACGGGCAGATCGCCGCCACCGCGATCGTCCACGACCTCATTCTGGTCACCCGCAATGTCGGGGATTTCGAGGATACGGGCGCCACGGTGATCAATCCCTGGGAGGAATCGGCATGAGCCACCCTCCAGCGACCGGCTTGGAACCGCTCGCGGTCGCCCCATCTGACGCGGCCGGGACGGATATGCCAGATCCCGCCGGCGCACCCCTCCCCTCCCCTCTTCCGGCTGCGGAATCCGGCCTGCCCGCGCACCTCGAGCGGCTCGCCGATCGGGCCCGCGACTATGTCGAGGCGGCAAGCTCGGCCAACACCCGCCGGGCCTATGCCTCCGACTGGAAGCACTTTTCCGCGTGGTGCCGGCGCCAGGGGCTCGAGGTGCTTCCGCCCGCCCCCCAGACGGTCGGGCTTTACATCACCGCCTGCGCCTCGGGCGCCGCGACGACCGATCGCCAGGCGAACTCGGTCGCGACCATCGAGCGAAGGCTTTCGGCGCTGACCTGGAACTATGCCCAGCGCGGGACGCCGCTCGATCGCGCGGACCGGCATATCGCAACCGTGCTCGCCGGCATCCGCAACACCCATGGCGCCCCTCCCCGGCAGAAGGAGGCAGTGCTGCCGGAAGATGTCATCGCGATGCTTGAGACCCTCAATCGCGGCACGCTAAGGGGCCTAAGGGATCGGGCCATGCTGCTGGTCGGCTTTGCCGGCGGCTTGCGTCGCTCCGAGATTGTCGGCTTGGACTGCGGCCGCGATCAGACCGAGGACGGCCGTGGCTGGATCGAGATCCTCGACAAGGGCATGATCGTCACCCTGCGCGGCAAGACCGGCTGGCGCGAGATCGAGATCGGCCGCGGCTCATCCGACGCCACCTGTCCGATCGTCGCCCTGCAGACCTGGCTGAAGCTGGCCCGGATCGGCCATGGGCCGCTGTTTCGCCGCGTGACCGGCCAGGGAAAGGACGTCGGTCCGGATCGTCTCGCCGACCAGCAGGTTGCCCGGCTTGTCAAACGGGCAGCGTTGGCCGCCGGCGTGCGCGCTGACCTATCTGAAGGCGAACGCGAGGAAAAGTTCGCCGGACATTCACTGCGCGCCGGCCTCGCCTCCTCGGCGGAAGTCGATGAGCGCTTTGTCCAGAAACAGCTCGGTCACGCCAGCGCGGAGCAGACCCGCGGCTATCAGCGGCGGCGCGACCGTTTCCGGGTGAATCTCACCAAGGCTGCGGGCCTTTGACCGCTGAAATACCGGTCCGGTCGGGGCGGTAGCCATCGTGGATATTCAAAGATGGATATGCTAGATATCCAAAAGGAGATATCTCATGCCCCTCTTCATTCGTGACGATCAGGTCGACGACCTCGCCAGCCGGCTCCAGTCCATCACGGGCGCGCGGACCAAAACAGACGCCGTGCGTCTCGCGCTCGAGCACGAGATCAAGCGTCAGACCGAGAACATGCTTCCGAGCCAACGAATCGGCAATGCTCTCGCGATCGTCGCCAGCATTCGGGCCGACGCTGCGGAACGCGGCCTCGTCGGCACGGATGATTTCGACATGAAGGCCTTCACCGACGAGATGTGGGGCGTTTGATGTTCCTCGATGCCTCGGCCATTGTTGCTATTCTCGGCGGCGAGCCGGACGGACCCGAGCTCGCCGGCCGCTTGAACGGCGCAAAAACGAGCTTCTTCGTCTCGCCCCTCGTCATGTTCGAGGCTTCCGCATCGCTTGCCGCGAAGCTCGCCCGCGAAACCGGCTTACCGCGCGACGCCGCCCTCCTCGCCAAGGCGGAAACCGCGGTGCGGGAATTCGTCACCTCGCTCGGCGCCCAGGAAATGTCCGTCTCGCCGGATATCGGGCGCAAGGCGCTCGAAGCGGCGCAGACCTATAGCCGCCTGGTCGACCATCCCGCGCAGCTCAATTTCGGGGACTGCTTCGCCTATGCCTGCGCCAAGGCCTACCGAATCCCGCTCCTCTACAAGGGTAACGGCTTCGCGCAGACCGATCTTCGGTAGCGACAGGCAGTTTTGCGGAAGGAGGCGAGGTCGGGGGGCTGATGACACTCACGTCGTGCGCGGCACGCTTTGGTGCGGCGTGCTTGTCTCGACCTCACGGCGAGCAATCGCCACGAAGCGCCGCTTGACCTCGGTGAATAGCTTTGGTGGCAAGGCGCCATAATAGCCGCTCTCGGTGTCGATCGGCCGCAGGTCCGGGCCCGGCCAAATGAAGCGGTTGCTCTCGATCAATACAATCCAGGAGCGCTCGTCATCGAGCCGGAGCCGGGCCTTCACCGCGGTCGGAAGCTCGATCGCATCGGCTGGATTCGCCGGAGGGGTGTGGGTAATCGGCAGCACCCGGACGATGGACGTGCCCTCTTCGTCAGTCGCGACGATCGCCAGCACGAGGCAAGGCCGATCCTTGTCGCCCTCCTCCCGCCCTTCGCGATGTTGCCAGTCCCACAGATAGGCGTAGCGAAAAATCCAGCCGACCCGAATCTCAGTCGGCAGCATGTTTTGCGTCGAGCTCGGCGTTGAGGTGCTCGGAACCCGGTGCCATCTCCGAAGCCTCGACCGCGGCGATGTCCGCCTCGTTCAGATCGACGGTGCGCTGCACACGGCGCTCACGCTTCGACAGCCGCACGAAGTCATCGTAGGCCATCAGCACGGTGCGCGGGCGGCCATTTTTGGTGATGATCACTGGCTCGCGCACGGCAGCGTCCTGATAGGCACCAAAGTTCTTCGATATTTCGGCGGCTGTGACGGTCGAACTCATCGTTCAATTCTCCTAACTTCCGTAATATACGGAAATCCCGGTAATCCCGCAAGCCCAGGGCAACAGGCATCTGGCCCGCCGCGTTGGTGTCTTGGACCGATCAAAGCTTGAATCCTGCGGGCGGACGCCGCTCTCCCCGGACGATAGCTTCAAGATCAATGTCGGGATCGCAACTCGCCTTCAGGCGGGCGTAGAAGACCGCTGGCGGTTCGCGGGCGGACGTACGCTCCTCGTAGGCTTCGAGGGCCCGCTCGACAATGTCAGCGATCGAACGTTGCGCCATACGACGGGCAAGATCTCGCGCCTTCGCGCTTCGGATTGAGAGCAGGGGCTGGGGCATATCGGATCTCCACCTTTCGCCCGGTCGCGTCATTTTGGCCGTTTATACGGCAATCCCACAAGCTGGGTCAGGTTTACGAATTCAGCCCTTGGCGCCGTGAGATTTTAGGCGAAGCGCGCATATTGCTCATCACCTCGCCCATCGCCATTCGGAGCTCGTCCTGGGCGTCATTCAGTCCGACATGGCCGGTATAGGCCGCCAGTGCCGCGAATTTCAGTGCGGCTAACATGGCGGCTTCGCTGCCCAGCTCCCGCGAGACCTGCTTCGTCGGATGCTTCTCCAGCACGGAAAGTGCCGACTGGGTGATCGTTTGCCCGAGCTCGTCGATCAGATCGTCGAACGCAGCGAGCTCAAGATCGTCTTCCAAGCGGCTCGGCCGCGGCACAGGCGGGGCGTTTCGGACGGCAAGCGTCACTTCGCCCACCACCTCGTCCACCAGACCAACGATCTCGCCGGCGCGGGCATCGAGCTCGTCCCATGGGATACACCGCGTCCCGAGGCCTTCCTGCGCGCGATGCTCCGCCGGGGTCCGGGCCGCAATGTGGGCGTTGATCGTGAGACCTGAGCGATCATCGCCAAAGATCGTCATGATCCGCACCCGAGCTGGGCGGTCGCCGAGGGTGCGCAGCTCCTCGGCCCGTTCAAGCGCCGCCGCGATCGCGCCGCCGACGGATGTCGTGTGTCTGGTCAAATCGCCCTCCCCGATTTCTGCCCGGAAACCGTAGCCGAGTCGTCTTCGCTGGCGGAGTCATTCCTGGCGCGGTTTCGGGTCATTTCGGCCGCCTGGACAGTGAGGCGCGTAATTCGGCGCTGGCCTGGTAGGCACCGGTTTGGCTGGGCTTTCCCGGTTCGATTCTGGCGGGACCGCCCGCGGGCGGCAGGGTTGGCTTCGATCCGTCGAGCTTGGCCCGCAGCAAGGCCATCATCATCGGCCAGACGGAGAATTTCCCGTCCTTGGCGCGGTCGGTCAGGCTGCGCAGATAGCCGCCGGCGCTGCTGATCTGGTCCGCTTTCTGGTGGATTGCGGCCAGCGTAATCGCGGCCTGTTGGTCGCCGAGCACCTCCCTCGCCTCGCGCCACGCGCTCGGGCTGATCCCCAGCATCGGCCGGGCAAGCTCGGCAGCGGCCAGCAAATCCTTCCAGTGCCGGATTTCACCGCCTTTGATTAGCCAGCGCATGTTCGGGCAGGCATCCAGCACGATTCCCAAGGGCAGCTCACGCTTCGGCAGGCTCGGTAGGTTGTGGTTAGCCGCGGCGCTGCCGCCCGCTTCATCTTCCTTCGCTAAGCCACTTTCAGATTCAGATGGTAGGTCTGGGTTTGAATTCTGTATGTGGCGCCCAGAATGGGACTCATTGGCGTCCGTATTCTGTGTTTTCGCAAACGTTTCCAACAGCTCCCGGATCTCGCGCCAGAGCGATTCCATCTCACCGCCGATGCTTTCCAGGAGCTGCCGTGGCGCAGTTCGGGGAATCTGCCCGGCGATCTCCTGGTAGGCCTGCTGAAACCGCTTCCAGTTTCCCGGTACACCCTCCTCGAGCCCGGCCTCGATCATCTTCACGATGTCCCGGCGCAGGATGGTGAGACGCTCCTTGGCAACGCGGAAGGCCTTCTTCTCGGCCTGCACGGCAGCCGCGAGCGTCTTGTACTCCTCGGCGCGGGCGACCATCGGAGCCAGGTCAAAGCCATAGGCCTGCTCGATCTCTCCGCCCTGTCCTTTGCGCGCATAGCGTTTGCCGTTCGGGCTGTCCCTGCGAATGATCAGACCGCAGTCGACTAGGACCGCCAGATGCCGGCGTAGCGTCGTCGGCGGCATCCCATTGGCCCGTGCCATCAGCTGCTCGTTGGAGGGCCAGACGATCAACTCGCTGTCGGCCTCGAGCGCGATCTCAGGATGGAATGACAACAGCGCGTGCAGGATCGTCAGCGCACGGTCGGTCGCGCCGAGAACCTGGCGCGCCTCCTTGATGTGCTGAAAAACGTGCCATTTGTGAACAATGGCCGCGTCCGGCTTTGCCTTCGCGGCCAGCTGGCTTGAAATCATGCCAAGCGTCATCGGCCGCCGCCCAAAGGGCGTCGTTGATATGGATTGCGTCATGGTTGTGTCTTTCAGCCTTTAGGCAAAGCGAAAGCGCTCACCAAAACGGTGTCCGAGGCCTCGAAGAGGCTCTTGACTGTGATTCGCGGAAGTGAGATTCTCGTTGTCGCCAAACATACGAGAGAGGGCTTCCGGGACACTGTTTCGGGGGCCTTTCTTTTTACCGCATGCTACCTCTGTGTTTGTTGCGCCATCATCCGGCTTTGGCCGAGGCCTCCGCCCTTCCCGCCACCCAACCAAACCTTGTCAGCTGACAAGGTCGGGCCGCGCGTCGAAAATCACTCAGTGCCCTCCCGGGCAAAAAATCTTTCCACCAGACCCGGCAGCTCTTCCTCGAGGAAGGCGCCGAACTCCGTCGCGTGCTTGTCGGAGACGGTGAGTTTGATATCGCCCTTTGAGAAGGTCGCCTTGCCTAGGACCCTCCCTGCCGGGCTCCGCAGCTCGAGCTCATTATGAGATCGAGCCGTCGGCTGCCTTACAGCGGCGAAGACGAGCTTGAATCGATCGTCAGAGGTCAACGCCGAAACCTTGTCACCTGACAAGGTTTTCCGCACCCGATCCAGCGCCGTCGGATCTTCTCCTATGGCAGTCGCCAAGGCGATCCAGCGGGGCCGCCCCGCCTTCGGAGCCCGGCCAATCGACTTGATCACCTCGACCGGGACGGCTCGGCACACCGCCCTGAGGCGAGCGAGTTCCGGATCGTCGATCGAGAGGGAGGCTCGGATGTCGCGCGCCTTGATGCCGGCCTCGTCCATGCGCGATGCAAAGAGCGCGCGCTCGATCCAGCTAAGATCCTGACGTGCCGCGTTTTCGATACCCTGTGCCACGACGAGCTCGCTGTCCGACAGCGAGACAACCGTGACTTTGACTTTGACGCCCAGATCCAAAGCCGCTCGCCAGCGGCGATGGCCATAAACGACCTGATACCGATCGCTGACGTTTGGGTGGCGCCTAACCTGGATTGGTACCTTCTGACCTTCCTCGGCGATGAGTTTCTTGAGCGCCTCAAAATCGGCCTCGCTGTCGTCGGGAAGCCGATCCGGGAAAGGTGATGGATCGATAGAGGCTGGATCGAGTTCTGAACTGCCTCCGGCGTCAACGAGCGCCTGAAGCCGGTCACGCTCTTCGCGCAGTTCCGCAAGCGATCGCTGTGTTGCTCCGATGACCCCAGCGCCGACACGAGCCGGCGATTGCATGAGTCCGTCCGCGCGCACGGGCCTGGAAGGGGAGGGGCCAGTGCTCGCAGTCTCCGGCTCCGAGAACGAACTGAAGTTGCCGAGAATAGATCGACCTGAAGGACGTTTGTTGGTCATGCGCGCCCCCAGGCCTGAGTGACTAGTGCGAGGATCTGATCGTTAACCGCATCGATGGATTCCCGTGCGCGCTTGGTGGTTGATGCCGAAATATTGCCCGGCTCCAGCTCGTAGAGCGTGCGCTTCGCCAGACCAGCAGTTTCGATGGCTGAGCTTGCTATCGCCGTCGCTGTCAGCACATCCTCAGTGAACAGATGCCGTAGCATCGTCACGACCCGGACCTGCGATTGGTCGAATGGATCGTGCCGGGTCACGACATAGCGAAGGAAGTCCTGCTTCATCGTCGCGCCGGCGTCGCGGATGACCGATATGAGATCGCCCATCATCAGCAAGAACTGGCTCATCGACATGACGTCGAGCATTGCAGGATGGACTGTCACGAGAAGGCCGGTCGCCGCGTAGATGGCGCCCAGCGTCAAGAAACCGAGCGAAGGCGGCGTGTCCAGGATGACGACATCGTAGGCGTCTTCCACGTCTGTCAATGCGAGACGCAACCGCTCGAAAAAGATGCTCTCTGGGGCCGCCTGCCGCTTTGCCAAGTAGCGCGGCGTCTCGTGCTCGTACTCCATGACCTCGATGTTTCCCGGAATGAGGTCGATGCCGGCGAAATAGGTCGGCCGGATGATGTCAGCGATGGGTCGACGCTCGTCGTCGTAGCGCAGGGCCGCATAGATGGTCTCGTTCTGCTGGACATCGATCTCCGGCTGCGCACCAAACATAGCCGACAACGACGCTTGAGGATCGAGGTCGATCGCAAGGACGCGATAGCCCTGGAGGGCCATATAGTGGGCAAGGTGGGCGCTGGTTGTCGTCTTGGCACTGCCACCCTTGAAATTCGCGACCGCCAGAACCTGCAGATGCTCGCCCGACCGACGATGAGGCAAGAATCTCAAGGCATCTGCAGGACGCTGAGCAGCAAACAGCTCGCGAAGCTCATTGATCTGCGCGAGCGTGTATGCACGATGATTGTTCTCAAGCCGGGCGGGGAGGGGCCCTTTCCCTTCGTTTGACATCAACTTGAGAGTCGACTCCGGGATCGAGGTCAACTTCGAGACCTCATGGGTCATGAAATGCCGTAGGCTTTTCTGAGCGTCCGGAGGGTACATCTGCTGACGCCTGGCCTGCAGATGTTCAGAAAGCATTCCCGCGTGCCGGATAATCTTGTCGGCGGGATCTTCAATTTGGTTGTTGATCTGAACCTGCGCTTCCATTGCCGATTCATTCCTTCGTTGTCGGCCAGCGGGCGGTTTATCGCCCTTTGCCCGCTAAAACTAGGTCATGATTCTTGGCTTGCGTCCAGTCCTTTAAGGTTAACAGGCACTTAACGGCACCTTCGGATAGCGCCGCTCAAACCGCTGATTCGGAGGGATTCGCTCAATGTTACCGAGGGCTTATCTTGCGTTTCCAAAACGCGCCATGACGTTTCGTTCTCCCGCTAATCTTACAGTCCAGGCGTATCCTTGGCCGCCAGATTTCGATCACTGACAGACGCGGAATCGATGCCCAAGACGCGACTCACGCGAATCGGAGCTCGCCGGCCCCCCGTTGGACAATTGCGATTGATGCGGACCAACATGGGGCGGATTGGGTCTCTGCTCGATTACGCGCTGCCCCGGGGCCGATCGTCTCGGCCGGGATGATCGCGGCAGAGTTCAAGGTTGCGCCGCGCAACTGGGAGAGGACGACACCGGGCGTGGGGGATTCTATAGAGTGTATCGGGGTTGTGTCGCGTCGATCGGCGCGAGCGCCTTTTGCCGCCGAACCAACGGCGTTGCGATTGCCAATCATACCTCTCCTGAGAGAGGATCAGTTACATGGACCAACTTGCGGGACTAAAATTCAGAATGCCAAACCGGATTCCGCTGGACCCCAAATTGCCGAAGGCCTTCAACGCGACCCCTAACGAAGCACGAAGCAAGGCGCAGCTCGATGCATGGTGGGATCGTCCCTACGGCCTCACCTTGTCGGATGGCCGCATCGAGGTCCGGTGCCTGAATGGCGGGGCGTGGGACCGTTCAACTCATCTCGGCGTCGCGGACGATTACGACGCGGCCTGCGCATTGGCCGAAGCGAAGCAAGCAGAATGGCTGAGGTTCCGCGAGCGCCCCTGCGTCCTTTTCGATGCAGATCAGGTCATGGTGATCCGACAGGCACAGCGGCCGGACGAAGCGCCGCAGCAACTGGCAGCGTTCCCCACCGCGCAGGCGGCAAATGACTACCTACGCGCCAACTACCCCGAAGCCTAGCTGCTCTCAGCCGGAACGGCGCGAGCGTCGGCACCTTGAGCTTGGTCGCGGAGTTCGGACTACGAAGGCGAAGGGGCTGGGAAGCGACCTGTGAAATCCCGTGACGCGCTTTCATGTGTCGCGCGACAATCGCTCGAGGCTCGGCGGCGGCCTCAGGAGATCACCCCGAATCGGAAGCCGCGCGTTGTGGCGGATGTCGCGCGAGCACAGGGTTCTGACACCAAAGACTTCATCGAGACGGCGATCGAGAAATCGAAACGCGAATGGAAGACCGCGGAAGCCTGCCCTCGCGACAGGCGGATTCGAGAACTCGGGGGCGGTTATTCTGTCAGTGTCCCAGCCGCCAGAGGCGTGGACACGCGAGAAAGCAGGCGTCTTTGCACCGGACGGATTCTGTCCGCGGCAATTACGGCAAGGTACCGCGCGAAAGGCGCGGGAGGCGCCGCTAGTTTCGGCGACAGCCAACAACAGCCCCCGTTAATTCAACAGAGGGTACGAGCCCGCGCGCCATGCTGACTTGCCTCCGTTCACCTGAACGCGACGGAGGATTCGGCAAATGCAAGCAATTGCGATTGATGCCAAAGAACACGGCGGATTGGGGTCTCTGCTCGATGAGATGCATCAGTTGCGCGCCCGGGTGTTCGCCGGGCGGCTCGGTTGGCGGGTCAAGATCGAGTACGGCCGCGAGCGCGATGAATATGACGCGCTTGACCCGACCTACATCCTGGCCCTGACGGACCGCGGCGAGGTCGCCGGCTGTGTCCGTCTGCTTCCAACCACCGGCCCAACCATGTTGTCGCAGACCTTCCCGCAATTGCTCCCGGGCGGCCGGCTTCGGGGCAAATCCACCATGGCCGAGAGTTCGCGCTTTTGCGTCGACACGCGGGGCGAGGGGAGGGGCGGCCGGTTCCTGCACGAAGCCACGCTGACGCTCTTCGCGGGGATGATCGAGTGGTCGATGTTGAACGGATTCAACCTGGTCGCCACGGCGACGGATGTGCGGGTCGAACGCATCCTGCAACGGGCGGGCTGGCCGATGAGGCGGCTCGGCGGCGTGGTGCGCATCGGCGACACCATGAGCGTCGCCGGCATCCTGCCAGCCGACCAGGCGAGCTTCGACCGGGTCCGACCGCCCGGCTATCGATCCGACCTGCGCCGCCTTCAGCGCGTCGCTGCGTGAGCGAGGCAGCAATTGCCATGGCCGAACTTCGCTCGCATCCGCGGCTTGTCCGCAAACTCCAGGATGCCCTTGGCGACCACATCTGTGCCGCGCTCGATGATCCGGCGGTCGTCGAGGTGATGCTCAATCCGGATGGCCGGTTGTTCATTGAACGACTAGGCCAAGGGATGACAGCTGCCGGGACCATGCTGGGGGCGACCGCCGAGATCATTATCGGCAGTGTCGCGCATGCGCTGCAATCGGAAGCTGACGACGAGCGTCCGATCATTTCGGGGGAACTGCCGATCGGCGGGCATCGCTTTGAAGGATTGCTGCCGCCCGTCGTCGGCGCCCCCACCTTTACAATCCGAAAGCGGGCTTCGCGACTCTTCGATCTCGAGGATTACGTGACGCAGGGCGTGATGACGGCTGACCAGCTCGCGGTCATCCGCAACGCCATCACCTCCCGCCTGAACATCGTCGTGTCGGGCGGCACCGGTTCGGGTAAGACCACGCTCGCCAATGCCGTGATCGCGGCAATCGTCGCGCATGCGCCTGAACACCGCCTTGTCATTCTCGAAGACACGGCCGAGATCCAGTGCGCGGCCGAAAATGCCGTCTCGCTTCACACCAGCGACACGATCGACATGGCGCGCCTGCTCAAGAGCACGATGCGGCTGCGGCCCGATCGCATCATCGTCGGAGAGGTGCGCGACGGCGCGGCACTCACGTTGCTCAAGGCCTGGAATACCGGTCATCCCGGCGGCATCACCACCATTCACGCCAATAGCGCCATTTCGGCACTGCGGCGTCTCGAGCAGCTCACGGCCGAAATCAGTCAGCAGCCCATGCGCGAGGTCATCGGCGAGGCGGTCGACCTGATCGTCTCGATCGAGCGAACGGATCGCGGCCGCCAGGTCCGCGACGTGCTCCATGTCGAGAGCTTCTCGGCGGGCCAATACCAAACCCAATCCTATGCCCGGAAGGAAGAGTGCCATGTCGCGTAACCGCATGATGATTGCAGGTGCCAGCGGCCTGTTGCTCGCACTTCTGATGCTCGAGCCCGCGCTTGCATCGACCAGCGGCGGCGGCAATCTTCCCTGGGAGAGCCCGCTTCAGCAGATCCAGCAATCGATCACGGGTCCCGTGGCCGGCTTCATCGCGCTTGCGGCTGTGGCGGTTGCCGGAGGCATGCTGATCTTCGGCGGCGAACTCAACGATTTCGCACGACGCCTCATGTACGTGGTGCTGGTCGCCGGCATCCTCCTCGGCGCCACGCAGATCGTCGCCTTGTTCGGTGCGAGCGGCGCCTCGATCGGCGACGGTACGCCCACGGCGCCGATGGCCGACAGGGCAGGGGAGCCCGGTCATGGCTGAGGTCGGCGCCAATCTCAGACGCAACCGCATCCATCGCGCACTGTCGCGGCCGA
The DNA here is from genome assembly GCF_029910015.1 of Bradyrhizobium sp. ISRA436. Lineage (NCBI taxonomy): Bacteria > Pseudomonadati > Pseudomonadota > Alphaproteobacteria > Hyphomicrobiales > Nitrobacteraceae > Bradyrhizobium > Bradyrhizobium sp. ISRA436. Next base: position 191,132 of record NZ_CP094520.1, read on the forward strand.
ACCTGCTGTTCGGCGCCGATCGCGAGCTCGTGCTGCTGACCGGCCTTGCCGCGGTCATCCTGATCTTCGTCGTGCTCACCTGGTACGCAGCAATCCTCGGCGCGGCGATCTGGATCGTTGTCGTGGCGGCGCTGCGGATGATGGCGAAGGCCGACCCGATGATGCGACGCGTCTATGCCCGTCATATCTCCTATCGGCCTCACTACCGGGCGACCTCGACGCCCTGGCGGCGCTATTGAGGTCCGCTCATGGTCGCGCTGCGCTCCTTCCGTCACTCCGGCCCGTCCTTCGCCGATCTCGTGCCGTATGCCGGGCTCGTCGCGAACGGGATCGTGCTGTTAAAGGACGGCTCGCTAATGGCGGGCTGGTATTTTGCCGGGCCGGACTCGGAGAGCTCGACGGACGCCGAACGCAACGAGGTCTCGCGCCAGATCAACACGATCCTGGCGCGCCTCGGCTCCGGCTGGATGATCCAGGTCGAGGCGGTGCGCGTGCCGACCACGGATTATCCAGCGCGGCGAGACTGCCACTTTCCCGATCCGGTAACGCGGGCGATCGATGACGAACGCCGCGGCCGGTTCGAGCAGGAGAGGGGACATTTCGAGAGCCGCCACGCGATCATCCTTACCTGGCGGCCGCCCGAGCGGCGGCGCGCGGGTCTTGCGCGCTACATCTATTCCGATGTCGAGAGCCGATCGGCCTCCTATGCCGATACGGCGATCGAGAGCTTTCGCACCTCGATCCGCGAGGTCGAGCAATATCTCGCCAGCGTCCTGACCATCCGGCGCATGGAAACGCGCGAGATCGAGGAGCGCGATGGCACGCGCATGGCGCGCTACGATGAACTGTTCCAGTTCATCCGCTTCTGCATCACCGGCGAGAATCATCCGATCCGCTTGCCGGATATTCCAATGTATCTCGACTGGCTCGCGACGGCCGAGCTCCAGCATGGTCTCTCGCCCACGGTCGAGAACCGCTTTCTCGGCGTGGTCGCGATCGACGGATTCCCAGCGGAGAGCTGGCCGGGAATCCTCAATTCCCTCGATCTGATGCCACTGACCTATCGCTGGTCGTCGCGCTTCATATTCCTCGACGACCAGGACGCGCGGCAGAAACTCGAGCGCACCCGCAAGAAGTGGCAGCAGAAGGTCCGCCCCTTCATCGACCAGCTCTTCCAGACGCAGAGCCGCTCGATCGACCACGATGCGGCCGCCATGGTGGCCGAGGCCGAGGATGCGATCGCGGAAGCCTCTTCGCAACTTGCGGCCTATGGCTATTACACGCCGGTCCTCGTTCTGTTCGACGAGAGCAGCGCGCGCCTGCAGGAGAAGGCCGAGGCGGTCCGTCGCCTGATCCAGGCCGAAGGCTTTGGCGCGCGCATCGAGACGCTGAACGCGACCGAGGCGTTCCTCGGCAGCCTGCCCGGCAATTGGTACGCCAATATCCGCGAACCGCTCATCAGCACGCGCAACCTCGCCGACCTGATCCCGCTCAACTCGGTATGGTCGGGCAATCCGATCGCGCCATGCCCGTTCTATCCACCTAGCTCGCCGCCATTGATGCAGGTCGCATCCGGCTCCACACCCTTCCGGCTGAACCTGCATGTCGATGACGTCGGTCATACGTTGGTGTTCGGGCCGACTGGCTCCGGCAAATCGACACTGCTCGCGCTGATCGCAGCGCAGTTTCGCCGTTACGCCGGCGCGCAGATCTTCGCCTTCGACAAGGGCCGCTCGATGTTGCCACTGACGCTGGCCGCCGGCGGCGACCACTACGAGATCGGCGGAGACGACGCAGGCGGCGCGGCAGCGCTCGCCTTCTGTCCGTTGTCGGACTTGTTGACGGACACCGATCGCGCCTGGGCGGCGGAATGGATCGAGACACTCGTCGCCGTGCAAGGCGTCGTCATCACGCCCGATCATCGCAACGCCATCTCGCGGCAGGTCGGCCTAATGGCCGAGGCGCGCGGACGATCCTTGTCGGATTTCGTGTCGGGCGTCCAGATGCGCGAGATCAAGGACGCGCTGCATCACTACACGGTCGACGGTCCAATGGGCCAGTTGCTCGATGCCGAGAGGGACGGTTTGCAGCTCGGTTCCTTCCAGACCTTCGAGATCGAGCAGCTGATGAACATGGGCGAGCGCAACCTCGTCCCGGTCCTGACCTATCTGTTCCGGCGGATTGAGAAGCGGCTGTCCGGCGCGCCGAGCCTGATCATTCTCGATGAAGCCTGGCTGATGCTTGGCCATCCCGTCTTCCGCGACAAGATCCGCGAATGGCTGAAGGTCTTACGCAAGGCCAATTGCGCGGTTCTGCTCGCCACGCAGTCAATCTCGGATGCCGAGCGCTCCGGCATCATCGACGTCCTGAAAGAGAGTTGCCCTACGAAGATCTGCCTGCCGAATGGCGCCGCGCGCGAGCCGGGCACGCGCGAGTTCTATGAGCGTATCGGCTTCAACGAGCGGCAGATCGAGATCGTCGCAACCGCAGTTCCCAAGCGCGAATACTACGTCGCTTCACCCGAGGGGCGGCGACTCTTCAACATGGCGCTCGGCCCTGTCGCGCTCTCCTTCGTCGGCGCGTCCGGCAAGGAAGACCTGAAGCGCATCCTGGCGCTGAAGAAGGGCAAGGCCAATTGGCCCGTTCACTGGCTCAAGGAAAGGGGGATCGGCCATGCCGAGACGCTGCTCGCCGATTTCTAAGGCAGCCATCATCGCCACGACGATCGGATCAATTGCAACCAGTCCGTCGTTCGCTGGCTCCTCCGTAGGAGGAGTTGGCGGTGCGACCGAGTTCACACAGCTTCTTAACAACGGACAGTTGATCCAGCTCGCTGGTCAATCCGCTCAACAGATCAACAACCAGATTCAGCAGATCGCGCAGCTCGCCCAGCAGATCCAGAATCAGTTGAGGATTTACCAAAACATGCTGCAGAACACGGCGCAGTTGCCGTCGCATGTCTGGGGACAGGCCGAGAACGATATCAAACAGCTGCAGAACATCGTCAATCAAGGCCAGGGCATGGCCTTCTCGATGGGCAACATCGATGACGTGCTCAAGCAGCGCTTCCAGAGCTACGCGCAGTTCAAGACCAATCTGCCTAACGGCGCGAGCTTCGCCTCGACCTATCAGACCTGGTCGACGACAAACCGCGACACGATCTCGAGCACGCTGCAGGCCGCGGGCCTCACCTCGCAGCAATTTGCCACCGAAAACTCGACGATGGCGCAACTCCAGACCGCTTCCGAGAGTGCCGACGGACAAATGAAGGCCCTGCAGGTCGGCCATGAAATCGCCGCGCAGGAGGTCGCCCAGATGCAGAAGCTTAGGGGTCTTGTCGCGCAGCAGACCACAATGATGGCGACCTGGTTTCAATCGTCGGAGGCGGGCAAGGATCTGTCGCAAGCGCGCCGGGAGCAATTCTTCAACGCGAGCGCGCCGGCGACCTCCGGCGGCCAGACCATGGAGCCGCGTTGGTGAGACTGTCTACGATCATCATCATCGTCGTCGTCGCGATCGGCACCTGCGCCGCAGGCGTCTGGCTGTTGTTCGCGCCGCGCGCGCCGATGCCGGGACAAGGGACCGCGTCGCGCGGTAGCGACTTCTTCAAACCACCGCAGGACTACAAGACGTCCGGCGGCCAGCAGATGAAACCACGTTGGTAGGATAAAGGGGGCAGGGGGTGCGGGGGATTAAACCGGGGCTCGTTCTGATCGTTGCGATCGGCATGGTCGTAGCTGCGCATCCTGCTTTAGCGCAGCAGGATGGCAGCGTTCTCACGACGCTGGAAAATTCGGTGACGACGGCCGCCAAAGGCTGGCAGACGACCGTCATGCAGGCGGCAAAGTCGCTGTTCTGGATCCTCGCTGGCATCGAGGTCGGGATCGCCGCGGTCTGGCTCGCCATTCAGACCGCGACACTTGATGCGTGGTTCGCCGAGATGGTCCGACGGATCATGTTCATCGGCTTCTTCGCCTTCGTGCTCGATCAGGGATTTACGTTCGCGAAGGCTGTCGTCGACAGCCTCTATCAGATCGGCGCGGGCGGCGGCTCGGCGTCGCCGGCGGATGTGTTCAACGCCGGTCTCAAGGTCGCCTCCGCGATGTCACAGAACGCGCAGTTCGGCCTGTTCCAGGACAATGCGCTCGCGATTGCGTCCGTCTTTGCCATGGTGATTGTGGTGATCGCCTTCTCGCTGGTTGCGGCGATCTTCGTGGCTGTCATGGTCGAAATGTATGTCGGTCTGCTCGCCGGCATGATCATGCTCGGTCTCGGCGGCTCGTCCTTCACCAAGGACTTTGCCATCCGCTACCTCGTCTACGCCTTTTCCGTCGGCATGAAGCTGATGGCGCTGGTGATGATCGCCAAGATCGGCTCCGACGCCCTGCTGAATCTCGCCAACCAGACGGGCACCGGAAACGACGCCTTCGTCGGGACGCTGGCGATCGGTGGTATCTCGGTCGTCGTCTTCATCATCTCGATCTACGTGCCGAACATCGTGCAAGGCGTCGTGCAGGGCGTCTCCGTCGGCAGCGGCATGGAAGTGGTGAAGCATGCGGGCCAAATGGCGAGCTTCGCGGCCGGCAGCGCCAGCCTTGCCATGGGCGGCGCGCGCGCAGGGGCGGCCGGATTCAGTTCCGCGCGCGCCGATGGCGCCTCGTTTGGCGCGGCCGCCCTCAAGGCGATGACGCAAGGCATCGGCACAGCGGGCGGCGCGCTCGCCTCCGCCGCGCGCGACCAGGCCATCGGCGCGCCCGGCTCCTTCGGCACGTCGACGCTGGGCCTTGCCAACGCCAAGCTCGATCAGCGGCGCTCGCAGCAACGATCGACTGGAAAGACTTGAGCCGATTCAACCCGACAGATGAAAAATGGAAAGCCTTTCTCGAATGGCCGCGCGTAATTTGCCCGACAATCCCTATCTTGCCGCGCGTCAGGAATGGAACGAGCGCTACGGCTCCTATGTGAAGGCGGCCGCGACGTGGCGCACCATCGGCATCCTCGCCATGGTGATGGCCGTGATCGGCTTTGCCTACGCGCTGTTCCAGAGCACGCGGGTCAAGCTCGTTCCCTACATTGTCGAGGTCGACAAGCTTGGGACCGCCGCGAGCGCCGGCTATCCGCAGCAGATCGAATATGCCGATCCGCGCGTGGTGCGCGCGACGCTCGGAAGCTTCGTCTCGAACTTCCGATCGGTGACACCCGATGCGGTCGTGCAGAAGCAATATATCGATCGGACCTATGCGCTGCTGCGGACCTCCGATCCCGCCACGCAAAAGATCAATGACTGGTTTCGGAGCAACTCGCCGTTCGAGAAGGCGAAGACGACGACGGTTGCCGTCGAGGTCAACAACATCGTCGCTCTGTCCAACCAGTCCTATCAGGTCGACTGGACCGAATTCGAGCGCGACAGGAAGGGAAAGGAAACCGGCGAGCACCGCTTTCGCGGCATCGCCACCGTCACGCTGACTCCACCCCAGGACGAGCAGACCATCCGGCTCAATCCGATCGGCCTCTACCTGCGTGATTTCGACTGGACGGCGCAACTATGAAAGGGGCGGGGACACCGATGCACCCAAAGATGATCAGACTTCATCCATGCATTGTTCTAGGGGCATCCGCTTTCGGCTTGCTTCTTGCCAATGTCAGTGCGTACGCGCAGGCAATGAACGCCAAGGAGCGAAAGGGCACGAGTATCTCGAGCCAGTGGCGCGGATCGACCGGCCTTGTGACGCGCGGAACGGACGGCAAGGTCGTCTTCCTATACGGCGAGGTCCAGCCCTCCGTCGTCTGCTCGCCGCTCGAGGTCTGCGACATCGAGCTCGAGGCCGGTGAGGTCGTGCGCGATGTGCTGGTAGGCGACACCGTACGCTGGAAGGTCGAACCGGCGACGTCTGGAGCGGTCGGCGGACAAGCCATCCACCTGATCGTCAAACCGTCGGAGCCAGGGCTCGTCACCTCGATGGTGGTGACGACCTCGCGGCGGACCTATCACATCCAGCTCAAGTCGAATGCGACCCAATACATGGCGCGCGTCGGCTTCGAATATCCGGAGGATGTCAGCAGCCGGCTCGCGGACGTCAACGCGCGTATTGGCGTCGACACAATTCCAGGCGCAGGTGTTCCCGCCGAGCAGCTGAGCTTCGCCTACAGCGTAAGCGGCAGCGCGTCCTGGCGGCCCACGCGCGTCTACAGCGATGGCGTGAAGACCTACATCCAGTTTCCGTCGTCGCTCTCCGGCCAGGATGCGCCTGTTCTCTTCGTGGTGTCGGGCGGTCAGAACCGCATCGTCAACTATCGGCTGAAGGGCGACATGATGGTGGTCGACTATCAGATCGACACCGCCATTCTGGTCTCCGGCGTTGGCTTCTGGAACCAGGACAAGGTGACGATTCGGAGGGGAGGCTGATCATGCGGCGGGTCTCCTCGATGCCTCGGCTCGTCCTTCTCTCCGTGCTCGGCCTGCCGCTCGCCGGATGCGCGGCATTCGGAAGTGGCACCTTGGTGGCGAGCTCGGCGCCAGCCGATCTGTCCGGTCCCGCGGCTTCTGCGATCGCCGGCGACATGGTGACGAAATTCGCCGAGCAGGTTGGACCTGGCACTGGAACGATCATCCTGAAGCCCGACGGCACGCCCTTCGGCCAGGCGCTGGAGACGTCGCTTAGGAGTTGGGGATATGCGGTTGCGACCGATCAGAAGACCAAGGGCGAGAAGACCATTCCGCTCGCCTATGTGATCGAGTCCTATAACGGTCAGGTCCTGGCGCGCCTGTCGACCGGCAGCGTCGAGCTCGGCCGCGCGTATACCGCAACCGCCGCTGGCGCATCTCCGGCCAGCCCGCTCTCCGTCATGCAGCGCGGGTAAAGGGGGGCATCATGGCGCAATCCCTGAAGCTTGGCGGCGCTCCGGAGGAAGCGGAGGGCAGAGGAATCCGTCGCCTGAACCGGCTGCCGATCATCGTCGCCGTCGTGCTCGTGATCGTGTTCTTCGCCGTCATCTTTTACGGCCTGACGTCGCGCGGACTGTACTTCCGTCACGAGGCCGGCATAGATACTGCCTCTTCCAACCCAGCTTCGACCTACGCCGATCAACTCAAAAAAGGCGTCTCCAACGGCATCATTGGCGACCAACAGGAGGCACAGACCTTCCAGCCGGCGCCGGCACAGCCCGAAACCCAAAAGCCGGCAAACAATCCTTTTTCCGGCCGAAAACAGACCGAGGCGCCGACCGGCTCGCAACTTGAGCCGGAAGCGCTGTGGCGGGCACGCCTCGACCGGGAAGCGCATGAACAATATTTGCGGGAGCAGCAGCGCCAGCGCATGGCCCGCATGCAGGCGAACGGCGCCGCCTACGACTCACCGCTCGCCGTCAATGTCAGCAAGCTGCAAACATCGAGCGCAGCCGTGAGCAATGCACCCCAATCAACAACGACGACGCCACGCGGTCTAACAGGCGGTGCGTCCGACCTTTACGCGGCGGCGCTGCGTGCCGGCTTTGGCATGCAGAACATCGATCCGAACGGGCAAGCGGCGAAAGAGGATTTCTTCAACGCGGATCTCAAGAAGCTCGGCTATCTTCCCAACAAGGTGGTTGCGCCGACATCCGCCTACGAATTGAAACGCGGCTCCGTCATTCCAGCGACGCTGATCACCGGGATCAATTCCGACCTTCCCGGACGCATCACCGCCCAGGTCAGCCAGAACGTCTACGACAGCGCCACGGGCCATCACCTGTTGATCCCGCAGGGCGCCAAACTCCTGGGACGGTACGATGCCAAGATTTCGTTCGGGCAAAGCCGCGTCCTCGTCGTCTGGACCGACATCATCTTCCCGAACGGCTCGACGTTGCAGATCGGAGGCATGGCGGGCACGGACGCGGAAGGTTATGGCGGCTTCAATGATCAAGTCGACAATCATTATTTCCAGGTGTTCGGCTCGGCGATCATGATTGCCGCGATCGGCGCCGGCATCGATATGTCGATGCCCGCAAGTTCACCTTACGGGTATCAGCAAACGCCTACGGACGCCGCGCGCAACAGTTTTGCTGAATCGTTCGGCCGCGTCGCCGAGCAGACGATCAGCAAGAACATGAACGTCCAGCCCACACTCGAGATTCGACCAGGCTATGTGTTCAATGTCCTCGTCGACCAGGACATGGTGTTTCCGAGCGCTTACCGCGGATAAGGCTATGAGGATGAACGACAAGCTTTCCTCGTACCGGAGACTACACGGCTGGCAGCTGTCCTGCGGACGATTTGAGTCCCAAACGCCGAAATCATGCCCCCTCAGAAAGATGAAGAAATTGCGCGCTGTCTGTTCCTGCAACATGTGCACTGGCAAATCGTACCACAGCTCGAGAATCCCGGGAATCCGTTGTGGATGCCGTGCATCAACCACGCAGGTAGCAAATTCACATTGTGCGCAATCTCCGAGCCGTTATCCTGTTCAGCCCTGAAGATTTCCCTTACTGCACCTTCGCAACAGCGAGCTAGCGACTCAAGATCAGTCGCGGACATTTTCGAGGAGCGATGATCAGAGTAATCCCTCTTGGCGATCTTACCCGAGAAAGTCGCGATGGAGGCATCTTGCAAGAGCGATACGTTTTGACATCCGCCGTGTGGCGATCAGGATCGGCGGATAACCAGGTTTTGCGGCAGCATGCGGCCGAATAGGTTTTTCAACCAGATCCATTCCGCCGCCTGGTCGGGATCGCCATGTTCAGCGATCCGGCCCCACTCCTGCGAGTAGTTTAGTGCGCGTCGAATCGTTCAAGAAATCACTTGAACATGTTGGGCCTCATTCGCAGTTCTTGTTTCCGTAAAATCGGGCTGCAAATTGCGGAGTTGTTCCTTTCATGTGCGATCCGTTTATTGCTGGCAGTCGTATTGGGGGCCCGTTCGGCCACTAGAGTAGCCCTCTAATTCTGAAAAATGGTGCGGGCGACCGGATTTGAACCGGTACGGGGATTCCCCAACGGATTTTCTTACCAGCTACGGCTTTCGCCGCCGCCGCCAGGCGTTTGTGGTCTGGACTATCCCTTCACCGTGGCGTTGCCGCTGTAGGTGCTGCCCGTCTAGTCTCTACACCCTCCTGTCACCAGGCTTGGCTCGGGATTACCAGTGAAGGCTTCCCCGAATTTGAGCAGTTCTGCATCGCGGGTTTCCCCGCGAACACTCAAGTTGACTTAAGTCCGTTGCGTCTACCAATTTCGCCACGCCCGCATGCCAAGGCCTTCATACCCTGAGCCGCGCTTGACGCCAAGGTCTCAGGTGGGTCAGTGCGTTTCTATTTGCCCGTAATTCATACGAGGCGGGCGCGTCTGGCTTTTTGTACTCGCTGGCTTGATCGAACACGCGTCTGGCGCGACGATATTCTTCGTTCCGGGCGAAGCGTGCGACGTTGATGGCTGCTGCACTCAATTGGTTCTTGATGTGTGAGCCATAGCATTTCTCGATCATCTCGACGTTCGTGCGGCAGTTCTTGGAAATCTGGTACAGCACCTACCACTAGACGCCTGCAGATGTAGGTCGGGTGCTCGACTCTGCCCCTCCCAGTCATACTTCAATTGCTTCTCTTCTTGGATGTTATTGAACAAGACGTTCTGATCGTTCGGGAACAAGCAATCGGACTGTTTAGCCTGGTTGCGTTTGCGCAAGCTCACGACGGGCATAATTGCACTTGGAATGCTGTTGCAATAGCCACACTACTTTTACCACGGACTTCGATTTCAGGGACTCCCCGTCGGCTTCACGAACCTGGCCTCTCAGTGCGAGAGATACGACATCCGCTCTTGGTATGGGCCTTGTGTATGCAAAAAATGGAGCGTGACTGCACATTCTGGCTTGGCCGCGGGCCCGCCGGGCGGCTCGGATCTGGCACGGGCTTGCCTTGAACTCGCCTGGAAATCTTGTTTTCAACCTTCGCTTGAGACAACATAGCGGAAGTGGGCAACAGTCAGTTCCAGGGTTGCAACTCGATGGTCATGAATCTCCGGCAGATGGAGATTTTCCGTGCTGTCATGAGAGAAGGCTCGATTACGGGAGCGGCGAAGGCGCTGAATATCTCGCAACCGTCAATCAGCGAGGTCATTCGCAATGCCGAGGCTCGCTGTGGTCTGCAATTTTTCGTGCGCGAGAAGGGCCGATTGAGACCGACGCCAAATGCATCGCGTCTCATAGACGACATCGATGCGGTGTTTCATCAGGTCACGAAAGTCAATCGGGTCATCGAATCGCTTCGATCAGACCGCGATGTGACCCTTATTTTGGGATGCACCTACTCATTATCGCTATCACTCGCGCCAAAAATAATCTCGTTTCTCCATTCGCTCGAGCCGAAGCTGAAGTTGCACATTGTGGTGGAGCGCAGGGTGGAGAGCGCGAATAAAGTGAGCTCTGGATTGATCGATGCTGCCATTAGCTTTCTTGCAGAAAGCTATTCAAACGTGGAGGTCATCACCCTGACAACTGCAGCAGCGCGCTTCATTTGCCCGAAGTCACATCCACTCGCGCAAAGAAAGTCCGTATCTGTGAGAGATTTGCGCAACGAGCGCTTTGTTGGCTACTTTCCGTATCTTCAGCTCCGCAAGCGAATCGATGCCTTTTTTGGCGAACATGGCGTTCCATTCAACCCAGCGATCGAAGTCGAACAAATTGCGCAGGCCTGGCATCTGGTGAGATCGGGCGAGGGAGTTGCGATCGTCGATCCATTCTGCGATCTTCAAGTGTTTTTTCCGGAGATCGTTTCCCTTGAGCTGCGTGACGCGCCTCGCATCCCCCTACAGCTGCTCGTCAAGAAGGGAAGACACCTTACTCCGACATTGTCCTTGCTGGCCTCGAAATTCACGGAACTTGCCCGGACGTCCTCGCGCCAAATGCCATAGAAGCACTGTCGAGTAAGACGATGACTCCCACGAGAACGAGGACCGGAATAGCGGAGACCAATCGACGCACAATTTGACTGATCATATGAGTCTTCTCTTGTATGAGGCCTTGAGACTGTCGGCTATCTTTTCTGCCATCATCAGGACCGGAACATTGATATTGGCGCGGGGGATCGTCGGCATCAGCGACGCGTCGCAAACAGTTAGTCCAATGACGCCATATACGCGACCATCGGAAGCGGTCACTGCCATCCGGTCGTCGGGGGACCCCATTCGAGCCGTTCCGCAAGGATGCCAGACCCCACCAACGTTTTGTTTCAAGAAGTCCGCCATCTCGCGATCATCGGTCAGGAGCTGGGCCAGTGATGGCGCATCACCTTGGATGGTGCGTACTAGGTGCCGGCGGACTAGATCGCTTCGGTCGATCAAAGGCGCTGCGAAATCACTGATCATACGGTTTCGACGGGTAGGGGCGAGCAGCTTCTTTATCCGCGCCGAGAAAGTTGATGGCACAGCAGCCCAAACGACATTCGCAAGCCCTGGGTGCGTCACAGCTCTGGCGGACAGCCGAAACGCGTCGGCCAGACGGCGTAGATCTCGGACGTCCGAAAGCATCTTAAACTCAATCTGAGCCGGCGTTCGGCGATCGGCGCACCGCAGCCGCACGTGGCCCGTAGAATACGATTTGTTGACCCATGAGAACAGGTTGGCAAGCTGACCGCCGACAGCATGCCAGCCTGCGCGGGCGACGATGCCGGTGTGCATGTCGCCGGCGGGCGTGCCTTCAAGAGCGGACGTCCATCGAAGCAGGCTTTGAATGTGGTAATTTTCGCCGGCCGGCAGACGCGCTTCCGGAGTGATGAGTGCCGTAACACCGATGGAGGGATGTTCCATCAGGTTTCGGCCAACACCGGGTAGATCGGCTGTGACTGCAAGGCCAAGATTGACCAGATCTGCCCCTGGACCAATCCCCGAACGCAAGAGGAGTGTCGGCGTTTGGAGCGCACCGGCACAGACGATGGTTTCGTGAGCGCGTATGATCTGAAGGTTTCCGCCTTCATCCATAAATTCCGCTCCCGTCACCGCGCCATGCGAAGCGATGAGTCGCGTAGCAACCGTATTGCAACGGATCTCGAGCTGCGGCCTTCGTCTCACTTCGTCGCGCAGATACGTCGTTGCCGTCGTTGCGCGGTAGCCGGAGCTATCAAGGTTAACGGCGGTTGGGTAGATGCCGTCCCGCCAGATGCCGTTCTGATCTTGTCTCCTCTGGTATCCAAACGATGACAGAGCATCGTGGATCGCGCGGGTAAAGCCAGTGAACCTTGCCGGATCGATATGAGTGATGGGCCAAGGTCCGTCGGTGCCATGCAGGGCACCATCGCTCGAGTAAATTGCCTCCGTTTCTAGTTTACGAAAGTAGGGTAGGACGTCGTCCCAGCCCCATCCGTTGGCGCCGGCGTCCCGCCATTGATTGTAGTCGTCAGGTGATCCACGGTTCGATCCGATGCCGTTGATCAGCGAGCCGCCACCCAAGCCTCGAGCCTGTTCATAGGGAGTTTCTGGTTGGTGCGAGCGCCCAGGCTCTCCAGTAAGCCTGACTGTCAACCCTTCCCAGGTGAGACGTCTGTCGAAGTACGCGCGGGCTGGGTACGGTGACCTAACGTGTGGAGGAAGTGTCTGCTCATCGAAGCTGGATCCAGCCTCGATGACAAGAATACGAAGGCCGTGGACCTCGCTCAGCCGCGATGCGATGACCGCGCCGGCGGAGCCGCCGCCAATGATCAGATAATCGTAAGCGGGACCGCTTCGTGCCATGGTCTTACCGTGCGAACGATCGATCGGTGTTCGTCGCAATCATTTCTCGTCGTTCCAGAACACCGGCACCGGGTTATCGAGGAAGCCCTCAAGGTTCTTCTCGAAGGCGATAGGTGAAAAGAACTTGCCAAGCGGCACGACGGGAAGGGTCGCCAGCACGCCACCGTCTCGTGCTGAAGTTCTTCGTCGGACATCGACCCTGGTCTTCGTAAAGCCATTAAGGAACGAGTAACGGGCGGTGCCCGGACGGACAAATAAGGAATTTTTAGTTGGTCATAGGAGAAACCTATGAGGAGCTTTCTTGGGATGGGGCTGATTGGCGGATGGCCGCCGAAGATGCCTGCATCATAAAGCCGGCTTATGGATGCTACCGATCGGGGTCGTCTGGGCAGGGAGGCCGAGCTGCGCAACGAAGGTGCCGACTGTAGCCCAAACGCTTCGCAGGCCTCAGGCAAGGCCATGGCCGCGGATGCCCGCATCCGTGGATCGAGCTGAAGACGGCGGCCGGACTCCGCGGCCCACGAAAAGAGGTTGAGCGCGACCTAAGTCGGTTATGCAAGCGCTTGCCTCGACGGCGTTCGGCGCTGCGGCAACGGGGCGCCGCTACCTGCCCTCAGGGCGTTGAACTGTAACCGGCGTGAAGCCCCACTTGGTCATCCCTCGGCTAGCTAACCAGCGCGCGATACAGCCTGCCATGAGCTGATCGGTGGAGGTCAAATGCCATGCTTGATGCCAGGCAGGAAGGCGACCCCTATTGTCGCGTTTAGGTTAGGTGATCACTGGAGAGCGGCGACAGTGGACTGGCGAGGAGAGGGCCCCGGATCGGGTGTCCGATCCTGATCGTCGCACCATAACGCGGCGCCGCACTTCGTATGATCGGGTAGAGCGCGTGGACTGATAGACAGCCCGAAAGCGATCTGCTGTGCGCCGACTACATCAGCTTGCAGGACCTCGGTCATTACCCCCAGATCGAATCCGTGCCGGATTTCATCGCAGCCATCCGAAGCACTCTTTTTGAGAGCGGCCCCAACTCATGACGACTTTCGCTGCTATCGTGTCCCCGGCGCGCGCTTTCGGGCAGTGCACCATTTTCAGAGCCGAAAGCCCGCACGCTGCCGCTGGATCGACGCAGTCGAATTCCATGATCTGCGCGCCGTGCCTCTCGATCCCCGTGGGCATAAAGTCGATTTGCGCGAGCAGTGCTATTTTTTCTTCGGTCGTCGATTCGCTGGCTTGCGACCTTTAGGCAGGATCTTCGGTTTCGGCGCTCCCCTGGGTGCCTGAACAAAGAACTCAGACAAATGAACACCCAGCGTTTCGGCGAGCCGGTCGACAAGATCGATTGTCGGGTTCGCAGATTTCCTCTCGAGGCCACCCATATATGAGCGGTCAATCCCGGCATAGGCGGCCAATTTCTCTTGGGAAATGCCACGATCCACGCGAATCCGGCGTAAATTCCAGGCCACAAGCGCACGAGCTTTCATGCACTCAGGCATGCCCGTGGGCAAGTTGTCGCGCGCCATGGAAAACTGCCCCCTCGGCGTCACGAGGAATTGCCCCCTCCTTGGATAGCCGAGGAGAGAGCGAATGAACGAGGAACGAATCACGGAAGGCTCGTCGTGGATTGATCCACGGGGGCAGGTGATGAAGACGCCGGATGACGTGGCGGAGATGTTGCGCCTGAGGGCGTGCGGGTGGGGTCTGAAGCGGATTGCGCGCCAGCTGGGCTGCAGTCATCACACGGTGAAGGACTACGTGACGGCCGGCGGGGTGAAGCCGTTCAAGTCGCCTGATCGCACGAAGCGGCTCGATGGCCTTGAAGGCTGGCTGCGCGAGAGGTTCATTCGGCATCGTGGCAATGCGGATGTGGTGCGCCAGGACTTGTTGGCCGAAAAAGGCGTGGCAGTCAGCCGGCGAACGTTGCAACGCGCCGTGCAGCCCTATCGCCAGGCGCTGAAGGCCGAAGCGCTGGCGACGACGCGGTTCGAGACGCCGCCGGGTCGGCAGCTGCAGATCGATTTTGGCGAGCGTCTGGTCGCGATCGGCGGGGTGAAGATCAAAGCATTCGTGTTTGTGGCGACGCTCGGGCATTCGCGGCGGCTGCATGTCCGTGCGTTCCGGGCCGAGAAGCAAGAGCACTGGTTCGCCGGGCTCGAGAGTGCATTTACGACCTTCGGCGGCGTGCCGGAGGAAGTGCTGATGGACAATCCACGCGCGCTCGTGGTGCGCCACGACGCGGTGAGCCGGTCGGTTCAGTTTAACGACAAGCTCATCGCGTTTGCGAAGCATTGGGGCTTCCGTCCTCGCGCCTGCGCGCCATATCGGGCGCGCACGAAGGGCAAGACGGAGAATGGCGTCGGCTACGTGAAGAAGAACGCGATCGCGGGGCATTGCTTCGCGAGCTGGGAGGCATTCGAGGCGCATCTCGCCGAGTGGGAGCGTGAGGTGGCGAACGTGCGTATCCACGGCACCACCGGCGAGGCGCCGATCGTTCGCTTTGCGCGTGACGAGGCACACCGGTTGAAGCCGCTCGGCGGGCAGCCGTCGTTCGGATCGTTGCGCGAACTGGCCCGCGTCGTCGGCAACGATTGTGCCGTCGAGGTCGACACCAACAGCTACTCGGTGCCGTGGCGGCTGATCGGCGAGCGCGTGGCGGTGACGGTTGCGGCCGGCGAGGTGCGCATCCGCCATGGCATGCGCGAGGTTGCGGTCCACAAGCAATCGGAAGGTCGCCGGCTGCGGATCGTCGATTCCGCCCACCTCGACGGGGTTGCCGGTCGCAATGGCGCGGTCTGCCGACCGGCAATCACGACACCGACAGTGCCAGCGCCTTCTCCACCGCCCTCGTTGTTGCGTCCTCTTGCCGAATACGAAGCAGCGATCGGAGGAAGCTTCTGATGGCGCGCACAAAGAAGGCTGCCGAAGCACCAATCGATCGGCTCGAGGCCATGCTGGCGCGGTTGCAGCTCTCCGGCATCCGCGACCAGCTCGACAACCTGCTCGACGAGGCGGCGCGCGCGAACCTGTCGGCGCGTGAGACGCTGATCCTGCTGTGCGAGCGCGAGATCGCGCGCAAGGATCATCGCCGCATCGAGATGGCGCTGAAACTCGCACACTTCCCGGCCGTGAAGGAGCTTGCGGGCTTCGACTTCGAGGCGCAGCCGTCGATCGATCCGAAGCAGATCCGCGACCTAGCTGCGTCACGTTGGATCGCCAACGGCGAGAACGTGCTGCTGCTCGGTCCGCCGGGCGTCGGCAAGACGCACTTGTCGATCGCGCTCGGGCGAGAGGCGATCCTGGCCGGTTACACGGTGCAGTTCACCACGGCGACGACACTGGTCGCTGGCCTCGCCAAGGCGCATGGCGAGCGGCGCCTGGACGAGAAACTGCTCGCGCTGGCGAAGCCAAAGCTGCTGATCGTCGATGAACTCGGCTACCTGCCGCTGGAGCCCGACGCGGCGCATCTGTTCTTCCAGTTGGTCAGCCGCCGCTACGAAACCGGCGCCATGCTGATCACGTCGAACCGCAGCGTTGCCGAATGGGGCACCGTGTTCGCCGATCCGGTGGTCGCCACTGCGATCCTCGACCGGCTCTTGCACCACAGCCACGTGCTGACCATCCGCGGCGACAGCTACCGGCTCCGCGCCAAGCGAAAGAGCGGCCTCATCAAGCCGCCCGCCGCTGACGGCCCTCTGGTCGGCTCCGCCTCCCTCCGTCCCGTCAGCGGCGGAGCCAACCTTCAACCGACATCATGAACCCGAGGGTGGGGGCAGTTCTTCATGACGCAAAGGGGGCAGTTCCGGATGGCGTTTGACAGGCAAGTCATCAAACCACAGGCTATAACCGCTCTATTGCGATAAGTTTCGTATGCGCGGAAGCGGGAACTGGCCTGCTCGCCCGCATCTGACCGCTCGGGACCTCCGGCGCGCGGCGGTCGACGATGGTCCTGCCGGCGAGGGAAAAGCTAGAGCTCTCGTCGGCCCGCCTCGCCGCGAAACGGCTCTGATGCATGATGCAGGATCTCAACGACGCCGACCAGAGATGCGGCGTATGGGCGTTAGTGCTGGCGGCGTCAAAACCAAGCCTTGGAGCATCGATTACCGACGCCGGGACACCGCTATCGTCAAGTTTGTGCAGAAATTGAAGGCCGGGAATGACGGTTTGCGCGAGGTGGCTAGTTTGAAAGTGACAAACGACAACCTGCGTGGCTCGATTGCGGCCGATCACCGCGCGATCGAGTAACTGCGGCGGCAGCTCGAGGTCTGATGGGCTGGAAGGTGTCAGCCGCCTAGCTGTACGTTGCTTGCTACCGGCCGAATGCTCAATGCGCTAAGCTTGCACAAACAGTCTATGATTGCCTGATCAAGCTGGGTCACTTCTATGGCTTTGGCCCTGGCCCGCACGGTTGCGCTCGGCAATATCTTCCCTTCGGGTGCGGCAAGACCATGCTCGACTGATCCGTCCAACCCGGCCGGTCGCTGCTGAGAAGATCGATCGGGTTGGACGGATCAGTCGAGCAGGGCCGGTCGCTTCCGCGCTTACGCGACACGAAAGCAATTTATTGCGGGCGCGGGCCGCCTGGATCGGCGTAAAAGCCGTCGCGAAAATCTTGCGAGGTTAATGTGCAACCAGTCGAAGTCGAGTTACTTAATGATTCCACGGCGCTGGCGCTGACCTGGCCGGATTGCGGCACGCGACTGCTCAGTGCGGAAACGCTGCGCCGCGCCAGCCGTGCGGGCAGCGAAATCCGCCGCCAGCTCGATGGCATCGCGCTCATGACTGCGCCGAAATTTCATATCGCCGCCATCGAGCCGATCGGGAACTACGCGTTGCGGCTGTCATTCTCCGACGGGCACGACCGAGGCATCTATCCCTGGTCCTATCTGCGTGAGCTCGCAGAACGCCAGCCAGCCTGAGGTCGCGAGATGGACGAGATCAATGACGGCCTGACGGAAGTTGCCTGTGACGTTCTGGTGATCGGCGGCGGGACGGCTGGACCGATGGCGGCGTGCAAGGCCAAGCGGACGAATCCCGCGGCGCGCGTCGTCCTGCTCGAAAAGGCCAACGTCAAACGCTCGGGCGCGATTGCGATGGGCATGGACGGCCTCAACAACGCGGTGGTTCCCGGCTACGCGACGCCCGAGCAATACACCAAGGAAATCACGATCGCCAACGACGGTATCTGCGACCAGGCGCCGGTCTACAAGTATGCTTCACGCTGCTTCGACATCATCCAGGAGCTCGATCGTTTCGGCATCAAATTTCAGAAGAACGAGAATGGCGATTTCGACGTCAAGAAGGTGCATCATCTCGGCTCCTACGTGCTGCCGATGCCAAATGGCGACACGGTCAAGAAGGCGCTTTACCGGCAGTTGCGTCGCGAGAAGGTGCTGATTTCCAACCGCTACATGGCAACGCGTCTGCTGACGGGGCGCGACGGCGAGATTGCAGGCGCGATCGCGGTCAACACGCGTAGCGCCGAATTCCTCGTGTTGCGCGCAAAGACGGTGATTCTCTGCGCGGGCGCGGCGGGACGGCTTGGCTTGCCGCAGTCCGGCTATCTCTGGGGTACCTACGAGAACGCTACCAACTCCGGCGACGGCTATGCGATGGCCTATCACGCCGGGGCGGGCCTAGCCAACCTCGAGTGCTACCAGATCAATCCACTGATCAAGGACTACAACGGTCCCGCTTGCGCCTACGTGGCCGGTCCGTTCGGGGCCTACACCACCAACAGCGAAGGCAGTCGCTTCATCGAATGCGACTACTGGTCCGGCCAGATGATGCAGGAGTTCTATAACGAGCTGCAATCGGGCAAGGGGCCAGTGTTCCTGAAACTCAATCATCTGCACAGCGACACCATCGGCAAGATCGAGGGGATATTGCATCACGTGGAGCGGCCGTCGCGCGGGCGTTTCCACGAAAATCGCGGCACTGATTACCGCGAGCGGATGATCGAGATGCATATTTCCGAGATCGGCTTCTGCTCAGGCCATAGCGCATCCGGCGTCTATGTCGACGAGTTCGCGCGAACCACGGTGCCAGGACTCTATGCGGCCGGCGATATGGCGAGTGTACCGCATAACTACATGCTCGGCGCCTTTACCAACGGCGCGGTTGCCGGTGAGCACGCCGCCGAGTTCGCGGCCGATATCGATCTTCCCGACTATGACCCTGGCGACGTCGCACAGGAACGCGATCGTGTGCTGGCGCCGACGAAGCGGGAGGACGGGATTCCGCCGAACCAGCTCGAATACAAGACGCGGCGCTTCGTGAACGATTATCTTCAGCCGCCCAAGATCACGGCGAAGATGAAGCTCGGGCAGGCGCGCTTCGCCGAAATCCGCGACGACATGGAAAACGCGATGGTGGTACGCGATGCGCACGAGCTGATGCGCTCGCTTGAGGTCGCCTCGATTCTCGAGTGCGCCGAGATGGCGGCGTTCGCCTCGCTGTTCCGCACCGAGAGCCGCTGGGGCCTCTACCATCACCGCGTCGACTATCCCGAGAAGAACGACGACGAATGGTTCTGTCATGCCATTCTGCGCAAGCAGAACGGGTGCATGACCGCAGAGAAGCGGGCGATCGCACCCTATATCGTCCCGATAGACGAAACCGAGCGCTCGGCTTACGAACGCCAGCGCATTCGCCAGCACGCCTAAATTACGGACTCCATATGCCGATTGCTCACACGCCCACGACCGTTCCGGTTGTCATCGATGAGGCCAAATGCATAGCCGAGAAGGGCTGCACGGTTTGCGTCGACGTCTGCCCGCTCGACGTACTCAGGATCAGCGATCTCACCGGCAAAGCCTACATGAAGTATGACGAATGCTGGTACTGCATGCCCTGCGAGGCCGATTGTCCGACCGGCGCCGTGACCGTCAACATCCCCTACCTGTTGCGTTGACATGACCGCATTCGAGCCATTCGAATCCTTCGGCGATATCGACGAAATCTCAGAACGGCTGCAAAGCCCGGACCCGTCGGTCCGCCGTCTCGCAGTCATCGAGCTTAAGGAGACGTCGACGGATGAGGCCGTTCCGTTGCTGGCCCGAGCGGCGGGTGACGCCGATGCGCGGGTCAGGCTGCAGGCCGCGCGTGCGCTGGGGGACTTCGATGGCGTCCACGTGGCCAAGGCGCTGTCGGACATCCTCGTCGATGCCGACACGGGTGTCGCGCAGGCGGCCGCGGACAGCCTAGCTGAGCTTCGCGACCCGGCGGCCAGTGCGATCCTGCTGCCGTTGGTGACGCATTCGTCCAGCTTCGCGCGGGCCGCGATTCTTCGCGCTTTGAAAGCACTTCAAGTCAGCGCATCGCTCGGGCCGGCCGTGGCCGCACTCGATGACGACGATCCTGCCGTGCGCGCGCAGGCGGTCGGCGTGATCGGCTATCTCAAGCTCACAGATGCGCTGCCTTCTCTCGTCCATGCGACCAATGACAGGCATCCCGATGTCAGGCTTGCTGCGGTTGATGCCCTGTCATTTGCTCGGAACGAGGCTGCTGCCCAGGCCGCTGCCGACGCGCTTTCGGACCCTGAATGGCAGGTGAGGGTAGTCGCCGCCGAGACGATCGGACGGATCGGTCAGGCCTCCGTAGCGGCGGGACTGACTGTTGCGTTGAACGACAGCTATTGGCAGGTTCGTCAGAAAGCTCTGCAAAGCCTGGGCAAACTCCGGGTTCGGGGAGCGGTGGGCGCCATCGTTCATTTCCTCGATGACGAACTCCCGTCGCTCCGCAAGGACGCTGCCGCCGCGCTTGGCGAGATCGCCGATCCCTCAGCGCGCGACGCGCTGGTCGCATGCGCGCGCGACAATGATCCAGACGTCAGGAAGACCGTAAGCTGGGCGCTCCAACAGATCGAGGCGCGCGCTAATCCTTAAACAGGATCCTCTTGAGCTGATCAAGCCGCTTGATACGGATGACGTTGCCCTCGATGCTGATGATGTGCTTGGTCTGAAAGCGCTTCAACATCATCGTTACCCATTGGCGCGTAGAGCCGACCATTGCGGCGATCTGGTCGTGGGTGACCTTGCGGTTTATCAGCACTGTGTTGCCATCCGCAATTCCGTAGAGTTCCGCAAGATTCAAAAGATATTGCGCCAACCGCTCGATCACGGAGCGCGTGCCCAACATCTGCGCCATCGAGGAGTAGCACTTGCCCTTGGCGATCAACCCATCGATCATGGCCAGTGCGAAAGTTGGCATCTGCACAAGGAGCTTTTGCAAGGTAAGGCGGGACAATGCGGAGATCTCGCAGTCCTCAATGGCCACGCCGGACCACATGTGCACAGCGAAGCCCGAGATCTCCGGCCCTCCGATGAAATGTCCGGGGGTCCAATAGGCCAAAGTGATCTCCCGGCCGGAGGGGGCAGTGTAGTAGACCCGAACCTGGCCGCGCCTGATGATGAAAATTCCGTCATGATGTTCGCCCTGGCTGAACACCATCTCTCCTTGTGAGACGGATACGGTTCGGCCGGTAGCGAGCACCTGCGTCTTTTCGACGGCGGACAAGCGATCAAGGAAATGCGCGCCGACGTTAAGCCCCTCAATGCTCTCACTCAGGAAGAGTGCGGTGTCGGTGGCGGCGGCGCGACGATCAGACGTCGCGACAGCTCGATGTCTGGGCCAGCCAAGCTGGACTGCGGCGCCAGCGCGCGCGATCAGCTCCTGGGTGTCAACTTCGGATGCGTCCTTGAGTATGGTCATTGCCAGCGGTTCGCCTTGCGGTTCGCACCAAGCTAAGAGCGAGGCAAACACAAAGTCCATCTCTTTGATTGACGTGGAATACACTTAGCAAAGTGATGCCTAATATGTGTTGGTGAGCGAACGATTTATTTTCTCATAGCAGCGCGGCGAGGAAATATTGGGCGCGATCCCAATCGCGCATTGCGACAGAATTGAGATGGCGCGAACGGAGTAAGCCGCAACGCAAGTAATTGCTTCGGCGTGCACGACGTCGGCTCGATAGTTGGTGCCGGATTTGCTGGCGGTCATCTGCCCGCCATCAGCAATCGGAAGAGGGGGCCAATGATCTCGTTAAAACTTGTCACACTGACCGCCGCGGTCGCCCTGGTGGCGATTGGCGGCACGGGCATTTCGCATGCCGAAACCATTCGCGTTGCTGTCGGGACGCAGGATACGACGATCAATTGCGCAACCGGCGGCCTTCTGATCCGCCAGTTGAAGCTCTTGGAGCAATTCCTGCCACATGACGGGAAATACAAGGACGTCACCTACGACATCCAGTGGAAGAACTTTACGAGCGGTGCGCCGCTGACCAACGAAATGGTGGCCGGAAAGCTTGATTTTGGAGCGATGGCGGACTTCCCGGGCTCGCTGAACGGGGTGGCCTTCCGGAAAGCCGGCCGGCGCAGCCTCTTCATCGGCGTGTTGTCGGGCAGCACCAAAGGCAGCGGAAATGGCATCGTGGTGCCGTTAAATTCACCGGCAGAGTCGATCACGGATCTGAAGGGCAAGACGATCTCCGTTCCTTTCGCCTCAACGTCCCATGGAATGCTGCTCCGCGCTATCGAAGCTCAAGGATGGAATCCGGAAACCGACGTCAATATCATTACCCAGGCCCCCGAGGTCGCCGGGCCCGCCTTGCAGGCGAACAAGATCGAGGCGCATGCGGACTTTGTACCATTTGCGGAGCTGTTTCCGTGGCGTGGCTTTGCTCGCAAGATCTTTGACGGCTCGCAAGCGGGGGCGCCGACGTTTCACGGCGCTTTGGTGGATGACGACTATGCGCAAAAGTATCCGGAGATCGTCACCGCCTATTTGCGGGCCGCGCTCGAGGCGGACCGCTTGATCGCAGAAGAGCCCGAGAAATACAGCGAGTTGATCGAGAAAGTGACAGGCATCGAGGCCGAGGTCGTTTACCTCTTCCATGGGCCGCTCGGGTTGCAGACTCGTGACCTCACTTGGAAGCCGGAATACCGGCAAGCGGTTGCGACGTCGATCGAGACGTTGAAGCACCTCAAGCGCACCGATAGTGATCTCGACGTCGACCAGTTCGTGACCGACAAATTCATCCGTGCCGCGTTTGCGCAATCCGGCCGCGACTATGAGACACAGCTCAAGGACTATGGCCAGCTTGCGCTCAAGGCGAAAGATGCGACAACGGGGGCCGATATCACAGATGTCAGCCGGGTGGCGCAGATCTGGGTCAGGGATGAGCCTCAGGTTCGTCACTACAGCTCGCCGGAAAGTGCCTTGAGGGCGGTGGCGGCGTTGGAGAAGGAGGGCAAGACGATCCGCGTGGTCTATGCCCAGGATCGCGAGAGCGGCATCAAGTTTTTCGCAAGCCAGGCCCGGTTCGTGCGCTCACGAGACGGAGAACTCAGCGCCTTCCTGCTCAAGGATAGTGCTGAGAAGTGGTCGAAACAGCATGGTGGACAAGTGCTTGACTACGCCGGCGCGCGTGAAGCAGTCATAGCGAGCAGGTAATGGCATCTCATCTCGCCACGAATCGGTTCGCGCTGCGCTGGTTGGTACGCGCTTGTTCGATCGTAGCCTGCGTTGCGCTCTGGCAGCTCGCCTCCGTGCTGCACGTCAATCTCGGCATCGCCACCTTCCGCAACGTGCCGCCGCCGACGGAGGTCGTGCAGTCGGCGATCGCCCTCGCGAAGTCGCCAAAACTCCTCGCGCATATCACGAGCAGCCTGTGGCGGGTGTTCGCGGGGTATGGGGCCGCGGTGGTATTCGGAATAGTCCTTGGCGTTGCGATCGGCCGCTCGCGCGCCGCCGGCGATCTCTTGCTGCCGCCGCTTGAACTGCTAAGGCCGATTCCGGCGGTCGCGTGGATACCACTGTCAATTCTGATCTTCCCATCGTCCGAATTGTCGATGATTTTCATCACCTTTGTCGGCGCGCTGTTTCCGATCATCCTGAACACGGTGCACGGCGTCGCCAATATCGACCGCAGGCTAGTTGCCTCCGCACGCAGCCTTGGAGGGCGGCCGGCCGCGATCCTATGGGAAATCATTCTGCCGGGCGCAGCGCCAGGCATCGTCACAGGCCTTGCCATCGGTATGGGGACGTCCTGGTTCTGCCTCGTCACGGCGGAGATGATCTCTGGCCAATTCGGCATCGGTTACTACACATGGGAGGCTTATACGCTGCAGAACTATGCCGATATCATCGTCGGCATGCTGGTCATCGGTCTGCTCGGCATGGGCAGCAGCTGGCTGTTGACGGCGGTGGGACGATATTTGATGCCCTGGCGGCGCGCGGAGCTTGCGCGATGAACCTTCGGGTGTCGGATACTGCAGCGCATACGGTGGGATGGATCGACGTCAGCCGGCTCTCAATCTCTCTTGGAGAGGGCAAGGATGCTTTTGAGGCGGTATGCGATCTCGACTTTACGGTCGCCCCGGCTGAGCTCGTCTGCATTCTCGGTCCGTCCGGCTGCGGCAAATCGACCTTGCTCGGCGCACTGGCTGGGCATTTGCAGGTGACACGAGGCAAGGTGACGGTGGACGGGCAACCGATCCTCGGTCCGAGCCCGGATCGGGGGATCGTTTTTCAGCAGCACACGCTGTTTCCCTGGAAACGGATCCGGGACAATGTCGCCTTCGGTCCGAAGATGCGCGGTGTCGGCAAGGCTGAGCGACGCCGTGCCGCGGATGACATTCTCAGACTGGTCGGTCTGGAGGGTTTCGAGGACTTCTATCCTTCGCAGCTCTCCGGCGGCATGCAGCAGCGGGTCGAGATCGCGCGGGTTCTCATCAATCAGCCACGGGTTCTGTTGATGGACGAGCCGTTCGGCGCGCTCGATGCCCAAACACGCAGCCTGATGCAGGAGGTGCTGCTTGACATCTGGACCAGGATTCCGACGACGACCATGTTTGTCACTCACGATATCGAGGAAGCGCTGTTCCTGGCCGATCGGCTCATCGTTATGAGCGCGAGACCGGGACGGGTGATCGATGACATTCGCCTGCCATTTGGGCGGCCGCGGCAGAGCGAACTTGTCACAGAGAGCGAGTTCGTGCGTCTGAAGCGACACGTGCTCGCGCTCCTACGGCGCCCGGATAACGCTGCTTCGCTGCCACGTCTAAGCCCGCTCGGGATGGCTGGCTAGCTCGCGTCAGGACGGCAAAGCATGGTATGCTGGCGCGAACGATCGCAGAAATACGTCACGGTCAGTCCAATCAGAAGCGCTGTAATTTCCGGCGTCAGGCTGCCTGGTGCGGAGCATCGGGACGGCGTCGAACTGCTTGCTCGGTGTTTTACATCGCCTGCGCTTTGCCGGCGCCCCTGGGACCATTGTGATAAATGGCATATTCCTTTCGACCAACGCGCCAGCCATAAAGATGGTCTTCAAAGACTTGGCTGCGCATCTGACGCTCTCCTGATGATAGCCGTCGACATAGACGTCACAGGTCGTTCATGGCTGGTTATGGCATAGATATCCAGGGAGGCCCTCGAAATTCGGTTTGCATGCGGCCCTAGGTGTACCAGAGTGTGAAGGCGTCTCTAAGGACGAACAACGCCCAGGCCTTGTCCTGCTCAAGATTGCGAGATCTCGTGGGACAATCTGGCTGGGATGCTTCCATCCTGATTGCCGCGTGGCAGCGAGAATATGACGTCGTGTTCAGTGAAGAGCTCAAGTGGCCTTACGGAGCGGCCTTCATGACCACCACTGGGACGCTTCAGGCTTGCGCTGCCATCCCAGAGGTCACGCTGTCAGCCGACCCGGAAGGTGAAGCGATCGCTCAGCAGCCTACCCGCGACCCTTTCGACGACGATCCGCATGCCCTCATCCACGTCGACGAATCGAACGACATGCACAGCTATGGGAGCTGTGTTTGCAATTCCGGCCCCGGGAGACACGTGCAGCACAACGTTCTCGGCTTCAGGCGGATAACGATAGCGTTAAATCCTTGTCGCGTTTAGAGCTCGTAGAGCGTCTCAGTGATGCTCGACGGCATAGCCACCTCCATAACGCGCGAAACGCAACCAGTGCGTTCGTTTTAAATGAAGGCAAAGACGAGCAGGCTCGAACAGAGTAGTGCGAGGCTGGTCGCGGTTAGCGCGAGGAGGCTGCCGGAGACAAGGTCATGATTGCGCATGAAACACCCTCGATGACATCCAGGAAGAGAGCGGCAGTTCGCTGCCTTGCGCTTTGCAATCAGCACCATTAGCCGATTCTGATTGCACTATTCCCGCTCCTTCCATGGTATATTGCATTTTCTCCGCGTTATTGGGGCGCACCTCGTAGATATACGGCGCGACGAAGAACGAATTGAGTCTTGAGAATTTCAACAGAAATAATGAGCCTTGCGCTTGTAGCCGGCGGCTGACCACCCTGGAACTCGCCGTGCAACCTCGAAATTCGCGACCCACGATCCTTGAGGGTGACCTCATTGTTTTCGGCCTTACGACTGGGGCTGATTTACGCGAACGGGCGATATTCCGCAGCCCACGCCCCCATTGATTGTCGTAATGATAGGGTAAATTACAGATTCGCCGTGCTAGGCGGACTTTCTTAACTCGATTGGGGGCGCAGGTTGAGCACTGATGCGCAGCGACGGCCCTCGTCGTTCATGAGCTAGGTCATCTATTAGTTGCCCGGTCGTTTGGCGTGAATGCAGTAGCGGTCACGATCGGCGTTGGATCTGTCGCACGATTCGCCAATCGGCGCGCAACCTGCTGGAAATCGGACTTCTGTTATTTGGATGGTTGCGGCTTTTCGGATGACCCGTCCTTTCAGCAAGTTGGGTCACCTGGTCGGCCGGCTGCGTAGCGTCTTTGCTCCGCTTGCGACCTCGGGCAGCATTTCGACAGTCGGGTGGTCGGGCGTGTCGTCCTTCCAGCGTACCGATCCGAACGGCCTCTCCAGCATGCGGCGAACGCGTACCGGCGCAGGACCGATGTGGAAGTGAAGTG
This sequence comes from Bradyrhizobium sp. ISRA436, assembly GCF_029910015.1. NCBI lineage: Bacteria > Pseudomonadati > Pseudomonadota > Alphaproteobacteria > Hyphomicrobiales > Nitrobacteraceae > Bradyrhizobium > Bradyrhizobium sp. ISRA436. The sequence continues at coordinate 217,721 of NZ_CP094520.1, forward strand.
CCCGCTGGTCTAGTGCACGTTCCGACTGGGTCGAGCGGTTGCGCCAGCGCAAATAGTCGAACCACGTCGGGCAGTGATAACGCTCGGTCCACAACTCGGGGTCGGCGATGTCGCGCGCGATCGACCAGCCATAGGCGCCGTTGCGCTGGCGAGACAATTGCACGTCCTGCATGACATTGTGAAACGCACGGGCATTCTTCTGTGCAACCCGGTATTCGATCTCGACAACGAGCGGCCCGCTGCGTCCGGTCAAGGCGAGCCGTACCTCGGGATCGGCGAGCAGCTCAGCCTCTTCACCCCGCGCGCCGACGCGAGGCATGGGCAGCCAACGGCCGACGAGTGGTGAGGCGACCATCAGGGCGGCCGACACCAAGAGCGCGGTTTCGACCCCGGCCGCGTCGGTGAGATGACCCCAGCCCCAGCTGCCGACGGCGATACCGCCTGAACTCGCCGCCTGATAGACTGCAAGTGAGCGTCCGGCCACCCAGCGCGGTGCCGACAGCTGCACTCCAATATTGAACACGGCCCACGCCATCATCCACACCGCCCCCGCCAAGACGAGTGCTGCCGCGGTCAATACAGGTTGGCGGCTGAGCGCGACCGCGGCGACCGCCGCGCCCATGGACAGGGTGCAGGCGCGAATCGCGGCCTCGCCGCTCATCCGCTTGCGGAGTTCGGTGATGTTCAGTGCACCGACCACCGCTCCAAGGCCAAAGGCGCCGAGCATAATGCCGTAGGTCTGGGCTTCGCCATGCAGGAGATCGCGTGCCACCAGCGGCATCAGGGCGGTGATCGCGCCGCCGCCGACGCCGGTCACCAGAGTGCGGACCAACACGATCTTGATCGATGGCGAATTGCTGATGTAGCGCACGCCTGAGACTATCGCGCGGCTTAATCTTTCGGGCGGCAGGCGTGAGGGCGCGCTGATGCGTTTCCAAGAGAACAGTGCAACCATCAGCGGTAGATAGAGCAATGTGTTCAGTGCGAATGCGGCCACCGCGCCGGCAGTCGCCACCACGATCCCGCCGATCGCCGGACCTACGCTCCGCGCGATATTGTAGCTGATGCCGTTCAGCGCGACGGCCGCAGGCACCTGCGCTTCCGATGGCACCTGTTCGCTAACCGACGATTGCCAAGCCGGTCCCATCAGCGCCATGCCGCTGCCGACAACGAAACAGAGCATGAGCAAGAGATTCGGTGTCGCCAGGCCGCGCCAGGCGACCACCGTCAGACCGGCTGCGCCCGCAAACGCGATGCCAAGCGAGACCAGCGCCACGATGCGGCGGTCATACATATCAGCGATCGCGCCAGCCGGCATCGAAATCAGCATCACAGGCAACAACAGCGCGGTCTGCACCAGCGCGACCTTGTCAGCCGAGGACGTCACCTGTGTCATCGCCCAGGCTGCACCGACACCTTGAATCAAGATACCGAGATTGGAGAGGAGGCTCGCAAGCCAGATACGGCGAAACGTCGCGTGCCGCAGCGGCGCCGTGATGCCGTCGGCACTACGCATGTGGACTTTGGCTGAATCGGTCATATCGGCTCGTGATGATCTACCATGATTTGATTCTGGTGCGGATCACAAGGATGTTCCCGACGTGATATCGCGTTAAACGCCTAGCGTGGTCGTGAACTTCGCGATGCTTCGATCGTTTGATCAAGCGATGGTCTACTGCTCCTCGCCATAGGCGCGCTAATAATCGAATGACTTAAACCTTAAACCTGCCTCACACCTGTTCGCTCATGCGTGCCGCTTGCTTGGTTCTGTTGATAGACTGTGCGCGTTGTCAGATGCATGCTTTGTACGGAACGGACAATTGTGCGCGCTCTACGAGCGCGCCGGAATGCTCTGTACCGCGAAATGCACGGTGAATTGCGCTCTCGCTGCGAAAGACTCGACACTCCCGTCGGGACTTATCGACATCTCGCACAAGTGTGCAGCGATTCGCGGAGATTATTGTCGCGAGCCGAGTGATCTCGTGTCAGTGTGGCACACTGGGGTTCATCGCAATCTCGGGCGACGGATGGGCAGAGAATGAACTCCATCAGAGAGCGGGTCTATCGCAGGGTGGCATGAACGTATTCGACAACTGCAATACCGACGCCGCCGCTTGACCCCGCATGTAATCATCACCCCAGGGACGTGAACGTGACGGCATACCGTGGGCCAGTCTTTGACATGGCCGTGAAGCAATTCGAAGTAATCGCAGATTATCTAGGCATACCGCAGGACGCGAGAGCCCGGCTCCTGATGCCGAAGCGCGCGGTCACGGTCTCTTGTCCGATCCACCGCGATGACGGCACGACGGCGGTCTTCGAGGGCTATCGTGTGCAGCATCATCTGACGCTTGGCCCTACGAAAGGTGGTACGCGGTTCGCCGCGAGCGTTGATCTCGGCGAAGTCGCGGCACTGGCCATCTGGATGAGCTGGAAGTGCGCACTGGTCGGACTGCCGTATGGCGGCGCAAAGGGAGGAATCAACGTCGATCCGTCAAGCTTGTCCAAGCGCGAACTCGAGGTGCTTTCGCGTCGATACATGCAGGAGATGGTCCCATTCGTTGGACCGCATACAGATGTGATGGCGCCCGACATGGGGACCAACGAGCAGGTCATGGCTTGGTTCATGGATACCTACTCCATGTATCAGGGACAAACGGTCACGGAAATCGTGACAGGAAAGCCCGTCAGCGCCGGCGGGACATTAGGACGTCGTGAAGCCACGGGGCGAGGTGTTGCTCATTTGGTCCATAGTGCTGCAGATGAGCGTGAGATCCGTCTCGATGGCGCAACCGCGGTTGTACAAGGATTCGGAAATGTCGGTTCGATTGCCGCACTCGAGCTGCACAATATGGGAGTCAAAGTGATCGCGGTCAGCGATCACACCGGTGCGCTCTATCGGCCTGCGGGCCTCGATATCCCCGAGTTGGTCAGGCATGCAGCCTCGCGAGGCAGCTTGAACGGCTATTCCAGCGAGCTTGCTTTGGATTCAATGGAGATGCTGACGTTGCCTTGCGACGTACTCGTTCCGGCCGCGGTGGAACGAGTCATAAATAGCAAAATCGCTGGTGATCTGCGCTGCCGGATACTTGCCGAGGGCGCCAATGGTCCAACCACGCCAGAGGCCGATCGAGTCCTCGAAAAGCGTCAGAACGAGATCTTCGTGATCCCGGACATTTTGTGCAACTCAGGAGGTGTCGTAGTTAGCTACTTCGAATGGGTGCAGGACCTTCAACGACTGTTCTGGGAGGAGGAAGAGGTCATGCGGCGGGAATGTCAGGTTCTGGATCGAGCGTTTGAGCGCGTATTATCGCGAAGCAAGCGGGACAAGGTCTTCAACCGCACCGCCGCTATGGCCATTGGCGTGGAGCGGGTACGCGGTGCAAAGGAGACGCGTGGGCTGTTCCCATAGCCATGCTCAAGCACGTTCCCTTCGACACTTACTGGTTCGATTATCAAGTTCGACATAAGCTTGCTCGCTGGAAAAGAGCGATGAACCAGGTGTCGTAAAGCCGACGCGTTGCCTCCAAAGGGCACAGTGGCTCGAAAAACGCAAAACTGGTTCAGCAGCGGGCCTGTAGTTTACTCTCCCGCACACGCGCCGGCTCCGGCGGGTCAACGAGGAGCGAGCTCGGCCAAGCGCTCGCGCACCGTCTGGTCGGCGAGCGTGGTCGTCACAGCGGCATTGAGCTTGGTCACGATGGGCGCCGGCGTCCCCTTGGGAAGCCAAAGGCCGTGCCAGACCGAAACATGGAAGTCTGGTAGACCAGCCTCATCCGTCGTCGGAAGCTCCGGCGCGGCGGCAAGGCGCGTCTTTGCTGTGACCGCATAGGCTCGGATCGCACCGCTGCGCACGAGCGACAGGGAATCCGCCGGCTGGGCAAATTTCACTGGCAGGCGCCCGGCCAGCAGATCCTGCATCGAAGCAGATTCCCCGCCGCGATAGGGAACGAAGCTGAACGTAACGCCGGTGGCATTTGCAAACTTGAGGCCGAGGAGCTGTCCAGCGCTGCCCGGTCCGTTACTCGAGGCAAGCGCCTCCGCCGAATTCGCCTTGAGCCAGGCGATCAAGCCTGACAAGCAGCGAGATGGGCTGCAAATCGTCGACGACATCGTAGCCGAGGGAGTAGATCAAGGCGTTGACGGCATGGGTGCCGTGGTGGCCAATACCTAGCGTGTATCCATCGGGTACCGCGTGCACGACCTTGCGCACTGCGATGGTTCCTGCCGCGCCAGTGACGTTTTCGATGACCACACTCTGACCAAGCGAGACGCTCATGCCATGGGCAACAATCCGAGCGATCACGTCGGTCGGGCCGCCTGCCGCGAATGGCACCACCAATGTGATCGGTCTCGAGGGATAAGTCTGCGCCTGCGCCGGTCCGGCGAGGATGCGAGGGCAAAGGCAGCTATCAAGTTCCTCATCGTTTCACCCTCCTGCGATCGATTGTGTGATGGCCAAGCATTACGCTTTTGGGCGTCGAAATCGTCGAAAAGAGCTGACCCGAGGGGGAAATCCGATATCCTTGGCGGTGCAGATCAACGGTTGCCTACCCATGCCACTCACACGAGCTCATATGAACAGGCCCCGCGGCGGTAGCTCCGACGACACCCCGCAAACCACTGGCTCCGGACCCAGGCTGAAGCAGGATTTGCAGCTCGATTTGCTCGGCGACTTCGTCGCGCGCTCCGGGACCCAGACACTCGGTCCCTTGCCGAAGAAAGCACGCGGATTGCTCGCTTATCTGACCATGCACAGAGACCAGGCAATCCCACGGGAAACGCTGGCTTTGCTGTTCTGGCAGGATAGCGGCGGCGAACGCGCGCGGCGTAGTCTGCGTGAATGTGTGATGGATATTAGGACCGCTTTCGGCCAAGCCGCCAACGTCCTGGTTACGACCAGTCAGGCGATCGCTATGAGTGCGGATGTTGACATTGACGTGCAGCGTTTCGAACGACTCGCCCGCTCGAACGGTCGCGATGACCTCGAAGCTGCCTTCGCACTGTATCGGGACGAATTTCTATTCGGGCTGGACATCGCTTCGGAGTCCTTCAGCGAGTGGCTCTCTTTCGAGCGGCAGCGAATGTCATCGCTGGCATCGGATCTCGGCTGTCGGCTCGCAATGGCGCTCCGGCAGGCCGACAGACTCGAAGCCGCAAGTGAAGCCGCCGAACGCGTCGTGCGAATCGATCCCTTGCGGGAGGATGCGCACCGGCTACTCATGAAGCTCTTCAGCGCCGCCGGCAATCGCAGCGCGGCGTTGAGGCAGTACGCCAGTTGCCGAGAAATCCTCAAACGAGAGCTCGGCGTCGCGCCGGAACAGGCGACTTCGGACTTGGCTGCAACTATTGGCAAGGAGAGGGCCTATAGCGCGAGTCCCGCGCCCAAGCCCGCGGAAGGAGCAGCACCGGCCAAGGCGCGCCAGCCATTGGGAATGTCAAACAGGACGGCGATCGCGGTGCTTCCGGTTTGCAACCTTGCGGGGCAAGATCAGCATTATTTCGCGGAAGGCATTTCCGAAGAGCTGTCGATTGCGCTCGGGCGCGTGCCGTGGCTCTTCGTGATCAGCAGCAGCTCGGCCGCTCCCTATCGCGGTGGCGCGACCGATCTTGAACGCGTGAGTGCCGAACTCGGCGTACGCTACGCGCTACGTGGAAGCGTGCGAAGGGAAAACGACCGGGTTCGGATTGTAGCCCAGCTGCTTCATACGGCGAACGGTGGTCAACTCTGGGCGGAGCGATTTGAGGGCAGGTCGAACGATCTGTTCGCCATTCAGGATCGAATCGTCGGCCAAGCCTGCGCCAAGCTCGCGCCTGCGCTGCAGTCGGTCGAGATCAATCTTTCCCGGCGAAAGCGGGACAGAAATCTCAGTGCTTATGATCTCTATCTGCGCGCACTGCCGCGCCACCAGCTTCGAGGACAATCGAGAGGCCGTGCGCATGCTGATACGTGCGGCCGAGCTCGATCCGTTGTATGGATGCGCCTATGGTTTTGCAGCGCGCTGCTACCAGTTCCAACGGCTGTTCGGCTGGGTGCGGGCTAACGACCCCGCCTTGCTGGAAGGGGTGCGGCTTGCCAGGCTGGCGGCCGAGGTCGGAAGAGAGATTCCGAAGCGCTGTGGATGGCGGGCATCGCACTCGCTCAACTCGCGGGGGAGGTCGACCATGGCCGCGCTCTCATCGAGAGATCGCTGGCCCTCACTCCGAATTCGGCAAGCGCCTGGATTGCGAGTTCGTTCATGCACGGCGAGATCGGGGATACCGTTACGGCACTGGCGCATTTCGAAAATGCACAACGCCTGAATCCTCTCGATTCGATACATCATTTCCAATGGCTAGCCGCGGGGTTCGCGCATTTCGCGGCGGGCCGTTACGAGAAAGCGGCAGCGGCGATAGATAAGACGCTTATGGCCAACCCGGCCTACGTGCCGGCAATTCGTCTCAAGGTTTCGGTCTGCGGGCTTCTCGGCCAACTCGCGGAAGGCGCTCAATGGGTACGCCGCTTGCGTGAGGCGATCCCGACCGCGAGCGTTTTCCAGTTGTCGATTTTCTGGCGGGCGCCTCTTGCTCACAATGGCGGGGTGCTTGCCAAGCTCGTCGAAGGCGCAAGATTAGCTGGATTACCGCATCAAAGCGTGCGCTGAGATAACAAGCGGTCGCCGATGGCACAATCTCTCGCCGGTCGAATCGTTCTTTTTCGACGATATTTCGACGCCAAAGCCGCTAGGGTCGACTAAAAGCAGGCTGTGGGCGGGCTAGCCATGGGGCAACACTGGGAGATCGTCGTTCTCAACGTCTGGGGGCGCCGGAGCGCGGTCAGAAGCGATTTGCGATATTCGGGCGCATCCAACCCGCCAAAAACACCGCTTGAAGCCAGTCGGCGTTCACAGTTTTGCGCGCCAAATAGTACATCGTGGCCATGCCGATCGACGGTGAGATGCTCGTTACGATGTCGGTCGATCATCCGCTCTTCATTCAATCCTATAGACCCATATGGGAGATGAGCGGCCTGGTCACTTCCCCCTCTGTGTGTGTCGGCCTCAAAACGGAGCAGCTGGATTTGAGCAAACAGGTATTCGATTTCGATCCGAGATACGATATTTTCGCCAGCAGCCCGTTTTCAGTCGTAGCGATCGCCTCTGTATGCATCGTAGTGGGCGCAGCACTCGCCTTAAGGGTTGAAGCACATAAGTCGCATGCCGAATTTATGCAAACCTGTGCGGGAGCGTTTCTTTTGCTCGGACTCGCTTTGCTCGAACACGCGTTGCCGCCGGTCCCGTGATTGCTGGGTACAGGCGGCTCAGTCTCCCCCAAAATCGAGCAAAACGGCCAACGATCGGACTCTCGGATAACTAGCGCGTAAGCTGCACATGGCGAATGAGTGCGAGCGCAGTCAAACAGAATCCTCTAGCGATCCAGTCATTTTGACTAACCCCGACATCTGGGTTGATCAATCGGGTGAAGCCGAGATGACACACTCAGGCGAGAACGGAGATTGTTCGTTCGTTACGTACTGTGTTCGTCGGAACGCAGCCCAGCGGGGCTGAGGTATAGACGCGCCGATCATAGCAGACTGCCGTAGCAGTCTCCCTGAACCATCGGAGACGTTAGATGAAGAGCGCGAATTGAAGCATGTCACCCTATGCCAAGATCGCGCTCTTCATCGATGGGCCCAATCTCCACGCAACTGCCACGACGCTCGGCTTCGAGATCGACTACAAGCGCCTGCTCGGGGAGTTTCAGCGCCGCGGAACAGTGCTGCGAACGTTCTATTACACGCCGATTAGCGAGGATCAGGAATATTTGGTGGTCGGGCCGCTCCTCGATTGGCTCGACTATAACGGTTACGCGGTTGTCACCAAGCCGGCCAAGGAATTCGTGGACACCAGCGGGCGCCGCAAGGTGAAAGGCAATATGGACATCGAGCTCGCGGTCGATGCCATGGAACTCGCTGAGCACGTCGACCAGATCATTCTGTTCTCCGGCGACGGCGACTTCCGTTCCGTGGTCGAGGCGGTACAGCGCCGCGGCGTTCGTGTCACCGTAATTTCGACCATCGCTACACCGATGCCGATGGTAGCCGACGAACTTCGGCGGCAGGCGGACGAATTTATTGACCTGGCGGAGTTGAAGCTCGGGCGCGCTTCGTCCGAACGGTTAGGTCCCAAACTGAGTGCCGGCAAGCGGCGCAAGTCAGCCAGCACAGAATCCATCGCAGAATGATCAAATGGAAGTTATTTCGTGCAGGCAACGCGCCGTTTGGTGCTGCTCATTCTCCAACTCGTTCCCTTCTCGTGATATTTGGGTTCAGCGCGCATGCTCGACCGTGACGGTGCTCTCTGGTTTCAACTTGCGGTCTATCTCTACGCTGTGATGATGGCATTGTCTGTATTGTACGGCATTGGTCGATTTCTGACGGGGGATTCTCTTCACTTCGGATGAGCGAGCAGCGTGGCACTTCTGCGTACTTCGTGGCAGGAACGAGCGCCGTGACCAGGCCCTCGACCAATGCTGGGAATCGGCTCTTAGCGGCATTGCCGCTTGCTGATTTCGGTTGCTCGCGCCTCATTTCCAGAACCTCTCGTTCGAAGCCAATGCCGTGCTGGTCGGATCGGACGATGAACTCGATCGGGTCTATTTTCTGCATAGCGGCGCCGTCGCCTTCATGATCGACATGCCCGACCGCCAGGCGGTTGATGGGGCGGCACAGCGCGGTGGGCCTGTTGTTTGTCCGTACTCGGCCCCTTGCGTTCGTCTGTCACCGCGATTGTTCGCGTGGCCGGCACGGCGTCGTAGATCTCCGCCGCAACGTTCCAATCCGCCTATAGTTGACGCGCAGCTATCAGGCACGTAGGTCCAGCTTGATGCCCGTGCGCTCGTCCTCTAGCTGCAGCGCGTCGCCGCCTGCAATGCGCTGCACCCGGTGGAGGCCCGCATACCGCGCTGGCTCTTTCAGCTGTGCGACTCGGCTCTCCATCCTCAGAGGAAGCTAAATTCGTTCCCGTGCCGACCAGACTGGCCCGCGGCACGTGACCAGTGCGCAGATTGCTGCAGTTCATTCCCTAGCCGCATTAGGCTGTGCTGTAGCCAGATCTTTTCCTCCTTCTCGCGCCTGCTACAGCGAAATAGCGTCTCGACATACCCGAGCATCTGGACTCGGTAGAGGATTCGGTAGAACTGGCTGGCCAAGTCTTGCTCGTATGCCGTTTCACATCATTATGTTCCAACTAGCTTAAACTTTTAATCAATTGATCGCGCTCTGACGATTAGATCCAACGATCGAGCGCCTTCTTCTCGCGGATTTCACCAAGCTGATGTTGTTCAAGCGCGCCTCGGTCGCCGACTAAGTTGGAGCATTCCTCCCGTCGAGGAGAAAAGCGATGCGGATGCAGCGTAGTCGGCCGCGAACCGCAGTTCCTGGAGTGGTCGTACCAGCCTAATCGTTCCTTGGTACAAACCATGCGATTTGTAGGCTGCGAGTTCCGTCTCGTTGTTGAACTCTGCATAAACCACGACGTCGATGGCGTTGCTGCCAACCGGATCGGTCTTGCGATTGCGAGCAATCTCGAGCCGACGCGCATGTGGGATTGTGGCGAGAGCCGCTAGGCGTTCGACGATTTGGTCGATCTGAGTTTCGTCCTTGGCGGAGAACAAGACGATGTGACGAATCATGGATAACCGAAGGTTAAACACTCTGTCGCATCACTATCTTGAGATTGAACCAGCCGCAACGCTGGTGCGGTTCGCGGCGATGCGCAAAGAACAGTTTGTTCAGTACGAATCGTACTCAACCAAGTGTACTCGTAGGACTCGATTAGATCCCGCATCGCCGAAAGCGAGCGCGTCCGTTCGATCCGTACGAAGTGAGGCGGGCAGATGTGCACTTGCACTTGCAACGTGCCTGCCGTCCCGGCGGATCGTGAAGCGCCATTGCCGGAGCGCCGATCACCCTGTAAACGGAGCCCCGCACCGCTGCCGGCCTGCATCATGCGGCCCGCAGGCGGCGGGGCCTGTAGCTCAATGGTTAGAGCCGGCCGCTCATAACGGTCTGGTTGCAGGTTCGAGTCCTGCCAGGCCCACCAGTGATTGTTGTTGTTCTTCTTCCGCGGCGGCGCGCCGCCGCGGGTCTATGACCGGCAACCGCCGCACCTAGTGACGACGCGGATAGGAGATGACGATTAGCGCGGAGATGACTCGCGAAGCAAAGCTCATAAACGCCAATGACGCACTCCAGCACGCAGCGAAGTTGATGAAGGATTGCGATTGCGGCGTATTGCCCGTCACCGAATGTGACCGGCTCATCGGAGTGATCAGCGATCGCGATATCGCGGTGCGCTGCATCGCAGGGGGGAACGGGCCGGATGCCAAAGTGCGCGACGCTGCCTAAGGCCGGTCGCGGCGACCTCGATAGTCGTGCGAGCCACGCTTTCGCAAAGAGGGTCGTCAGGATCAACCAAGCCCATCGGGGGCCCGTTTGATAGACGGAGCGCACGGTGACAACGAAGACGAGACGTAAGATCGATGCGGCACAGAAGGCATAGATCGCCTGGAAGCCGTGCGGGAGCAGACGCCGGTGGCCGCTCTGGCCCAACGCTGTGACCTTCACCCGAACTAGATTTTAGGAAGGCCACCGCCAGTTCCGCGAACCGGTGAGATATAGAACGCGTTTCCGCCTGAAATGGAGGTGGCAATGACGACTCCATGCAAGTGCTGCTTACACGAACCTGGCGATCCGGGGAATCCGTCGAAGAACGCGAACTAATCGCGGGATTTATTCGTCGACACGCGACTCATTGCATCAAACAAGATTGAAATATCGCTACAGTAATCAATCTCGACGAAGCAGCTCCGATGGAGCGTGGACTTCGCAAGGAAGGCGCACTCAGAGTCAAGCTTGTGCGCCCGGTGCAGGCAGCGAGAATTAGCAGAGCCGACGCCGCACTTCACGTGCGCGCTTAGTTCTGCGGCCATGAAAAGGGGGCTATCCACGTAATTCCGACAGGAGGCGAGGAATGCACAACATCTCGCATAGTTCCCACCACCGTTCAGTCCGGTGCTGCGCTATATGCGGCGGAAAGTTCGGGCTGATCCGCCACTACCATTGGCGAACGGCCCTTTGCTCCAGGAAATGCGTCGACTGCTTCAAGGCACGCCGGGAGGCCTACCACAAATGGCTTCGTTGGCTGCAAGCGGTTTGATACACAGTACCGGGGTATCAGGACGACTTTGAAAGCGAGTGCATTGAGCATCATGCACGAACTTGTTTTCGTCGTCTGCTCTAGCTTGTACACGGCGCGCGACCGATTCCATCGATGTTAAAAGCCTGTTTGATCGGGCGCACAGAAAATATCGCCTTAAAACACCCCGTATTAGCTATTGCAACCGCGGAGACGATAGTTCGCGGAAGCAAGCGTGGAATCCGGTGTCGAATGAGAACCCGCCAAGTACTGAGCGGCATTGCTGCAAGGTCTCTTGTCGCAGCCATATGGGCGTTTACTCGCAGACTTGGCCGCCGGTGGCAAATACCGGCGTCGGCGATTATTCTGTCGCGATGAGATTAAAGGCATGTTCTGTACATTGCGTGCTTAAAGTTGCTGCGGCGAGATCTCATGCCGACAAATTTAGAGACTTGTTAAGTTGACGTTACGCGGAGCGCATCTCCGATGCCGTCGGCGTTCCGCCACCTAGCTAGCCCCCGGAGGGCCGCCGGATGTCGTCTCGATTGCGAAGTTGCGAGCCCCGATAGCACAGCGCCGACCGCTTAAAATGCAAGCGGTCGGCGTTGGTTCTGGTAGCTGTGCTGCCCGAGCCGGAATACTCGATCTTCGATGATTCCGATCAGATAGCTGCATGTGCCATGCTGGTAGTGACCTATACGTCGACGAACAAGCGTTTCCCGGGAAGACCGACCTTGGGCGGCTCCCGTTTCGCCAGGAAGGGGCGCGACGCCTCGCCAAGCGCGAAGACGTGGCGAAACTCAAGTCAAAATTCGAAAGGCAGGAGAGGTTGCTTTGCGCAGTTGCGAGATCGATTTCCAGCCCGAGCCGAGGCTGTGAGCAAGGTCTCCGGCGGCGGCGAGAAATTGTTTGTCGACTATGCCGGCGACACGGTGCCGGTGGTTGACCGTAAGACCGGTGAGGTGCGTGCCGCACATCTTCGTCGCGGTCATGGGCGCATCCAGCTTGTCGTTCGCGCTGGCGACGTGGACCGAGCAGCTCGGCGACTGGATCGCGGGACATAACGCGGCCTTCAGCTTTTTTTGGCGGCGCGACGCAACTGCTGGTGCTCGATTTTGTTACCAGTAATAAAATCGAGCACGACATAGCTGGGAACCCCGCCAAAATACCGGAACGCCTCTTCGTGAAGCTGCGCCCAGACTTGCTGGCTGGATTGCCAAACCACCCGCCGGAAGCTGCGCCGCCAGTAGCGCAGCGTCATCACGAACAGGCGGGTAGCGGCCGCTCTTCGGATCAACGTCGGCGCGCCCTCCACCATAGTCGACCTGGGCATCCTCGCAGGGGGGAACTCAAGGCGATCACACTGCTCGGGGTCGGTGTGCCGCAACCGGCGCACAAACCGCTTGACGCTCTGGTAGCTAGACGGAAAGCCGAATTGATCAATTGATCGACCAGGTCCTGGTAAATCGCCTGCGCATTCCGCTTCAGGCGGACCCGTTCTTCGATCCACGTCCGATGCGCTTCGCAAGCCGAACAGGCCAGGCTGTTGGTGACCGTCGCTTCCGATGCCCCAAAAGCCGGTGGTCGGGGTGGAGGAATTTGGCCGTCCACGCTCACCGGGCCGGTGGTCACTTCCCCGGGGGAATTTGCCTCCGCACCAGCCCACAGCGCCCGGTAACGCCGGATCGTCTTGCGATCGACCCCCGTCAGCCTGTGGATCTCGCGCTGGCTGGCGTTGCGATCGAGTAGCGTAAATAGCGTGCTTTGCAGGTGTGGCTTCAAGACGTTCAACTCCCCGGTCCCTTGCTGGCTCAAGGGACCGAAAATCATGTTCGAGCGGTTCCTGACGTCAATGCTGCAGTGCGCGAACTATGTTCGCGTTGCAGCATGACAACGGCATGCCAGTGCTTCTACCAAGGAAGCGGTTTGAGCCGGAAATGGGCCTGCCGGCGACCGCTCGGAGGCGTGCCAACGGGCTGAATTGTGCCGGCAGTAGTTTCCCGCGCTTGACACCATAAAGTGCGTGCGGAAATTTCTTCGTATTTTCATGCCTTTGGACGACTTCCTTCGCGCGACGCAGGAAATCTGGCGGTGAAATTCACGTCAAGACTGGAGGGGATTATGCAATGCAATACGATCGGATAGACGCTCGCATCCTCGAGATCGTGCAAAAGAACAACCGTCTGACTTCCGAGGTGATCGGCGAAATGGCGGGGCTTTCTGCCACCGCGTGCCAACGACGGTTGAAGCGGCTCCGCTCGGAACACATCATTGAGGCCGATGTCTCAATCGTTTCGCCGAAGGCCGTTGGAAGACCAATCCAAATGCTTGTACTTGTTACAATGGAGCGGGAGCGTTCGGATATCATTGATAGGTTTAAGAAGGACATCAAATCGTCAGCTGATGTCGTCAACGGTTTCTATGTTACTGGCGATGCTGACTTTGTCCTGTACGTTACTGCACAAACCATGGAGGATTATGAGCAGTTCACCAGATGCTTCTTCTATAAGAATCCCGACATCAAATGCTTCAAGACGATGGTCGTATTAGATCGGGTAAAATCTGGCTTTGCTGTTCCGGTTGAGACTCCTCCCAGCGATAAACTAAGCAATCATTGATGCGCCCCAATCCTGCATGTTCAAAGCGATGCTGCTGCCTCTTTTGCTGCGGGGTGAAGGCGAACTCGAAGGCGTTTTCCGTCCTAGCTGCGAGTGTGGTCGTGCATGGGAATGTCATGAACGAGGTCGGCGAACGGCGTGATAGACAAGCCGCACTGCTCTGCTTCCCGTTCGCTATCTTGTCGATTGCGATGCTTGTCCTGCAGGGCTCGGCGAACGTTTTCGACGGTCTGGTAAAGCGTCAGGGGTCGGTGTGATGAGGCTATTTCCATCCCGGTTCGAAGCGATTCGCCGGCTGGTCGAGCAGGCCTTCGAGGTAACCAAGCGCAAGCGCTAAGAGCTCGGCGCCCTCCCCGTCCCCACCAATCAACCTTCGACGGCGCGAGCAGGAAATGCGTGCCGTCGAGGTCCTTTTGCCATTGCTCATTGCTCGGCGCGCTGCAGGTAACCCGGATTGATCCATTCCTGCAGACGATGGAAGATCAGCGTGTCCGTGATCCACTGAGCGATCTAGAGATTCATGAAGGGCGTGTTGTTCTTCACCATCTTGATTACCGTCGCCGCGCGCTCGCGCATCGCCGGCCCGCTCCCACATGCCCTCCTTGGTGCTGCCGCCAGCTTGCAATAGCTCCATCACATCGTCGATCTGATGAACACGAGCCGCAGCGAGACCGCGCGAATCATCTGCGTCACTTGCCCGAAAGGCAGCGAGAGCGAGACCACGAACGTCGAGCGCGCTCGCAATAGGGGGCGGCCGACAGCCTGGCGTCTCAATCCGGCACGTGAACGCTTGAATCTGATCTACGACCCGACCAAGGCGAAAGGCGCGTAGCAGCGGCACATTCAGGAAGCGTTCGCACTCGATACGCGTCTTCATCCTCCAGCATCTACGTCCTGATGACTTCGTTGCACTACTTTGTCCGTTTCGTACGGTGTTTGTCGGAGCAGGCGCCCTACAAACCCTTGCTCCCGAACAACACTGTCCTATTTCAGTTGCGCCTGCACTGGCACTCGCGGGCATGGATTGCTAGCAATCCATAAATCGTCAACTCATGCAAATGCTTAGGAGGACTGCATGAAATTCCGTCCGCTGCACGACCGCGTCGTGGTCAAGCGCATCGACGCCGAAGAGAAGACCGCCGGCGGCATCATCATTCCCGACACTGCCAAGGAAAAGCCCTCCCAGGGCGAAGTCATCGCGGTTGGCCCGGGCGGCCGCGACGAGAGCGGCAAGCTGATCCCCATCGACGTCAAGGTCGGCGACCGCGTGCTGTTCGGCAAATGGTCGGGCACCGAGGTCAAGATCGACGGCCAGGAGCTGTTGATCATGAAGGAGAGCGACATCATGGGCGTTCTCACCAACGTGTCTTCCAACAAGAAGGCCGCCTAATCCGCCGCTCGCACCGCTCACCCCTGAGGAGCGCCTGCCGGGCGCCCCGCCAAGGGTGGGAAGAAATGAAACTCAGGGAAATCAACTATGTCAGCTAAAGAAGTCAAATTCTCCGTCGAGGCGCGCGACAAGATGCTGCGCGGCGTCGACGTTCTCGCCAACGCGGTGAAGGTCACCCTCGGTCCGAAGGGCCGCAACGTGGTGCTCGAGAAGTCGTTCGGCGCTCCCCGCATCACCAAGGACGGCGTCACCGTCGCCAAGGAGATCGAGCTCGAGGACAAGTTCGAGAACATGGGCGCCCAGATGGTGCGCGAAGTCGCCTCCAAGTCCGCTGACGCGGCCGGCGACGGCACCACCACGGCGACCGTGCTCGCCCAGGCGATCGTGAAGGAAGGCGCCAAGTCGGTCGCCGCCGGCATGAACCCGATGGATCTGAAGCGCGGTATCGACCTCGCGGTCGAAGCCGTCGTGGCGGACCTCCAGAAGAACTCGAAGAAGGTCACCTCGAACGAGGAGATCGCCCAGGTCGGCACCATTTCGGCCAACGGCGATGCCGAGATCGGCAAGTTCCTCGCCGACGCCATGAAGAAGGTCGGCAACGAGGGCGTGATCACGGTCGAGGAAGCCAAGTCGCTCGAGACCGAACTCGACGTCGTCGAGGGCATGCAGTTCGACCGCGGCTACATCTCGCCCTACTTCGTCACCAACGCCGACAAGATGCGCGTTGAGATGGACGACGCCTACATCCTCATCAACGAGAAGAAGCTCTCCTCGCTGAACGAGCTGCTGCCGCTGCTCGAGGCCGTGGTGCAGACCGGCAAGCCGCTGGTCATCGTCGCGGAGGACGTCGAGGGCGAGGCGCTCGCCACCCTGGTCGTGAACCGCCTGCGTGGCGGCCTGAAGGTCGCGGCCGTCAAGGCTCCGGGCTTCGGCGATCGCCGCAAGGCCATGCTGCAGGACATCGCGATCTTGACCGGCGGCCAGGCCATCTCGGAAGACCTCGGCATCAAGCTCGAGAACGTCACGCTGCAGATGCTCGGTCGCGCCAAGAAGGTGATGATCGACAAGGAAAACACCACGATCGTCAACGGCGCCGGCAAGAAGGCCGATATCGACGCCCGCGTGGCCCAGATCAAGGCGCAGATCGAGGAGACCACCTCGGACTACGACCGTGAGAAGCTGCAGGAGCGTCTCGCCAAGCTCGCCGGCGGCGTCGCGGTGATCCGCGTCGGCGGCGCGACTGAGGTCGAGGTGAAGGAGCGCAAGGATCGCGTTGATGACGCGATGCACGCGACCCGCGCGGCAGTCGAGGAAGGCATCGTCCCGGGCGGCGGCGTCGCCCTGCTCCGTGCCACCGAAGCGCTCAAGGGCCTGCGCACCAAGAACGACGACCAGAAGACCGGCGTCGAGATCGTGCGCAAGGCCTTGTCCTGGCCGGCTCGTCAGATCGCGATCAACGCTGGCGAGGATGGCTCGGTCGTGGTCGGCAAAGTCCTGGAGAAGGATCAGTACTCTTACGGCTTCGATGCACAGACCGGGGAGTATAGCAACCTGGTCTCCAAGGGCATCATCGATCCTACAAAGGTCGTGCGAGCCGCAGTCCAGAACGCGTCCTCCGTGGCGGCGCTCCTGATCACCACCGAGGCCATGGTCGCCGAGTTGCCGAAGAAGCCGGCCGCCGGGCCCGCAATGCCGCCTGGCGGCGGCATGGGCGGCATGGGTGGAATGGACTTCTGATCCAATCGCGTCACGCGAACCGCGAAAACCCCGGCAGCAATGCCGGGGTATTTGTTTGTTCTTGCAATCTTTCTGCCACGTGACACCAGGCTCGCATTACGCGCGCCCCGAGCGTCACGTCCGTTCGAACCGTGTGAAGCATTTCATCTGCTTCTTCGGCAGCATTGCCCCCAATGTTTTGGTTAGCGCTGAGAGAACAACTATCGAGTTGAAATCGCTGACATACGGGATTTACTTGGCTGGAACGATTGGTCGGCAGCAGAGTTCTGTTGTGAGTCAGCCAAACCTCGCGGTGCTTGCCCGGACTGTGGTCGACGCCATCGACCACCAACCGTGCGAAGGAACCCGGAGGGGTCTCGATGCAAGTGCTGAGCGTGTGCCTTGCGCCCGACATGCGACCAAGCTTTCAGACTACGATGGTCGAGGCGAATATCTCGATGAGCGAGTCCATACCTAAAGCCGGCGATCGCGAGCGATCGCGCCTGCGATCCACGACCACGGCGCCCGCAACGTTGCAACCGCGCGTTGTGCACTCGAGCCGCAAGCCGCGCTGCAGCAGCGCCGTCTGTTGCTCGCTCTCGATCCTTGCATCTGCCATGGCACCTCGATGCGAAACGTGGCCGGACGACGAGAATAGCGGACGCTTGGTGGAGCAGCCAGGAGTTACTCCCGCGTCACAACTGAGCTTATGATCACGTCGTGGCCCGCCCAGGGTTGTACGCAACTGACCGCTCCTTTTGTTACGAATGTTTCACTTTCTCGAAGCCATATTGCGACGCTGCTTTGCTCAATACTAAACATCGTCGAACGGAAAGAGCCCACGATCGAACCGAGCGACCGTCTCGTCAGCTTCGTGTAAGAGTGCGCTCGTATCATCGGCTCCCAGATTTCAGTCGCGACGTTGCGTCGCACTTGTTGGGCGTGCATCATGTGTCCGAGGCTACTGGGTCGTTTGTGCATGGCGGCAGCCGCCCTTCCGGTGGCCGTGCATTTGAGATTCGCCGTTTGGGCGGTCTGGGCTTTCGCACTCCTCGTCGGGATCAGCGTCTATTTGCTGAACATGACGCTGCGAGAGCGCAAGACTACAGAAAACGAATAAGCAATCATTCGCAGACGTCCGCACAGGCCGCGTAAACCAGCAATACTGACGCAAACAAAGAGCCTGACGCCGCTAGGCGGCTTTCACTGGCACTTGCTATTCAGACGATTTAAGTCGATCGGACACACCCAGCTATCGACGTTGAACGCAGTCCTAAACCGATGCAACTTGCGGTCAAGCTTGTCACGCTCTGGCCCGTGTGGCGTATTCACGATTTGGGCCTCGATGCGCGCGAGTTCGGCGGCAATCAATACTTTGAAAGTTGGCGATCTGGTCGTCACGAAGGCAGCAGGGTGCATAAATGCGTTGGCAGGTGATAGCTGAATGGGCCGCACGACCCGACTTTTCCGCGTTGCACGAGTCACCTCTTTAGCTCATGTCTACGGCATGACGGCTTGCCACGTTCTATTATGGCTTCGTGGCCGAACAGCAGCACGGCGATTGCTCCCCACAGCTTTAGCCTTTGCGCACCTGGCGCAAGAGTTTCGTAAGCCACAAGGCTCCCCCTTCGCCAACGAAGCGACCTTCTTGCTTGATCACAAAACCCTGGCGGGAGGCAAGGCCTCAGACGACACGTTCTCACGCTCGATTAAACCGGACTTCGTTCCGCTTCGGCAACGACGACTACGTCGCGTCTCGCATCGCTGTGTTGACAGGTTCGGTTCGTTATCGCCGTCCATACTTTTGTACGGAACGGACTCAACATGCATTCGTAAGCCTGTTTTGTGCCATGGCGGTACGCGCCGTACTTCGTAGAGCCTTCAGGCTCTCAAGTGATCACTGACGGTCAGTCGGCGCCGCTCCAGCGCCGGCAAACGCCTCATTCACGATTGCTCGGGTCGATCGAAGGCAGGGCAAGCAGCACGAGGCCAACTACGGCCAGTGCCAGGAAGCCGACAGAGAAAAGATCAAGCATGAAACACTCTCAATTGCACCCCAGAAGACATGGCCGCAGCTCCTCGGATGAGAAAGAGCGCGCGTCTGCCAAAAGATGGGACATTGTATCGGGCAAGAGCTCTCTACAGAGACCTTATCGTCCGAACTCTGCGCGTTTACCCCGCGAGCGTCGGTGCAGTCGAAAGACCACCCAAGGTGCTCCGGGAAAGAGGACGTCATGAAAGAAAATGAACCTGGCTTGCAGCGCGTTCGCGCGCTCAACATGAGCACCGCGCTGTTTCAGCAGGTCCATGCACAACTTTACATTATAGACATTAGCGGAATTGATGACGCCTCAAAGCAGCGAATCTGTCCGTAACGTACAGCACGCAACGCTACACGAGGAGCCTGAGCGGCAGCGGGGTCTGGCCAATTGCTCGGGAGATCGCCGTGCGGCCTGCTCGTGTCCATCGAACTCACAGATCGTTCGCCTATATTGTCGATGACAATGCGCATGTGATGGGGCTCGCTTCTGCCCTTCAGGTTCGTGGCTTTGACATCCGTGGAAAACGGCCCCCACCTGTGCCGGCGGGAACGGTATGGCTGCGACTTTTCCCGACGCTCAATGTCAGAGAGGATGACGTATCCGACATGCCTGATGCGTTAGTCGAGGAGACGTGGATGACTTTCTGATGAATCAGCGGATCGTAATCACGGGCAGAGGATACCGGGATCAGCAAGACGGTGTTTTCCGCCGGGCTCGCAGATCTCATCGGCGCGGATTATTGGAAGCCGATTCAGGTCTGTCTCGGAGAGATTTGCGGATTCCGATGATCGCGCGCAGTTATTCCAATCGGATGCCGCGCAGCGTTCCAATCTGATCGCGCGCATGTGAAGCACCCGATCGTTAAAGGCAATTGGCACTATCGTTGGCCCGTGGTCAAGCGGCCGCCGAAGAGATCACGTTGGTGTCGCTCGATGGAGCGAAGCTGACTGGCCGCGCACCCCCAACAGTGCCGTAGCGGCCGGTCAGCTTCGCGGGCCGCAGTCTCGGTCGTCATCGGGCCGACGATGTAGTCAAGGCCGAGGAAGAACCGGCGGGCGACGCATGGAGTCACCGTTCAGTTCGAGCCTGTGAGCGTTGTGAAGCAGGCGATCAAGTATGGCATCAGCGTAAGTTGGGTCGTTTATGAGCTCATGCCATTTGGCAATTGGAAGCTGGCTGGTGACGAGTGTTGATCGACGGCCGTAGCGGTCCTCAAGGATTTCGAGCAGATGATGCCGGGCATTGGCGTCGATGGCCTGGAGGCCCCAATCGTCCAAAATCAGGAGCTCGACCGCGGCGATGCTCTTCATCCGCGAAGTGAGTCGGCCGTCGCCCCGGGCAAGGTCCAGTTCTTCGAACAACCGCGGCAGCCGGGTGTAAAGTACCGAGTGGTTGTCCCGGCAGGCCTTGTGACCAAGCGCACAGCCAAGCCAGCTTTTCCCGACGCCGGTTGGCCCGACAATGGCACAATTCTCGTGGTTCTTGATCCAGTCTCCCTTGAGCAGCATGTCGAACAAGCGGCGGTCGAGCCCACGGGGTGCGCGGTAGTCGATATCCTCGGGCACGGCATGATGACGCAGCTTTGCCTTGCGAAGACGAAGCGCTAGGCGCCGGTTGTTACGCCAGGTCGCCTCATGGTCCAGCAGCAACGCCAACCATTCGGCGTGAGCGAGACCGTGGACCTCCTCGTTGTCGGCGAGGCTCGTAAAGGCCTCGGCCATGCCGGTAAGGCCGAGCCGGGTAAGCAAGTTGAGTGTGGGGTGTGTCAGCATTTTCTTCCCTTTTAGTGGTAATAGTCCGAGCCTCTGATGTTGGTGTGTAGGATCGGCTCGCGCTCGGGGGACGCGGGCGTTGCAACACGATCGAGCCCCTTCTCGAGGATCGATTTGACGCTTGGGTAGTTGCGAGCCTGGATCTCAATCGCACGCAGCGCGGCCGCCTCGAGGCGCTCGGCGCCGAAGCGCTTCTCAAGCCGGATGATCCCCAGGCACGAACGATAGCCCTGTTCGGGATGCGGCCGATCCTCGATGATCCGGTCGATCAGCAGGCGCAGCATCGGGCCGATCCGGCTTGCCTCGCTGCGGATCTTTGCCGGCGTCCACTCGCCATAGCGCCGGTGGCTGGAAGGCATGTGGGCGCTGATCGTCGTGTGCCGCCCGTTGCCACTGCCGCGCATGTGCGCGGCGATACGCTCGCCCCCCAGGAAGATTTCAACCGTTCGCGCACAGATCCGCGCTTCGACCTCGCGACGGGCGAAGCGATAGGGCACCGAGTAGTAGTGTCGTTCGATCTCGACGTGATAGTCGAGCCCGACCCGGCATCGGCGCCATTCGGCATGGACCCACGGCTCGCCGGGGAGCGGTTTAAGATTCGGCGCGTCAATTTCCTCGAACAGCTGGCGCCGCGTGCGGCCATACTGGCGCAGTACCCGTCCGTCATTGAGCTTGGCCAGCCACTCGGCAATCGCACCGTTGAGTTCGGCCAGGCTGTAAAAAGTGCGGTTACGCAGCCGCCCTAGCAGCCAGCGCTCGATGATTCCGACGCAGGCCTCAACCTTCGCTTTGTCTCTCGGGCGACGCGGCCGTGCCGGCAAAATCGCCGTGCCGTAATGCTGCGCCATATCGCTGTAGCTGCGGTTGACCATAGGGTCGTAGAGGCAGGCCTTGATCACCGCGATCTTGGCGTTGTCGGGTACCAGCAGTTGTGTCGCGCCGCCAAAAAAGCTGAAGGCCGCGTTATGTCCCTCGATCCAGTCGCCGAGTTGCTCCGTCCACGTCGCTAGCGCGAACGACAAGCTGGATGCGCCCATGACCGCGACGAAGATGTGCGCGTCACGCACCTCGCCAGTCCTACGGTCAACCACCGGCACCTTGTCGCCGGCATAGTCGACAAACAATTTCTCGCCCCCGCCGTGGTGATGGCGCATCACCAGCGGCAGCCGGCCTTCCCAGTTGCGGAACAAGTCACAGAAACGGCTGTACCGGTACCCGTCCGGATGCTCTGCAATGTACTCGTCCCACAGCACCTGCAAGGTCACATGCTTGCGCTTGAGTTCGCGGGCAATAACGGACCAGTCAGGCTCAGCCACCTTGCGGCGACCCGGCTTCACGCCAGGCATCCCGTACAGCAGTTGCTCCAGCTCGGCGTCGCTTATCGCTTCAGGGACTGGCCATGCCAGATCCGCGCGCGCAAACCGCTTCAGCGTGTCACGTACCGCCGTCGCCCCGATGCCGACGCGCTCGCCAACCACGCGTGTCGAGAGCCCAGCCTCAAGGCTCAACCTCACAATCTCGCGCACCTGGCGCATGATAACCCTCCTCGTCGGCATCCAATCCTCCCAGCTGCTTCCAGCCGAAGAAATGGCCCAACGATCGGGCCTCACACCATCCGAAACTGCGCGCGATCAAATCGGAATGCTGCGCGGACAATGCTCGGAATGCTGCGCGCGATCATCTCGGAACCCTGCGCGCCATCAAGTCGGTACGGTGCGCACCATCATCTCGGAATCCGCAGAGATTGATGCCGAGCTCATCTCAAGGCACTCTCTCACCCGATCGCATTGTGCCGGAGCGTTACCGCCTTCGAACGCCCGCTTCACCCCATCAAGCCGCCGAAATCGACGGAGTTCGCATCGATTTGGATTCGCTCGATGTGCGAGACACCGGGGAGCGACCGTTACTGATTGAGGGAGCCGGTGGGCTCATGGTGCCGCTGCGCGGCGGCATACTTTACATTGACATTTTCGAGCGATGGCGGCTTCCCCGTCGTACTCTGCGCGAGCACCGCGCTGGTGCGCGGCGGCGATCAGGGTGAGACTCCAGCGACAATCAAGGGTTCTTCCGCACATTTGGTGCAGGGTGTGGGATTCACGGACAGTGCGAATAAGGGCATAAGGTTGGAATCGCAGTCGACGCCGTGCTTCGCCTTGCTCCAAGCCTTCCGCTCGCTGATTTCCCCCGAGCTTTTGATTGTCCAGATACTTCCCCAAACTGACAGGGTGGTACTCGTGGCTCGACCGAAGGCAGCGGTCGTGCTCTGTCCCTGTTGCAGCTACCAAACTCGTCGGGTCCACAGCCACTACACGCGACGGTTAGCCGATCTGCCATGGCAGGGTCAGGTGGTCGAAATCCGTCTTCAGGCGCGACGGTTTCGATGCGCGAACCCCGGATGCCTGCGCCGAATATTTACCGAGCGACTACCGACGACAGTACGGCCGAGAGCGAGACGAACAATCCGTCTCGGCGAGAGCCAATTGGCGATCGGCTTTGCTGTGGGCGGAGAGCCCGGCTCGCGCCTGTCGCACAAACTCGCCATGCCGGTTAGCGGCGATACCTTGCTGCGGATGGTTCACTCGGCCCCCTTACCGGATTTTGCTGCTCCGACTGTCGTCGGCATCGACGATTGGGCTTGGCGTCGTGGCCAACGATATGGAACGATTATCTGCGATCTGGAGCGCAATTGCGTGCTTGATCTGCTTCCGGATCGCAACGCCGACAGTGTTGCTCGCTGGCTGAAGAGCTGGCCGGGGATCAAGATTGTGGCCCGCGATCGTGCGGGTCTTTATGCTGACGGCGCACGCTGTGGTGCGCCCAACGCAGTTCAGGTCGCGGACCGATGGCACTTACTTAATAGCTTGGGGGACGCCTTGCGTCATGCGGTCGGTCGCCATCGTCACAATCTAGCCGCAGCGGTGCAAATCATGGCCGCCGCAAAAACTCCGATCACCGGCGTGTCCGCGCCAGCGCCGGGCCTTGCACAATTACGAGCGGATAGACGAGCTGCGCGACGCGAACGTTGGGATGAAATTTGTCGCCTCCGCGCGCAAGGTTGTCCGACATCCGGCATCGGCAAACTGCTCGGTGTCGACAGGCGCACTGTCCAGCGCTGGCTCGCCGCCGGCGGCGAGCCAGAGCATTCGCGTCCTCATAGACCCTCGCATCTTCTCGCGCCCTTCGAGGCATGGCTTGAAGCGCGATGGGCCTCAGGCAGCCGGGTGGGTCAGCAGCTTTGGCGGGAGCTTCAGCAGCAGGGTTATATCGGAAGTCGGGTGACGATAGCGCGATGGGCCGCGAACAGGCGTGAACGTGAAGCCCCTGAAGGAGCAGCACAACCGCCCCCGACCTGGAAAGCTCCTACACGTCGTCGCTGTGCTTGGTATTTGAGCCAGAATCTGGATCAGATCGATGCTGAAGCCAAGCTGTTTCTCGGACACCTGTTTGCGCAAGCGCCGGAACTCGCCACGGCAGCCGAGCTGGCGAAGCGATTTGTGTCCCTTCTCGGCGGCGGCGACATCGCCGAGCTCGATGAGTGGATCGCGCAAGCAGCCAACAGCGAGCTCAAGAGCTTCGCCAACGGCATCGCGCGCGACGTCGACGCCGTCCGCGCAGCAATAACCACGTCCTGGACAACCAGTCCTGTCGAAGGCCAGATCAGCAGGATCAAAGCCATCAAACGACAGATGTATGGTCGCGCAAGTTACCCGTTACTGCGTCGACGCGTGCTTCTGGCCGCCTGAAATCGACCGACCTTCCGTTGCTCTCGATGCACCAAATGTGCGGAAGAACCCCTGATTGTCGCGCTATAGCGCTGGGTACCATCAACCAATCGCTGCCCTCGATAGAGGCTCTGCCAAAGCGCCAGCTCGCCATTCTTGGGGTTGCATTCATTGGCGAACGGAGTGCGGAAGCTGAAAGAGCAATTTGCGAGATCGGCCGGGTGCGGTGGTTGGGGCGGTTGCCCTGGATTGCTCCTCTCTCGTCAGACATGCTGCAGGCTGCGTTCAACGCGTCATTCCGCCGAGATGATTTCAAGCCATGATGCCAAAGAAGTCGTCGGTCTGGCATCCGTTCACGCAACATGCGCTTCAAGATGAGATGACGAAGATTGCGCGTGGTGATGGCGCCTATCTCCACACGGCGGATGGTCGCCGCATCATAGATGCAATCTCATCTTGGTGGGTCGTGACCCACGGCTATTGCCATCCACATATCGTGAGAGCGATCCAGGAACAGGCTGGCACGCTTAACCAGATCATCTCTGCCGGCTATACCCACGATGCGGCGAAGGAGATTGCTGAGCGGACTTCTGAAGCTGGCACCGGACGGTCTCGACTACGTCTTGTTCTCCGACAGCGGCCCAACCAGTGCCGACGCAACGAACATTCGCAAACCGCGAACCAGTGCGGAAATTCTCAATTGCCGATGCCCGCGAGGTAACCGGCATCGCTCGTCTTCAGATCGAGGGCCCTAACGGCGGCCGATGCGCTGGCTTGAGCCAAATGAGTTGGGGCTCCGGCTTCAGGGATTGCGGCTTGTCCAGGATCCGGCAAGACGGGGTCCGACGGGCATTACGTAGATTCGTGAATCTGTGCCTCGGCGGAAATACTCCAAGCTGGGTGCAGTAGTCTCGCCGCCTCGGGTGGCACGAGAGCGACGTTCTCGCCCGTCGCAATACGCTCCGGGACGAGGGCAAATTTCACTAAACGCCAGGCTTCCGCTGAGAGCCACGCTGTTTCCATCTGGTCAATGCACAAGGTGCTGAACGATAGCTGAATTGAGTATCTATGAAAGCAATCGGTGAGTACGTAATGTACCGAACGCACCTTAATCAGTGCACTCGTAACGTCTTCACCTTCGTCCGTATCCATCATGGCCCGAGACGCGGACTGATTGATTGGCTGGCGCTGTCCTAATTAGGACACTCCTTTCATCAAATTAGGACAGGCCGATTTCATATAGATTTTACCTCGTGCAGGCCGATTGGACCTCGCTACCCCGTGCTGTCCTCGGGGTCGCCTTAGACTGCGGCGGCCCTGTCGTGTTCTCAGCACGGCAGGGCCGTTTCCGAGGGCTCGCCGCGCCTGCGTGGCCTTTAGTTATCACCGGACCGCTTGAGAGCCACACCTTTTTCAAATACCTACGCCGGCCGCAGCAAGACGCGCCCGACGCAGATGTTAGAGAGACTCGGCAAGATGCAAGCAGCTTGTTCGACGGAATACGTCAATCACGTTGCGATCGCCGGGGAGCTTCGGTCATTGGTACGGAATTTGATGGAGGATGTCGAGCCGTTTCCAAGATACCATCGCGCGGCATGATTGGCTTGGGCATCAGGCTATCGATCAGCGCGGTCGTGGATTCGAGCTCGCGATCGCCGTTGCCGGCTCCTACGCAGTGGGTCCACTGGAGGCGCTCCGATTGATGTCTAAGCGCATCGGTGCGCAGAGCAAGCTTATCGTATTCGGCCGCCACCCTGACCAGGCGGTTTCTCATCGCCACATCGTGAAGGTATGCGTCAGCCTTGTCTCGCGTTAGCGCGGCGCGTTGCCGCCAATAGTCTCCGTCGTACTCTTGGGTCTTTTCATCGGCCATGGTTGTCCTCCCTTAAGGCACTCTGCTGCTCAGTGAGCAGCAGATTGCGTATCAACCGGACACGCCACTCGCGCAGGCGGCTCCAGGCCTGCGTGAGCTGATTCGAACTCTCACGCTGCCGCCCTAACCTCGCTCTTCTTGGCCGGCTTCTGCGCTTCCGCTGTCTTCGGCAGCGTCACTTTCAGCACGCCGTTCTTGAACGTTGCTTCGATCTTGCCGGTGTCGACGCCATCGGGCAGATCGAGAAAGCGCTCGAACGAGCCGTAGCGACGTTCGGAGCGGTAGTAGTCCTTCGACTTCTCTTCCTTCTCCTCCTTCTTCTCGCGCTTGATGGTGATCCCGCCGTTGGCGAGGCTCACCTCGATATTCTTCTCGTCCATTTCAGGCATTTCGGCCGTGAACTCGTCGGCCTGGTCGCTTTCGGCGACGTCGACGGCCGGGTTGGCGACGAATTTCCTCGGCCATGCTCGCTCGAATGCTGCGAGCGGCTGAATCGGCCGCCGCCACGACTCCTCGCCGAAGCCTTCGAACAAGCGATCGACTTCCTGTCTGCGCGTTTCGAACGGACGCCATACCTCGCCAGCGAACGCGGCTTTGCTGGCCTTCTTCGCAACGGGTCGTTTGGTATCGTTTGGCATGATCAACTCTCCATTTTGAGGCTGGGAGTTGTTCTTTTAGCCCTCGCGCGGAGTGCCCCTTTGATCTCTCTCAACATGAGGCGGGCCCAGGCTGACGGCTGTCGGTGACGCGTCCGCGGAGTATTATTGTGCGGACGCAGCCCTTTGTCGCCCTCATTGTTGTGGCAACGAGACCATACTATTGTCCGTATCGTACAGATACGACACGCAACTGCTGTCAGGTGTCCTCACGAGTATCTGGCATGCCGTTCTCGGCAATGCCGGCACCATCATTTCTTTTCGGGTCGGTGCCGACGATGCTGCGTATCTTGCCCGCGAATCTCAGCCGCGCTTCGCTGCTGCTGATCTTCTTCAGCTTGAGACCATCACGTGTATCTCAAGCGTATGATCGACGGCATGTCGAGCGTGCCATTCAGCGCGGTGACGATGTCGAGCGGATGAGGTCCGCTATTTTCCATCAATGAGAATTGATCTCTTCTCTCAACCGAGCGACGCCAACTCGCACGTTTCGCACTAAAGTGGCGCGCTACTGACACAATGGATGTTAAATGGCCCGCTTGATGTATCGCGCAGAGAACACACTCTTGTACCTGAAATTGCGACAGAGGCATTTTACGCAGCCCTACGGGGCTCCTACCCGAACTCGGCCGCCGGCTTCAAACGGCACGGCGGCCCCTTTGTTTGGCTGGCCTAAACAGTGACTGCGATCTCTTGCTCTCTTGAGCTGACCCGTCAGCGGACCAGCACGAAACTGGGCCATGTCTGCCGCGCGCCGATCCAGCCTGACGCGACCGATCCCGGGAAGATCAAGAGGCTCAAGGCCGACGACTTCGCCCTGTTCTTCGTCCGAGACTTGCTCGGCTTCGGCTCGAAGACCCGGATCGGCGTCTGGCCCGATCTCATTGCCGCCGATGAGGCAGAGGTCGCAATCCATCTCAGGCTCGAAGAGATCGCCGAGCAGCTTACCCGCGCCGCCGGGAAAACTGAGACTTCGAATATCTATGAATTGTAGCTCGCCTGCTCGATTTCCGCCCGAAGGACTCAAGGAGACTAAAATGCCGCCACAGCTCGTCATCGCGACGATCATTGACTGATCGCCCGTAAGCGGCTGAATGCGGATATCGACGAAGCCCGCTTCCTTCATCCAACCGATAGCTCCCCCGCCAACGCACGAACTGCCGCGGCTGCATCTAGGATAGCCCCGCAGCAGGTTGCTAAGAACTCCTCATACGACAGACGATTTCAAATCCGGGTTTGATACCGCTTCTCAGAGAGTCCGTTTTTCTTGTCCTGATAAGCGACTTCGCCGCTTTTGCCGAGCCTCCGCGCGAAATCCATGGACTCTGTCGGGCCTCGGCTTGTTTTTCTTATTCTAATTCCAAAATGGAGAACTTCTAACCGCTGTCTAGCTCTTAGTTAGACTGCCAGAAACGTATCGAAAAACTTCTCTGTGGTGTTAGGTGCGCCCGATTGTCGCGGGTCTTCGTTCCGCGGCTCGAAAGGGGGCGGGCATGCTGTCGCGGCATTACACGGACTTGGACGCAACGAAATTCAGACCGGGCCTTAGCTCGAGGCGCGCCGCGCTGCTCGCGGCGACCGCGCTGTCGATCTTCAGCAGCGGCAGTGTCTTTGCGGCCGAAGACCGCGCGAAAGAGGCACTGCTGAAAAAGCTTGACAAGATGGAGCAGCGCATCCAGGCGCTCGAGGCCGAGTTGAAGCAGAAGGACAGCCGCGCGCAAGCCGACGCCGGCACCAAGTCGTCATCGCGGCCGGCGTCCATTCGGAGCGCCAACGCGGCGACAACGTCCACTGCTGCGAAGGGGACGACGGACGCAAAGCAGGAAACTAAGGGCACGCCCGAAGCCCCGTTGTCGGAGCCGTCGGCCAAGCCGATGCTGAACCTCTCGCCGCTGCCGTCGGCGGGTGACAAGCCCATTCTCGGGCTCGCCGACTCGCCTGTGCCTGGCCTCAGCATAGGCGCCTACGGTGAAATCAAATTCGGTTCCGTACAGACTCCGGCCGCCAACGGCCAGTGGCAGAACGGCTTCGACGCCGCACGCTTCGTCTTACTGCCGACCTATGCCATCACGCCAAACATTATCTTCAACGCCGAGATCGAGTTCGAGCACGCTGGCTCCGGATTCGACAATGACGACAAGCTGCACGGCACCGCCGAGATCGAACAGGTCTGGATCGATTTCAAGATCATCGATCAGTTCAACGTGCGTTCACCGGGTATCGACCTCGTGCCGATCGGATACATCAACCAGCATCACGAGCCGACGAAGTTCTACAGCGTGAACCGGCCCGAGCTGTACAACGGTCTCATTCCGTCGACCTGGACGGTGCCGTCCAGCAGCGTCTACGGAACCATTACCGAAGACCTGAAGTACCAGGTGATGGTCAGCACCAGCAACGAGGACTTCGGCGATTCCTTCGACAGCCGGACCGCGGCCAAGACCGTGCCGCTTCCTGGCACGCCTTACGCTGCGGGTATCGATGGCCTGAACGGACTTGCCTTCTCAAGGCCTCCGCTCGGCGATTTCCAGCAACTCAACAACGCGGTCGCGGTCTCCGGACGGCTCGACTTCACGCCGCCATTCCTGCCCGGTTTCGCCGGGAGCGTCAGCGCGTATTATACGCCGAACGTGACGCCGCGCGGTGCGCATGACGATTTCGGCAATTTCCTCGGCCACTCGAGCATGGCGATGTTCGACGCCGAATTCCGCTATCGCGTCCCCGACACCGGCCTCGAGCTGCGCGGCGAATATGTCCGCGCGCAATTCGGTCATCCCGAGAACCTGCGCGCCAACAACGATTCAGATCCCACCAACAACGTCGGCAAGACAATGTACGGCTATTCAGGCGAGGTCGCCTATCACGTGCCGCTCGGGACCATCCTGAACAGCGAGTGGGAGGCGGTGCCGTTCTATCGTTACACCTACCAAAACCTGCAGGCCGGCGGCTTTGCCGGCACCGACGCCAATGCGCCGACCGGCGCCGGGCAGCGACAGTATCATACCGCCGGCTTCGCGCTCTTCCCATCGCCGAAGGTCGCGCTGAAGGCGACCTATCAGCACATCATTGACAAGAGCATCGCCGGCGCGATGTCGGACTCGTTCCTCGGCGGCGTCGGATTCTTCTTCTGAGATCAGCGCCGGTGAAAACAGGCGATCGAAAGCAACGGGAGTTTGGTGAGAGATGACGTGGGTTCGATATACGCTGCCGGCCGCGGCGATCGTGTCGGTGGCTTCGCCTGCCTATGCCGTTCGGTATCTGTCGATCGCGGAGGCGCAGAAGCAGGCGTTTCCGTCAGCGACGCAGTTCACCGAAGTTCAGGCGGGACGCGTCTGGAAGGCTGAAGCCGGCGGCAAGGTCGCGGGCTTCTTCATCATCGACCGGGTCATCGGCAAGCACCTGTTCATCGACTATGCGGTGGCGCTGACTCCAGGCGGCGCAGTGCATAAAGTCGAAATCCTGGAATACCTGGAATCCTATGGCGGTGAGATCAGAAGTCCGAGCTGGCTAACGCAATTCGTCGGCAAGAGCAGCGGCAGCGCATTGAAGATCAACGGCGACATCCGGAATATATCCGGCGCGACGCTGTCCTCGAGACATGTCACCGAGGGCGTGAAGAGGATACTGACCGCCTATGCCAATCGCCTCCGATAGGACCTGCCGCGCGCGGCCGCTGCTCGGTACCTTTGTCGAGATCGAGGTCGCAGCCGCCACCGGGCCCAAAACGGATGCCGCGATTGACGCCGCATTCGATGCCGTTGCAGAGGTTCATCGGTTGATGAGCTTCCAGGAACACAACAGTGACGTCAGCCGGCTCAATCGAGACGCTGGCGCGCGCTCGACGCGGGTTCACGCCTGGACGTTCCAGGTCCTGGAGGCGGCGGTCGAGATGCATCGGCGCTCCGGGAGCGTTTTCGACGTCACCGTCGCGCCGGTATTGCAGGCCATGGGTCTGCTGCCTGGATTGGATGGCGATCCGGTCACCATGTCAGAACGGCGCGTCACCGATACGATCGAGCTTTCACTTGAACAAACAGTGCGCTTCCGATCACCGGCGATCACGATCGATCTCGGTGGGATCGCCAAGGGCTTTGCAGTCGATCGCGCAATCGAGGTGTTGCGTCGCTTCGATATTCCGGGCGGCATGGTCAATGCCGGCGGCGATCTTCGGGCATTCGGACAGGGGCCGCGCACGGTCCACCTGCGCGATCCCCGCGACCCGCTCCGCTTGCTGGATCGTATCGAGCTGACCGATGAGGCGCTGGCATCGACGGCACGTCGATTTGATCTGGTTGATGGCGCAGCTCCGGGTGTATCGGCGATCATCGATCCCTCTGCTGGCAAGCCGACGGGTGCCGTTGCCGGCGCTACGGTCCGCGCGCCGTCATGCATGATCGCCGATGCGCTCACGAAGGTCGTCATGATCTCCGGGACGGGCGCCGGCGACTTGCTGGCGCATTACGGAGCGAGTGCCTTGTTGATCTCGGTCGATGGGGAAGTGCAAATCACGTCCGACTGGCCTCAGGCGGTGCACCTTGCCGCTTAAGCGTCCATTTCGCTATTCAATCTACGCAGCGTTCGCGGTGCTGGCCCTGACGGGCGCTGGCTGGCTCGTAGCGGATTGGCAAAAGAACATCGCCGGCGACGAGATCTGGCAGCAGGCCGCGGCCACGATGCTGATGGTGCATGGCGGCGCCGCCATGCTGGCGTTGTTGCTGCTGGGCGCGCTGATTCCAGTGCACCTGCTGCGCGCCTGGCGGAGCCGGAAGAATCGCATTTCCGGATCGATCATGGCGGCGTTCAATGCCGCCCTGATCGTGACCGCCTTTGGGCGGTACTATCTTGGATCGGAGGAGGTGCGGCCCTGGATGAGCTGGCTCCACCTCTCGGGGGGATTTGTCTTTTCCGTGATGCTTCCACTCCACGTCTGGCTGGGTCGACGGGAGTTTTGGTGAACCGTGGTGTTATTCGGTTTGCTATATTGGCTCTGACGCCATTTTGGTGCAGCTCCGATTAATCTGCTCCGATTAGTCTCGGATGGTATACGCGCCAGACGTCGCTCGCCGATGCCGAATTGATCGAGTCCTGGAAAACGTTCAAGAAGACCGATGTCTTCTGGCGAAGGATGACGAGGGACCTGCGGTTGGTTAGTAGCGAGGTCGGGATGCTGCCGCGAATGTTCTTGCTCGATGGCGACGTTGCGCGCTTGCGGCGCTGGCATTATCCGGTGGCGACAGTTCGCCAGCAGCACGGGCTTGTCGTGCAGCAGCGATTTCGGAATGGGTCCAATAGCATGGTCTTGAGATTGCCTACCGGAGGATGCCGAGATAGCTCGGCATCGATCTCGCTTTTCTCTTCATCTCTCAATTCGGGCAAGGCTGGCACCCAGAGCAGTGTCGGGATCGTGGTCGGTCAACCCAACCTGAACATCAAGATCGATCGCGAAAAGACGATGCGGTACGGGCTCAATACCGGCGACGTGAACACCGTACTTCAGGCGGCGCCCGGCGGCACCAACGCCACAACGTTGCTGGAGGGCGATCGCTAGTTTTAACAAGCCATAGAGCCGCACGAGAATCAGCAGTAGGCTGATCGGCACCACGAATGCCGGGCGCTTCTTGGCGAGCTCGAGGTCCTCGAATTCGCCGGCTCAGACGATGCGATATCCGGGCGGCAGCTTGACGCTCCTCCCGATCCGTTCCTGCAGCATGACACACCGGCCGTGCACGCCGCGATCAAGTCAGAGATGGCCGCCAAACAGAGCCTCGATCTGTTTCAGAAGCAGCTCATCCTGGGCCCGGTCAAGTAGGCGGTGCTGCTGACGGCGGAGCAGACCTATTTCAGCGCGGTGATCACGCGAGTGCTGGCGGAAGCCGCCTGGCTCTCGGATATTGCGACCCTGTTCATGGCGCTGGGTGGTAGCTGGCCGACCACTTGTCCAACCAGCGACTGGCGCGCTTGCGTGTTTGACGAAGCGAAACCAGCCAGGACGTCACCAACTCCTGAGCGAGCTCTGAGGGACTCATTGTGGAATTCTATATGACGAAGCGAATATCACTGATCGGTGCACCAGGACTCCTGGCCGCCACTCTTGTCATGAGCCCTTAGTTCGTCACCGACCAGTCCGGACAGCTCTACTACAATTACAGCAAGCCGCGGCCGATGGCCGATGCTCCTTATTATGATTGGAGCGGATTCTACGTCGGCGTTAACGGCGGCGGCGGCTGAGGCCGATGCGCTCGGATGACTTCATGGGCAGTCTTCACAACGTGAAGGCAAGAACCAGCAGGCCCGAGCAAAGCAGCACGAGGCCGGCCGCGGTCCGTGCCAAGAAGCTGCCGGAGACAACGTCATGAATGCGCATGAAGCCACCATCGATCGCGTCGCAGAAGACAGAGCAGCCAGGATGATCAGTCGCGTGATCCCTCAATTCCTCATGCACCGTAGCATTCTTGCTCGGTCACCTCATCGCTCCGAGGAACCAGCGAGGGTCTTCTCGACAATATGTCGCCCATCAGTGCGGTTCACGCGCGAGATTCAACTCATCGAGCTGATCGGTCGACACGTTGGATGACGGTAATGAACTGCAAGCCACGTTCCGGCCGGCACCAAGACCATTCAGCGCCAAGACAAGAGGAACGGAACTCGCGGCAGCGACCAGGCCGCACTCAATGAAGGTCGCCCCCCTCTTGTCCCGCCACAAACGCAGAAGAGGAGATGACTTCATTGCCATGCCCTTTTTCCCACACGACGTGCAGGCACTCGTGCAGGACGACTCCTCGTCAACGCTTCGCGGGATGTGGAGCACTCAGTCTGAGCTGGGCCGCGCAGCCTGCCCTTTGCCAAGATGCCGCGCAAGCGATCGCCACTTACCATGCGCGCGTTCGTCTCACCTTCGTAGAGTACGATCGATCCCATATCGCCGCGCTGTTTCCATCTGGTCAACGCACAAGGTTCTGATATGAACGTTAGCTGAATCGGGGATCTATGAAAGCAATAGGTAGGTACGTAATGTACCGAACGCACCTTGAATCGCTGCCCGTAACGCTCTGACTTTCATCCGGACCGAGACGCGGACAGATTGATTTGCTGGCGCCGTCTCCTTTCATCAAATTAGGACAGTCGACTTCGGGTATATTCTACCCTCTGCAGGTTTATAGACCCTCGCTGCCCCGTGCCGCTCTCGGGACAGCCTTTGCCTGCGGCGGCCCTGTCGTGTTCTCGGCGCGGTGGGGCTGTTTGCCTGGATGCTCACGGCGCCTTCATTGCTGAGAGCAAGCTGCTTTTGGCACATTCGACGGCGGCCCGCTCAGCTCGGCCAACAAAGCGACAAGACCCGCAAAGACGCAGTCCCAGTTGCGTTGCGTTCTGTTGCGTCGCGTTCTTGACTCGCAGGCAACCAGTATGGCTCCATTAGCAGAACTGGCGGGGTGATCATGCACATTAACAATGCGCCTCAAAGTGACAGGAACGAGAAGAAGATCGCAGCGCGGCGTACACGCAACAGGAACGACCGCCCCTGGACCGCGGTTGAAAGGCACAAACTGCGGGGATTGATTGACCGAAGACTGCCGGCAAGCACGATCGCGCGAACTCTCAGGCGACCGTTGGCTTCGATCACAGATATGGCGACTAACCTAGGCTTGCTCTTGAACGACGAGTAGGCGGCCGTCTCTAGCCGATAGCAAGGCTCGAAAGACAAACGAGCCAACGAACACCTGTTGCCCTCAATTGCGTGAAGACGCGCAGCTCGAATTCCTTCTCAGGTTTCATCGCACAGCAGGTGCCCCATCTTCCCGACGACACGTATCGCTTCTTTTCTGCCCCCGTCCCTCGCACTGAAACGGTGGATTAGTATGCCCGGGCGGCCTGGTTAGTCCGTCAGCTCTTTTGCTGCGGCCATGGACTCGGGCGACGCATACGCGCTTGAGACAAGCTTGTAACAGCAGCATGCCTTTTGCTCGAGGGACTCGCGTCGATCGATCTGCAACACGCCACGCATCTTGCGAATCAACCCTTGTTCTTCAAATCGGATGAGCGTCTCCGTTACCCCGGCGCGGCCCATTCCCAAGACGGCGGAAAGGTCGTCATGGGTAACGGACAGCACGCGGGCGTCAAGAGCATCACTCGCCAAACAACGCCAGGATGCGAGCCGCTTCTCGCGATCGTGCCGCACGCCGCACAATCCTGTCTGAACGCACTGAAACGTCAGCGCTTGAACGTACCGAAACAGATGCTCTCGGCACTCCGGACGCTCCTTCATCACCCGACGCAACTCCTCGACACGGATCCTGTGCGCTCTTCCCGGAAAGAGCACGACCGATTGATGCGTCGAAAGATGGCTTCCCCACAAAAGCGAAGCGCCGACCACACCCCGATATCCTATGACCGCCGTTTCAAGCATGCTTCCGGCCGCGACAATCCTCA
Source organism: Bradyrhizobium sp. ISRA436 (assembly GCF_029910015.1). Lineage (NCBI taxonomy): Bacteria > Pseudomonadati > Pseudomonadota > Alphaproteobacteria > Hyphomicrobiales > Nitrobacteraceae > Bradyrhizobium > Bradyrhizobium sp. ISRA436. The sequence goes on from NZ_CP094520.1 coordinate 253,114, forward strand.
AGGAGACGAGGCCCGACTCGACGAAATAGACGTGCTCGACGCACCTTTTCGGCTCGTGCAGAACCATACGTTCTTTCAGGATGATCGGCTCAAGGCATTCCCCTATTGCCGCGAGGTCCTGCAGAGAGAGACGCGCCAGAATCCCATTCTTGGCAAAGCACCGCGTATGAGGACGCACCGCAACACCACCGCTACGGCTTGCATGGCACCGATGTGCCGCGGGCCTCCACAAAGAATGACCCCGAAGACCGCGCCGCTGCCAGCATCCGCTGACAGTTCTCATACCCCTTCAGCTTGTCGGCGACCGTCTTCTTGTTATCAATCACCCACTTGATGCAGTCGTACGACCAGTCCCGACACAACCTGACACCGTCCGCCGCTTGTGCCGAATTGGTAGCAGCGCAGACGATGCCGGATGCAATGCACGCGATCGCAATCTTCCTCATTTCGATCCTCTATTGCCTGCCGAGTTTATGCCGGTTGCACCATACCAAAGCGTCGGCATACGGATGCGATCGGCTTGCCCTCAACCTGACAGAGTTGGCGCGCGGTTATGTTGACAGATCGCGTTGGTTATAGGCGTGCAACCACCGTACGGAGCGGACCAATGTTCACGCGCTCCACAAGTGTGTTCTCTCATCGTGCATAGAGGCACGTGTCGTACTCGCCGGTAACGAACAAGCGCGACACCATAGCTGACTTCGAGCTGACGCATCGTCTATTCGTTGCAGGCCGATTTTTTACATCAAATTAAGCCGACCTGAGTTTTGATATCGCTCGGGCAGAAAGCTTAGGTACCGCAGAAAGCGTCGGTTTCGGGGGACCTGTCATGGGTGCTGCCAAGACGCAAGCCGCGAAAACAAATGCGGATATGTTCGAGGACGTGCCCGTCCTGCAGCGCAAGTGGCAGACCGCGCTCAAGCCCGGCCAAAACCTGCCCCACTATGAAGACGTGATGCAGGACAGCCTCGGGCGGCTCGCCGATCATATCGTGCTGTTGAAGTGCGAGAGCGATGAGTTCACCGTCTCGCGCACAGGCCGCTATGCGCAGCAATGGCTGGACCACGAGCGTTGGGACATTCCGATGCCGACGCTGTCGCCGGATTGCGCGGCCGTCCTGACCGAAGCGGCCTCGAATGCGCTTACAAACACCCGTCCCTATCTCGCGACCGCCCAATGCGTGCGCGACGGCAGAGTCCGGACGTATGACGTGCTGGCGCTGCCGACGTTGTCGCGCTGGGGCGGCACGCTGGTCGGCGTCTACGTCAACGAGCGCGGCGTACAATACAATCTGCTCGATGCACTCTTTTCCACGACCGATGACGGGGTGATCGCGCTGTTGACCATTTGTGATGCGACGGGACGGCCAACCGATTTTCAGATTGTGCATCATAATCAGGCGGCCGCGAGACTGCTCAAGGTGGCAGAACGAAGCCTGCAGTGGCAGCATCTGAGCAATGGAGGCCATCTGCTCTGTTCGGAAGCGGTGGTGGCGCGGCTGCGCGCTGCGATTGCGAACAACCAGCGTGACCAGTTCGAGATCGACAGCGAAGATCTCAACCTCCGGTTAGGGGTGACGGCCTTCGGCGACATTCTGTCGCTGACCATTTCTGACGTCACGCCCTTGAAGCGGCGAGAGGCCTCGTTCCGGCTGCTGTTCGACAGCAATCCGATGCCGATGTGGGTGTTTGATCCGGAGACGATGGCCTTCCTGCAGGTCAATGACGCGGCAGTGCAGCACTACGGCTATGCCCGCGAGACCTTCGTGAAGATGAAAGTCTACGAGATCTGGCCGAGGGACGAGTGGGTCAGCCATACTCAGGCGCTGCAGCAACTTGGCGATGCCTACCAGAAACGGCACTGGCGCCATGTAAAAGCCGATGGCAGCGAGATTTGCGTGCTCACCTTCGGACGGCGCCTCATGCTCGACAGCCGTGATTGCTATCTGGTTGCGGTGGTCGACATCACTGAACGACGCAAGGTCGAGGCCCGCATCGCGTATATCGCACGCCACGATGGATTGACCAACCTGGCGAACCGCGCGCTCTACCGGGAGCGGCTACAGGAGGTGCTCGACAGCAGCAACGCAGTGGGCAAACGCGTTGCGGTGTTGTGTATCGATCTCGACCTGTTCAAGAACGTCAACGACTCCTTCGGTCATCCCGCGGGCGATCGCCTGCTGTGGCAGGTGGCCAACCGTCTGCAGACCCAGGTGCATGGAAACAATCTTGCCGCACGGCTCGGCGGCGACGAATTTGCGGTGCTCCTTGGCGCCGACACCTCGCCGAACCAGGCGAGCGATTTTGCCGCCCGGCTGATCCGGACGCTGAGCGCGCCCTATGAAATCGACGGCAATGAGGTGGTGATCGGCGCCTCGATTGGGATCGCGCTCTCGCCAGGGGACGGGGCGACCGGCGAAGAATTGATGCGTAACGCAGACATTGCGCTCTATCGCGCCAAGCAGGATGGCCGCGGCGTGCACCGCTTCTTCGAGCGCGAGATGGCGCTCCAGGCGCAGAAACGCCGCGACATGGAGCGAGATCTGCGTGCCGCCTTCGCCAATGGCGAGTTCGAGCTGCATTACCAACCGCTGATCGATATCGCGACCGACCAGATCTCTGGCTTCGAGGCGCTGCTGCGTTGGCGCCATCCGGAGAAGGGCATGATCTCGCCGGCGGAGTTCATTCCAGTCACGGAGGAGATCGGCCTGATTGTTGCGCTTGGCGAGTGGGTGCTGCGCGAGGCATGCTCCGAAGCGACGAAGTGGCCGGCTGACGTCAAGGTTGCCGTCAACCTGTCGCCGGTGCAATTCCGCAGCCGTAACCTGGTGCAGGTGGTGATTTCGGCGCTGGCAAATGCGGGCCTGTCGCCGAAGCGGCTCGAGCTCGAAATCACTGAGTCGGTGTTTCTGGCGGAGACCGAAGCCAATCTCGCGATCCTGCACCAGCTACGCGAGCTCGGGGTAGCCATTGCCATGGACGATTTCGGAACCGGCTATTCCAGCCTGAGCTATTTGCGCAGCTTCCCGTTCGACAAGATCAAGATAGACCGTTGTTTTGTGAAGGATCTCGGCGAACGCTCCGACTGCGTCGCCATTGTGGCCGCCATCACGGACCTCGGCCGCCGGCTCAACATCACAACGATCGCGGAAGGCGTGGAGACCATCGAGCAGCTCGATCGGCTCCGCGCCGAGGGCTGCAACGAGGTACAGGGATTCCTGTTCAGCGGCGCCAAGCCGGCCGCTGAGGTGGGGCAGTTGCTGCTTCGTTTTGGGGCGCGTGGTCGAGCAGTCGATGGGGCTGGATCCGTTCCAGCGCGCGGTGTTCGGGTTCTGCAATCGCCGGCGCGACCGGATCAAGCTGCTAATTTATGGTCAGGCTGTTGATGCCAGCCCGGAAGTCAATCGGCTCGTGGTGACGGTAGATCCGAAGATCAGACGCCAGTCGGAACATCGCAACGCCCCCGCGCTTCAATCACCGCCGACAGCAACTGCGCGTCGCCGCCTTCCAGCGAAAGCGTCACTGAGTTGACCATGCGGCAATTCATCAAATCATTGCGCGCCACCGAAACGGGCAAGACCGTGGTGGAGTTTGCCATTGTCGCGCCCGTCCCTGTTGCCTTGCTTATCGGCACGCTGACGCTCTGCCTCGGTCTGCTTCTGATTGGAAGTCTCCATTACGCCGTGGAAGAGGCCGCCCGCTGCGCATCGGTCAAGACCGCAGCTGCGCTGACCCGGCAACGACCATTGCATATGCGCAAAACCACTACTACGGTCCAAATCTCTCACCCAGTTTCACCTATGCCACCGCAGCCTGCGGCAACTCCGTAAGCGCGGCGGTCAACTATTCGATGAACGTCGGTTTCAAGACGTTCGTGATACCGATGTCCGCGGCCGTCTGCTTCCCGTGAAATTTGTCGCAGAGGAGCCAACAGCAAAGCAGAATCCAATATGGCTAGGGCTCTCCCAATCGTCCGCTCAACCATGCCTGACACGATTAGGCGGATATTCGGATTGTTGCCCTCACCGATCGCAACGGTCGCCTCCTTGGAAGCGATCGACGTAGCTCCCCCCAACTTGCTCGATCTATCGGTCCACAAGATCAAGACCTCGGCAAGCTGGTTGGAACTATCTGCAGCTCGATCTGGCACGCTAATTTTGCCTTAAATCTGCGATGCGAGAACGCGATCGATAGGCAAGTCATTGTTTTAGATGCGGCGCGTTTAGCTGCCTATACGATGCGATGGGTGAGGCGCCTATGTGGGCCTTGCGCCACGGCGTAACCAATCCGGCGAAACTGACCAACGGCGAGATATCTCGATGGGGCGATCGGCTTCTCCGAACCTACCTGTTCGAGGCCGCAACGGTCTTACTTTATCGGACAAAGAAATGGTCTTCCCTCAAGGCATGGGGCATGAAGCTCGCAAAGCGGATCGGTATGAGGAAGGCAAAGGTCGCCATTGCCCGAAAGATCGCCGTGATTTTGCACTGCATCTGGGTCGACGGCACATCGTTCGAATGGGGGCAGGCGAAGCCGGCCTGAACTTCTCTTGCAAGCTCCTGGTCCGGTCCGCCGGGCCGGCGATGTCCCGCTGGGACGGTGGTCGTGGTGACCTCGGTCAATCGGCTGGTGGCAGCTCGTCCGCACGCCGCTGCACACGTTGAGGCGCCCGATCCGGACATCATCATGAGGCGCTCTGTGACCTCGGAAAGGACCATGACCCCAGCCACGGGCATCAACGCGATCGCGTCGAGATTTACGGGATAGCTAACCGACCCACTACCGCGCGGGCTAGACTATCGATCGCCAGCCTCGCTCCCCCGTCTCCGCAACCCGACCCGCTCCGACGGGCCGAGCGCTACCACTTTGCCGCATGGCTTCAAAAGGGAAGAGAGAACTTGACATCTAGCCGCAATTAAAGGGCCGATTGACACGCAGGATTTCCGCTTCGGCTGAAGCGCAGTCTCTGGCGGCGCGGTGTACGGGAGCTTGCGGTCAATCCCCGCGCGATCGGCCAGGAGCGGAAAAGCTTCATGGCTTCCGAGATGCAGCGGCAGATTGGCGCAAACAACGTCCTCCCGACAACCGATCTGGCGGCGGCGCCACCTTTCCACCGCTTGCAGTTCAAGCCACCCGATTCCGACAAGCATGTCGATGGCACTCACAAAGCGCCGGGCGGCAGGCGCCGCTTCAGCCGCTCGGGCGACGCCATCAGCAAGTGGAACTCGATTCTTCCGGCTCATTCTGTGCCCAAACTCCTGTTCGGTGCGGGGCCAACGTCATCCGCCCAGCGTCGATAAATGCTCCAGATCCTGCCGACGCTGCTGCGCGCGGCGTTCGTAGCTGGCCTGGTTCTTGGTCGCGACCAGCGTGTGGGGACTGCCGCGCCTTTCCGTCGTGAGGTCAAGATCACACGCTGCGTTCCGAACGCTTTGCTCAACATGGGTTCTCCGGTCCTGGACCGCCTTCAGGCGCCATTGCTGGCGATCCGCCGCAGTCAGGAACGCACCCAGCCCACGGCAGTCGCCGCACGTGCATTTGAGCGGATTGGTCCTGGTCCAGTCGCGTGGCGCCTCCAGCGGAAGGGCAATGCGCCGGCGCAGGTGGTCGAGAGACGCCTCCCGGAGCCGCATCACCGCCGGCCAAGCCCTGCTCTCCTCCGGCTTGGTAATCGCGAGAGCAGCAGGGACCAGCACGTCGTCCGGCTTGTATGTCTTCGGCCAGGCCAGCATGTGCTCGAGCGCGCGCGCCGCAAGCCCCGCATCGATGCGGCTCGTCGCCGCCAGGAGATCGACAACGAAGCCCGGTTTTACCGGCGCTGGCCGTGTCCAGGCGCTGACCTGCTCCTGCTTGGTCGGGTTGCCCGGCAACGCGTCTATCAAGGCTCGGCCGATCTGCTCCAGGTCGCCCGTCGCACCCGCCGGCGCTGCGACGCAGCGCAACAGCAGATCGCCGCAGGCGCTGAGATGAGCCTGAGCGTTACGCCTGACAATCCGGACCAGCAGTTCCGTTGCACGCGAGCTAGGAAGAAGGGCGGCGGCCCGCACGATCGCCCCGTTATCAAGCTCGGCGTAATGGCCTTCGGCGGGCAGCTCGGCGAGAAATGCGTCGATGCGCTCCACGTTCCGCAGCCTGACCTGCAAATCGAGCATCCGGCCGGCTTCGGCGCTGTCCTCCGACCGCCAGGACGAGCGGGGCCATGAGCGCAGCATGTGCCCCGACAGCTCATCGGCCTGACACCATAACGGCGACTGGATCGATGTGTTGCTCGCCTCCCAGCGCGCCGTCAGATCTTCGAGATACGGCAGCGTCGTGCGGAGGCCAGCCTGATTCAGCACCGCGAGCCTCCGCGCGGTCGGCCACAACACAAAACCGGCGCGGCGATAGGTGCGCTCGAAGGACGCGCCTTCGTTGCCCGTCGCCTCGTGAAAATGCTGCTCATCCGGTAGCAGATCCTCGAAAGCGTCGGGCGGGCACAGCTCGTCCTCGGCGAATGGAAAATCCTCGAACGCGGCCTTGCCGCCATCCGGACGCCGCCACTCGGACAGGATCAGCGCCCGGTCGAAGATCTCGGCGACCTCGAACTCTTCGTCTTCGTCGCGACTCCAGCGGCGACGGCCGTAATAGGGGGTATGTTCGGCGCTGCCGCTCTCCTCGATCGATACGAGAGCGAGGTGGAGATCACAATCCGCCTCTGCGGCGGCCCTGACCAGCACGGATGCCACGCCCGCATCGGCCCCCTTGAGCGCATTGAAGGACAGCTCTGCCGGCGTATAGACGTGCTCCAAGGGCAGGATCAGCTTATCAGGCTCCTCCTCAGCGCGCGCCCAGTTCCGCAGCAGCCCCACCACGCGCCCGTGCTCAGATCGATAATCGGGTGCCTTCAGTGCGCGCTCCTTGCCGACGAAACGCAAATTGTAGACGAGGGCCAGGCGACATCCCGTCTTGACCGGACGCACCTCATGCATGCAGTCGGCATAGAAGGCGGCAAAGCCGATCTCCGACGGCTCCTCTGGACGCGTGTCGAGCACGATCTCCCGGCCGAGATGCTTGACGACCAACTCGCCGCCGCTATGGGCCGTGGGCAGGACGAGCACCAACGTCGCGAACATGCCGGGGACCTTCTCGGTATCGCGGTGGTCGACGAAAAAGCTGCCGGTGTCGTAGACAAGAAACTTATAGAAGTCGGCAGCAACCGGCTCGCCCACACCGAGCGCGCGGGCCATCTCGGCGACGAGGCTGGCCAGCGTCTTGTCCCAGTGACGCCCTCCGATCCGAACCTTGGCGGAATCGACCTGCCAGGTTCTCCGGACTTCGCGATCGACCAGGGTCTCCTCGCCCCGCCCGAACGGAGCAGCCTCGGCGATGGCGACGAGCCGTTCGGCTTGGATGGGCAGAACCGGAAAGGCGAGCCTGCCCACGCCGTCGACGTCGATCGTCGGCATGAAGATCTCGCGAGTTCCACCAATGCAAAAGTCGCCCGGACGCTCAACGGATCGCAAGCTGTCGAGCAACTTGGTACCGATCGACGACATGGTAATTCCCCGGCAAGCTGGACAGCGTATTATGAACGATCGTCACGTCGACGTGCGCCCACGGAGAGTGCGGCCGTCGCCTTGGAAAGGACCTATCTGGCCTCGATTTCGGCATATGGCGCGGTGTCGATTTTACCCAGACCGGCGCAGCCACGCTCCTCTCCTTCGGACCCGCGGCCCGCGCAAGAAGCCGGCGGAGACCACGCGCGTTCAAACGGTAAGGGCCAAGAACATCGACGCCGAACGCCAAGCGCTCTACACCGACCACGGTAATGATTGGACGCAGGTGAGACTCGACACTCGGACGCGACGAAGACGATGAACATCTGCGCCAATCGGCTATTTGTCACATATCTTCGTCCCATTCGCCCACCGTTCAGATGTTTGACTGCATCGAGACAGACTCTCAGCCTGGAGCCGACTGTGCACTACGACCGAATAGATGCCCGCATCCTCAAGATCGTACAAAAGAACAACCGCCTGACTTCCGAGGTGATCGGCGAAATGGCGGGGCTTTCTGCTACCGCCTGTCAACGGCGACTCAAGAGGCTCCGCTCGGAAGGCATCATCGAGGCCGATGTTTCAATCGTTTCGCCGAAGGCCGTGGGAAGACCTATTCAAGTGCTTGTGTTGGTAACCTTGGAGCGGGAGCGTTCAGACATCATCGATAGGTTCAAGAAGGCCATCAAGTCGTCTGATGATGTCGTCAACGGATTCTACGTCACGGGCGATGCTGACTTTGTCCTATACACGACTGCCCGCACCATGGAGGAGTATGAGCAATTCACCCGGCAATTCTTCTATAAGAACCCAGACATTAAGGGCTTCAAGACGATGGTCATACTTGACCGCGTAAAGGCAGGCTTTGCCGTTCCACTCGAAGGTTCGCCTGAGGACTGACCAACTCTCGTGCCGGTCTTGGTTCTGGCGTGGTGACTGGATCGCTGGCGGGTCCCATTCCCACAGCGCCAGCCGCTGGAACGTTTATAGACCCATAGATCCATGCGGTGAACAGATGGGGAGCAGGACGTCCAACAAAGCCCGGATGTTGTCTTGCGATCGCCCCTCGGGCGCGGGTTCAGCGCCGCATACTCATCTGCAATGCAGGATCGCACTTATCTTATTTGTCCGATTTCTGGAGAGGCGCCATCATCACAATATGGGCAGACATCTCCGAGCCGCGACTTTCCGCATTCTTCGCAAAAAACGGTTCCGCAGGTTTGACATTTGTGAACAACATCGTCAGAGCCTTTATTCCTGCAGCGGGGGCATTTTGAAAAGAACAGCATTTTCGTCTCTCATCGCGTGTACGCGGCGACCTCGACCCGAGTAGCCCCGCACGATGGGGCGACACAATGGCAACATTGGGAGCTCTGATCTGACCAAAGACAGTACGCTACGAACGAACATTCTTGGTTCTCGCGAGTATGTGCTGTCTCGGCTCCAGATTGGAGCGTTCCGTACCAAGGGTGGATCGCGCTTCCTTCCCTCTACCTCTGATCATGACCCGAGCCGAATCCGGTTAGGCTGATCGGATCGGGCCACCCCTCCGGCAGCGACCCCACCCGGCATGCGGAGCTTGCCCGCCGAGGCTGCAATGGCCCTGGAACCGGAACCGATCGGTGACGCGACTATAGACAGGAGGCTGGGTGTTGCCGGTTCTTGACCTTGACCAGTCACAGGTCCTCGGCCCGCCACGCACCTTGCTCTTTGAAAATGGCGTATCACTTCCTGGGTCGCCCTCCCGCAGTCCGTTCCAACGCCGCCGCGTCAGATTGACGCCTGCGCTCTGCTTAAGATGAGCCAATCGGTAAATGAGCCGATCAGTTGGTCCCTGTTGAGAGGGACGTAGAGCTGCCCAAGAGCGCTTCGATGTCGGCCGGCGCGACCGGCTTCGAAAAATAGTAGCCCTGCGCGTAGTGGCATCCCATTTCCGTGAGTTTCCGGATCTGTCCTTCCTGTTCTGTCCCTTCGGCGACCACATCGATTTTCAGATTTTCCGCGAGATCGAGAATCGTACGGATGATTTGCGTTCCTTCGACCGTGAGGCCGAGGCGGGTTACGAACGAGCGGTCGATCTTAAGCGCGTCAATCGGGAGCCGATGCAGATAGTTGAGCGATGAATATCCTGTCCCGAAATCATCGAGGCTGATCCGCACACCGAATTCGCGCAGCGCCGAGAGAACGAGGATCGTCCGTTCGGGATCGCTGATTGCCACCGTTTCCGTAATCTCGAGCCGTACGCTGCATGGTTCCACTCCTGAATTGAGCACGGCGCGCCGGACTTGTTCGATGAAATCGGGCTGCATGAACTGGCGGGGCGAGATGTTGATGCTCATGGTGAGCGGCTCGGGCCGAGGGTACCTGGCTTGCAAGCCAGCCAACATCCGACACGCCTCTCCCAACACCCAGCCGCCGATCAGGACGATTAGCCCGGTGTCTTCGGCGGCTCCAATGAAGTCCCCCGGAAATACAATATCTTGCGGGCCACGCTGCCAGCGAAGCAGGGATTCGAAACCGACGATGTCGTGGGTTTCGAGCGAAACGATCGGCTGGTAATGCAGGATGAATTCATTGTTGGTGAGCGCCCGTCGGAGATCGCCTTCAAGCCTCAATCGCTCGACCGCAATATGGTGCAGGCCTGTATCATAAAGCTCAACACGCCCTCGGCCGAGCGATTTTGCGCTGTACATGGCGAGATCGGCATTGCGCAGCACCGTTTCCGGCGATTGCTCCGTGCCGGTGATATTGGCCACTCCGATGCTGGCGCCGGCATAGATTTCCTGGCCATCGATCAGAATCGGCGTCCGGAGAGCATCGATCAGCAGTTCCCCGATTTGCATCGCTTTGTCTGGACTGTCGAGTTCCTCGAGCAGCACCGTGAATTCATCGCCTCCGAGCCGCGCGAGCGTGTGCGCCGTGGAATGCCGCTGCAGAACACCATTAAGGCGTTGCGCGATTTCCACCAGCAGGTCGTCGCCCGCAGCGTGACCCAGGCTGTCGTTAACCAGTTTGAAGCGGTCGAGATCGATAAAAAGAACGGCACAATATTCGTCGGAAGTGCGTTTTGCACGAGCGACTGCACGGTCGACGCGATCACCAAACAGCAACCGGTTCGGCAGGCCTGTCAGGCCATCATGCGAGGCATCATGGATCAATCGATCTTCCGCCTGCTTGCGTTCTATCACCCGGCCAAGTTGGATCCCGATATGGCCTAATAACGTTAGCAGCTCTGTGTCAGCCTCCTGCTCCGTGTAGGAGAAAAACTCCACCACCGCGGCCACCTCGCGTCCCACGAGAATCGGAAAGGCCATACCGCTATGGATGCCGCAGGCCGCGGCCGCGTCAGCGCGTGGAAAGTTTCGGTCACTCGCCAGGCACTTCAGCCAGACCGGTGTCGCCGAGGCAAACACCCGGCCGGGAAGCCCTTCGCTGCGAGCAAATGATGCCGCCGTTGTTGCCTTGATCATCGGCCGCAGCGCATCCTCATCCGTTGCATAACGCACGTGCAATGGCTCTAGACGAGGGTCCTGACCACCGCGATCGACGATATAGGCTTGACCAAGCGGCCAGTCCATAAACCTGCAGACCTCCTTGATGGCGAGGTCAAATGCGTCCTCGATGGAAGTGCTCAGATTGGAGGCCGTCGCGATGGTCTCGAGCAGCTCTAACTGCCGCTGCTTTTCGTAAAGTTCGCGAAGGCCCCTCTCGGCGATCGCCTCCGCCTCAAGTCGCGCGGCGCGCTCGCGCTGCAATCGACGCTCGAATCGGAGCTTCTGAAGATCAAGGCTGTCTGCAATCTGTGGCAGCATCTGACGCACTCAAGCCGCCCACTTGATTTCCAGCAAGCATTTCTCGTCACCCTTGTGCATACATTCACGATGATGGACGTCGACGTGGTCGTGATAGTGGCTGGCAGCGCCTTCAATAAAGCCCTGTGCCAACATGCACAACTTGCGCGGCGACTCGTACGCCATCATCATCGCACCGGCTTTACTTGGCTTGAAGTGGAAGAACGGGCACGACGCTCCAGCGTAGAGCTTGCGGACTTCGGGATGGATGATCTTGTTGACGCTGAGAATGAAATCGCGTGACGACCGATGCGACTCGAACAATGACGGGTAACGCGCGGCCAGCAGCGGCATTGCCGATTGTCCGAACCAGCGCAGGATTTCACCGGGCGTTTTGCCGAGTACTTCGGCGGCGGTTGCGACCAAGCAGACGAGATCCTCGTCTGCATAGTTGCCGAGCGACGTGTAGGCGCCATCGACAGCCGCCTTATCGACGAGACTTTCCCAGACATCCTGGCTGAACTGCTGGGTAACGACTTCTTCCAGGACATTGAATATCACGCCCTTCATGGCTCGCTTCCCCTGTTGCATGAATGCGCACGCCGGATTCTCGTCATATAGCAGTATTGTTCTACCATTCTCTTAACCCAACCAGCCCGTCTGACAGCGCGCGCGACTCAACGCACGAAGCGCACCTTGTGAGTCGGCGTACCGTTTTGACGCGGTTGGCACTTGCTTTAAAGCGAGCAGACTTGGTCCGTTGCGTACAGAGTTTGCAGTCCATCACGATTGCAAGCAAGCGCCTGACTGGAACGGAGGCGCGTGCACTCCGAACATGGGGGTGTTATGCCGACCTGGCGCCCTTCCGACGAAAATTGGATCGGTGATCGCCGGGTCATCGAGGACATCGCGCCGTGGCCGGTTGATACGGACCCTTCCGCCTACACTCACGGTTGACGCTGGGATTCACCTCGAAGCGGCCGCTGGTCGCTCGACCTGGGCGCGACGGCCGATCGTCTCCAAATAGTCGGTGATCGGGCGCGGCCGGCCAATAAGGTAGCCTTGAACCTGATCGCACGCCTCGCGTGACAGAAAGTCAAGCTGCTCGCTTGTTTCAACACCTTCGGCGACGACAGGCAAATTGAGCCCCCTGCCCAGCCCGATCACAGCACGAACGATCGCTGCCGATTGGCCATTACGCTCGACATTCGAAATGAAGGATTGGTCGATCTTGATCTTGTCGAACGGAAATGATTGCAGATACGATAGAGATGAATAACCGGTTCCGAAATCGTCCATCGCGATATGGACGCCAAGAGCTTTGAGGCGCCGCAGGATAGCAATCGCGCGATCGAAGTCACCGATCAGGACGCCTTCGGTAATTTCGAGCTCCAACCGGTCCGCGGCGAGGCCGGTCTCCAACAGCGTGGTGTGCACCAGGGCCGGAAGGTCTTCCTGCACGAATTGTGCAGGCGAAAGATTGACGGCGATGCGCATTGGTTGTGTCCAGGATGCCGCTTCACGGCAGGCCTCCCGCAGCACCCATGCCCCAATGGCAAGAATCGCGCCACTCTCTTCGGCAAGCGGCACGAAAACGCCCGGCGAGACAAATCCTCGGATCGGATGTTGCCAACGTAGCAGGGCTTCGAACCCAATGACCGCCCCTCCAATCTTCGCTTGCGGTTGGTAGTGCAGGACAAGTTGCCCCTCGGAGACAGCCGCATTCAGGTCCTGATGCAACGCGCGTTTCTCGCGCAATCGAACGTCCAAGTCGGCGTCGAAGAAGCGAACCATTCCGCGGCCGTCGGCCTTGGCGCGGCACAACGCGGCATCTGCATTGGCGACGAGCGTTTCAGGATCTGTGCCATCGGCTGGATAGATGGCAACACCGATGTTGAGCCCTATGTACGTGCGGTGTCCGTCAATTTCGAATTCCTCGCTGCTCGCCGCAAGGAGGCGATCGACGAGGGTCATCACACCTGACGGCTGCGGGCAGTCCGCAAGAATGACGACGAAATCGTCGCTGCCCAAGCGCGCCAGGAATGCACCCGCGGCAACCGCAGAGAATCGTTCCGCTGCTCGACACAGGAGCGCATCGCCAAGGCTACGGCCAAAGATGTCGTTGACCTCCTTGAAGCGATCGAGATCCAGGCAGAGGACGGCAAGTTCCTTGCCCGATGATTTTGCCGCTTCGAATGCCGACGCCAGATACTCGTTGAAGGCCGTCTGATTAGGCAAATCTGTCAACTGGTCGTGGAGCGACATGTGCTGAATGCGCGCCTGCGCCTCCTTGCGTTCGGTCACGTCTTCGATAACCGTCAACAGATATTGTGGTTCACCGGCGGCATTGAGCACTGGAAAGGTCGACGGTTTGACGTGCCGCCTGCCATTCCCCGGAGTGTCGAGCCAATGCTCATCGAAGCACAGTTGGCGCCGCGACTTCACAATCGCCCGGTCATACCCAAAGATCGTTTCGGCTTCCTCCCTGGGGTAGACCTCAAATGCCGTTTTACCAATGTAGCGAGTGCGCGGGACACCCAGCAGCCGCTCGGCGGCGCGGTTGAGCAGGACATATTTGAAATTCTGCGCATCCTTCACAATGATGGGAGTCGGCGCGTTCTCAATGACCATGTCGAGAAACTCGCGCGTGTCTGAGAGCTCTTGTTCGGCGCGCTTGCGCTCGGTGATGTCGATGGCGGCAATCAGCGCGGCCTCGCGCCCCGCATAGCGTAGCTTGCGGGAGTAGATGGACACGTCGATCAGCGTTCCGTCTGCCTTGAGATGCCGCCAGCACCGGTCATCTCTTACGCTCCCGGACTCGTTCGTTGCGACAGCCGCAACCACATCGTCCCGGTCCTCTCGCGGCCTGATATCGAGGATCGACATTGAAACGAATTTCTCGCGGCTGTAGCCATAATGATCGACAGCCGCATTGTTGACGGCCACGATTTTCAAGCTCTCGCGATCGTAAACCCACATCGGGATCGGGTTTCCCTCGAACAGCAGCCTGAACGACTCCTCGCGGAGCTTCAAATCAGTGATGTCGATTCGGACGCCCACGCTACCGCCATCTGCCGTGCGCCGCTCCTCAATGCGCAGCCAGCGATCTCCCGGAAGGCGCTGCTCGTGCTCACAGTGGGGCTTGGCATGCCGGGCAAGGCGATCCGCCAGCCATTCTGCTTCGTGACCGATCGCATCGGGAAACTGGCCGCGGGCGAGCCCCGCCCGCAAGGTCTCTTCAAACTTCATACCTTTCGCTATTTTGTCGCAGCTTGCGGCGTAGAGTTGGGCGTAGCGCTTGTTCCACAGAACGTACCTATCGTCGGCGTCGAACACAGCGAGCCCCTCGGGGATCACTTCCAACGCGTCCAGCAAGCGCGCATGGGCTTGCCTGGCCTCCCGTTCCGCCTGCTTTGCCTGTTGCTGGGTTGCGCGAAGCGTCAGATGGGTTCTCACGCGTGCGAGCAATTCTTCGGACTGGAATGGCTTGGTCACATAGTCGACGCCGCCCGCCGCGAAAGCCCTGACCGTGTTGTCGCTATCCGACAGACCGGTCATGAAAATTACCGGAACATCCACAAGTCCGTCGATTGCCTGGAGACGGTGGCAGGTTTCGAAGCCGTCGATCCGCGGCATCATCACGTCGAGCAGAACAAGGTCCGGCCGTACCAGCTCGGCTCGCGCCAACGCCTCCTCTCCATCGCCAGCAACCGTGACGTTGAAGCCGTTGCGCTCCAAATGCTCCGCGGCAACGCGCAACATGGCGGGTGAATCGTCGACGATAAGAATCGTCTGCCCTTGGACGTCTGAGGCCAACGCACCACTCATGCGGCTGCTCCTTTCTTTTCATCAACATAACTTCTGAGGAAGGCAACCAAGGCCTTGGAGTCATAGGCCTCCGCGAACTCTCGTAACCGAGCGGCGAACGGGCCACATTGCGCGTTACCGGCCGCAAGATCATCCGCAAGCTCCCTCATCTTGCGCATGTTTCCGGTCCTGGCCGTCTCATACAGGCGAAGGAGCTCGGCAGCGCTCGGCGCGACGATCACCTCGCTGGTCTGAGCGTCGGGGCTCGCGGCCCGCTGATAGATCCAGCTCACCTCAAGCACCCTGCCGACTTCCCGAAACAGGTGCTCCTGGTTGACCGGCTTGCTCAGGAATGCGTTCGCGCCTGCCGCGAAACTCTTCGCCTGGTCATCTGCACCGACGCTGGCCGACACCGCGATGATTGGGATTGCCCTCTGCTTCTCCAATTGGCGCATCGCCCGCATGACCTCGAGGCCATCCATAACAGGCATCATGACGTCCGTGAGGACGAGATCGGGCGGGGTCGCGTTCGCCTGTTCCAGCGCATCCAGCCCGTTCGCGGCCTCACGCACCGAGAAGCCTACGCCAGCCAGCATGTTCGCCAGGATCGTGCGATTTTCCGCGACGTCATCCACAATGAGAACACTCCGCCGCGGTCCGCGGTAGGCTACCACCACCTCCAGGGCATGGGCTTGAGACAGATCAACCTCCAGCGTGGGCAGCGACACTTCGAACCAGAACCGACTTCCCACGCCCGGCGTGCTTTCAAACTCGATCTCGCTGCCCATCAGGCGCAGCAGTTCCCGGCTGATGCTCAAACCCAGACCCGTTCCGCCGGACCGATACGGCAGATCGCAGACCTGTTCGAATGGCTTGAATATCGCGCCCTGCTTCTCACCGGAAATTCCGATTCCGGTGTCCCACACTTCAAAGCGCACTCGCACGTCATTGCGAGAGGTCGCGACACACGTTGCGCGAAACGCCACCTGACCTTGGTCGGTGAACTTGATCGCGTTGCCGAGCAGGTTGAGAAGCACTTGCCTCAGTCTCTTCCCATCGGCCTGCACCCAGTGCGGCATGTCCGATGGCGGCTCGAAAGCGAACCTGATCTCCTTTTCATCCGCGCGCACGCGGATAATGTCAGCTACACCGTCCAGGAAGACCGACAGTTCGACCGGCTCGGGTACAATGTCCAGCTTTCCGGCCTCGATCTTCGACACGTCGAGGATATCGCTAATCAGCGTCAGCAGATGCTCGCCGCTTCGTTGGACGGTATCGATTGCGCTCGCTTGCCATTTGCTGATGCTTCCATCCCGCTTCAACAGCTGGGCGTAACCCAGCACGGCATTCAATGGTGTGCGCAGCTCATGGCTCATATTTGCAAGAAACAGCGACTTGGCACGATTTGCCGCTTCGGCCGCGTCCTTTGCCTGGCTTAGCTGCTCGTTGGCATCGGCGAGTTCGCGCGCCCTGGCGCGGTTGACCAACAGTGACCAGACCACGACAGAAAACAGCAGGCTGACGAGTAGACCGCCTGACAAAATGAGCCGAGGCTTCTGCACGTCGATTGCAGCAGCGTCGTATGTCGGCAATGAACTGAAACGTATCGTCCAGGTGCGTCCGTCGATCTCCAACCGATCGATCACGGTGAAAGCAGACGAGATCTGTGGCTGGGAGGGATCGGCACTATCGTAGAGTTCGTCCTCCGCTTGAAGCGACACTCCGTCGTAGATCTCCAGCCTGAGGCTGGAGAGCTGGCCGGTCCCCAGAATGCCTTGCATCAGGTCACGCATGCGAAACGGCGCATAGACATATCCGACGAGCCCAGCTTTCCGCTCCTCGACGGTCGCCGGCGGCACGGCCGTCTGATAGACCGGCAGATACATCAGAACGCCATTCTGAACACCCTGGTCCGTCTCCTGCACCAGGGTGACCTTGCCGGAGATCGACGGTGCACCTGTGTCGCGCGCCCTGATCATGGCCTGCCGCCGGACCGGCTCGGTGAACATGTCGAAGCCAAAGGCGCGCCGATTACGCCAATCAAACGGTTCGAGATAAACGATCGAGGTATATTCGTCGCGATCGCCACCCGGTTTGATCTGGTAGTCGGGGAATCCTTCGGAGCGAACCGCCAGAACGTGTGCATGGCGCTGCTGCGCGGCAATGTGCTTCGCAAATCCGACGCCTTGAATCCCCGGATAATCCCTATCGATGGCAAGCGTGTTGACGTAGGTCCGCCACTCTTCCCGCGTTACCCGATTGCCGGTAGCTGCAAAGAGCCCCACACCTCCGCGCAAGACCTGCTGGTAGGCAAGGAGCCGCTGACGTATCGCGAACTGCGCCTCGCTGATGCTAAACTTGAATCGTTCGTTGGCAATTCGAGCCGAATCGCTCGAACTATTCGCTGCCATCCAGGTCGACGCCGTCGCGATGCCGGCGAACGCAGCAGCAGCGATCAGCTTGCCTGGACACCTTCTCAGCGCAGCCAGCAAACTGCCGAGCTGTCCGCGTCCGCCTTCAGTGATGGATCGTGTCCTCCGATGTCGCCAGGAAACAAGCCCATGCATGTCGTCCCCCTCTGCAGGAGGACCTGCGCCTGCGATTTCACCGGCAGGTCCAGCTTGTCCGCGCTGGATCCACCGTCGCATAGTCGGTCCTCTGTGCGCACACCGGCGATCCCAGTTATGATGACCGCCAGCATCGGCTGCCCTGCTTGTCTGCACGAGCAGACGCGTGCTCAAATAGAGCGCAACGTGGCGAATGATCGCGCAGATTGTATTATCGTTTCGTAAATGTAGTCGACGTGTTAGAGTTGCAGGTCGACGTGAGACAACTTTCGCGAAAATGATCTCGCTGAGCTCTTGCTTAAACGTCATTCAAAAGCGCCGCTCAGTCAGAGGACCCATACGACAAGCCAAGGCCACCATGGGCGCTCACATCACAGGACGTTCACGCCGTAAACGCCCTCGGGACATTCATGCTCGACAATTTGCATTGGATCCGCCTGGGTCCACGCTGACTTGCCGCTAGTGTTATGGACAGATCGCCCTCGCTGAGGGATCGATGATGTTGAGGCCCCGATGAATTCATTGGTCCACCATTCTTATGGGGGTCTTATCGCAGAAATGTTGCCCATCATGGGCTCGATTTAGCTTGTCACTCTGTGTGGTCGAAGCGCTGAGCAAAGATAAAGAACCGTGTGCATCGCTGAGGACCGCTGCAGTACGATTCAGTGCAAGGACAAGAGTGGCGGCAAATAACGGTCACCGTCAGGCCGCACTCAATCAAGATCGCTCCACTTTTGTCGAGCCCAAGACGCTGAAGAGGAGATGGTTTTCATTAGCTTCTTACAGTCACGGATATGGGGATCATCAGGACGGCAGTGACCCAGCCCAGCTCGGAAAGCGAAACGGCAAACGACGGAGCCGCTTGAGCTGAGAACATTGCAGCGAGCCGTGGAAGGCTACATCCCCGATTATCGATTGCCAGCCCTCGAACACTCGCGAGGATCGACCAGAAAATGGCAGCCCTGATCGAAGCCAGGCACGGGGCACCTTCCCCCTTGCCCTCCGTACCCTTCTCACACGGATCTTGGATGTCCGGCGCGGTCGCGCAAAGTGAATCGTAGCGCGCCGTGGCGAGACCCGCGGGCACGGCCTAAAGCGGCACGACTTGCAGGACCTAGCCAATTCGGCGAGAGCGATCGCCCTCGGCTCACTACAACCTATGGTTGTGTGTGTGTGGGGGGGTAAATTATTACCTCGTGCGGCGCCGGACTACGGACCGCAGCGGGCAATTGTCCAACCGTTGTTCGTCGCCGACATGCAATTTGGCTGGTCGCTGGGAGATTCACGTGTATTCCGGTTTTCGGCTCTCGGCGTTTTCCTCGAAGTTCCGCAAGTCAATCTCAGAGAGCCACAGCCAACTGCTTGAGATGCGCAATCTCATGCTTGTAAGCCTCCAGCTTGTGCTGTGCATCAGGGGAAATTACTAGAACGTTCGTCCGATCTGGCTGAGCGCGAACGACGAATTCGGCGCGCCTTCGCCCAAGCACTAAATGGCAGATTCGGGACTTTGCGCTCGCAGATACCGTACGCCACGAACGAACGATCTTGTTTCTCCCCACTATCGTGTCGCCCCAGTTACATATCTGTACGATCTGCACATAAGCCTCCCATACCGCCCCTCCTAAGCCAGTTACAGCCCAGATGGTTCACAGATTGCCGCTGATCTCGAAGCTATGTCGACGGGTCGGAGCGGGGATCTCGGCCGCTCCACGACGGAAGTCGGCGAGCTCTTGAAAGCTCAAGCCCGGCGTGCGCGCCCTCGAGCTGGCTCGTAGGTGGCTGGGCAAGTGGCGATGGAATTTTCAATGTTGTCCAGCGACTTGCTCCTCTGACCTCTGACAGAGCCCGGATCGGGTTGACCTGCGCATCGTCCCGATCGCCGATCGCGACCAGGCTTCGGCACGAAATCGCCATTCATGCGATGGAGGCTCTCGAGCACGATCCAGACGCGGCTATTGTGCAACAATCTGCCCGGGACACCTGGCGGCAGCAGGCCGTGATTGATGTTGGGAACGTCCACGTCTGCAGAACAAAGCACCACTCGACGTAGGTCCGCCCGCAATGCTAGACGCCTAGGCCACCCGCCTGCACAAAATCACCTCCGTTCATTATTCTGCGCTGGCTGGCTCGCGACGCTTGCCAGCACTTAATGCGGCGCCTAATCGTTCGGACGGATCGCGGCCAAACTCCAGCATCAACTCAACCAAGTCAACGAATTCGTCCGCCTGCCGCCGAAGTTCATCGGCGATGATCGGCGAATGGCCAGCGAGGGTCGATATCACGGTGACGCGGACGCCGCGACGTTGCACCGCTTCGACCAGGCGACGGAAGTCGCCGTCGCCGGAGAACAGGATGATCTGGTCGACGCGCTCAGCGAGTTCCATGGCATCGACCGCGAGTTCGACGTCAATATTTCCCTTTACCTTTCGGCGGCCGCAGGCGTCCACGTATTCCTTGGCCGGCTTGGTGACAACGGTGTAGCCGTTATAGTCGAGCCAATCGAGGAGCGGTCGGACCGTCGAATATTCCTGATCCTCGATAATCGGCGTGTAATAGAACGCTCGCAACATTTTGCCGCGGCGTTGAAACTCTCCGAGCAGGCGCTTGTAGTCGATCTCGAAGCCGAGCGTCCGGGCTGCTGCGTGGTGGTTGGGGCCATCGATAAAGAGCGCGATCTTGTCGAAGGGGGCCATGCTCAGTTCACGCTCTTCATCTGTGGTCTCCGAATGGTTCAGGCCGACTGCTGTGATCGGCGCGCGTCAAGCAGACTCTGTGTGCACTCGCCACTCATTCGCCATGCGCAGCTTATGCTCTAGCCATCCGAAAATCCGATCGTCGAACGACACGAAATTTTCGATCTCGCCAGCGGGAGTGCGGACCATTTGTGGAATGGCTACCTCCATGTCGATGCGCGCTGCCGTGCATTCAGCTTGAAGCTTGATCGCCTCCGACACGCTGACGATGCTGCTTCCTCCGGCGACCACCAGAGCTGGGCATCTCAACCGTCCCACTAATCGCGAGCGCAGCTCCGACACTACGTCGTCGTCGGCTGTCGTCCTCGTTATCCAGCTGACGGACGCCAACATTCGCGCGAAACTCCAAAAGCCACCGTCGCAAACCGCCGCGGCGACGCGACTATCAGATACAGCGAAATCAGTCGCCAGCGCAGCCGAAAATCCGTCCCCGTAGACGCCGATTCGACGAGCGTCAACGTCAGGCCTAGATGACAGGTAATCCAAACAGCAAGACAATAACACTTCCGATTGGACACCAGAGCCATATGAGATCTCGTCGTGAGAGACAATCAGAACCGACATGCATCGGCCGATCACCGCAGGCAACAGTCTCCCGAGCAGCGTCGCTCCTGCTTCCTGTTCGCTGCTGATGCAAATGACTGCTGGCGCACGCAATTCAGAATTACCGGCTGGCAAATAATAGGCTAGAAAGTCAGCTTGATCGTCGTACGAAATCTGTACCCGCTCAACCTTCTGTCGCAGAGACAATCCGAACCTCTGTATGTTCGCTACGACTTTCGCCGAAATCTCTGCACTTTTCGGATCGTCTTCATCAACTATGCGCCTGGCAACCTCAAAGGCAGTTAGCGCGCAAAGCCAGGCCTCGCCCGCCTCATCGAAGGCCTTCCTTCTGATATTCAAGTCGGCACGACGGCACTGAGCATCACCAATCTCTGTCCATCTTGCGACCCAGTTCTGCCGGCCTATCGCGCCGCAGATGACATCAGGAGCGAAATTGTCCAAGAACATCGCGGCGCCTCGCCGAGTGAACGCAAGATCGCTCCTCACATGAGGCCCAGTAGCGCTCTCCATTTTCACGAGCACCCTCCAAAACTGTTTCAGTCGAACTGAACGCTTGAACGGAGACCGACCGCCTCGCCCGACCATTTCCGGATCTTTTGGAGCTTCTCGGCGGTCGGCTGATGGCCGGGGCGCATTCGCTAAACTCGGCCGACCTTTTCCCGAGAGCATGGGCTCGGAGAGGCATAAGCGCTTGAGACAAGCTTGTAACAACCGCAAGCCTTTTGCTCGAGGAGCCTGCGTTCATCGATCTGCAAGACGCCGCGCATCTTGCTAATGATTCCTTGTTCTTCGAATCGGATGAGCGTCTCGGTTACGCCGGCGCGACGCAATCCCAAGACGGACGAAAGATAGTCATGGGTAACCGGCAGCACACGGGAATCAGCAGCATCACTTGCAAAGCATAGCCAGCTCGCGAGCCGCTGTTCACGATCGTGCCGAACACCACACAAGCCCGCCTGAACGCATTGAAAAGTCAACGCTTGGACATACTCATAGAGAGGCTCTCGGATATCAGGCCGCTCCTTCATCAACCGACGCAAATCCTCGACCCGGATCCTGTGTGCGCTTCCGGGAAAGAGCCCCACAGATTGATGTGTTGAAATATTCCCTCCCCACAAAAACGAGGCGCCGACCACGCCTCGATATCCTATCACGGCCGTTTCGAGCATGCTTCCGGCCGCGACAATCCTTAGCGAGGCGAGACCCGATTCGATGAAATAGACGTGCTCGACTTGCCTCTTCGGTTCTTGCAGAACCATATGTTCTTTGAGGATGATCGGCTCAAGGCATCTTCCTATTGCCGCGAGGTCTTCCAGAGAAAGTTTCGCAAGGATTGCATTTCTGACAATGGGCCGCTTCTTAGGAAGCACCGCAAAAGGCTGCTGAAACATTTGCTGTGTGCCGGACACGCGCTTGAGAGCTACATCTCTGGAGTAGTCGGGCACCTCGAGGACTGCAGTCACGTGGTCAGTCATTGTCCCTCTCCTGGCATGCGGTTTTGGCGCCCCCGCCCGCTCACCGTAACGAAGAATTGATTGCGACTGTAACGATGTCGTCATCTCAATTGATGCAACGAATCCCGGTTCGGCGCGCAAATCCTGCGTTCGAGCGTTCTACGTAGACGTATTTCAACTGAATGGAGCATGCATCTGCCAGCACTCGCCTGGAGCGTCGGCATCGCATTCGTCGCCTCAGGGCTGGCGTAAGGGGACGCGATCCGATTTGCGCCTCAAGTTGTTTCACGAGCATGCGCTGCCAGGCTCAACCTCAAAGGATTCCGACTAAAAGTTAGAGGCCCGCCCCCGTCTCCTATGGAGACGAGGGCGGAGCCTGCCCCCCTGCCCAGAAAGCGGTAAGCCACGCTGTGCCAAAGACTCACGGGAGTTCAGGTCTTCCGAGCGTTTTACGACGTCGCGCAAGACTAGTTCGGATAGCTGCACAACCAGTTCTTTGAGGCGCGCATTCTCTTGCTTACAACGTTCCAGTTCGCTGTGCTCGTCTGTCATTGCCGATGCTTCATAGAGAACTTGCTATCACAATCCCGTTACAGGTAATTTAGAACCTGTTTGCTCAAGATTGCTCCGACAAAAACTGTACGTGAAGTACGGACAATCTGGCCCCTCACCAGAGTGTGCCATTTCGGCTTCAGATTTGATCGTTTCGTACAAACGCTCCCCGCGCGCGTCACCGTCACGGCGAGCTGAAGCTGCGGTGCTCCAGCAAAAGAGATAGCAGCATGCAGTCGCTGGTGGGTTTGCTGTTGCCGTCCCTAATTTGGGCTCGGACCTATTTCGATTTCAGTACCATAATTCCCTTTGGGGGCGCATAAACCAAAACGCTTCCAAGCTTCTCAGCACTTGTACTGGAGCGACTTGCCTGGGGTTGTCGCCATGGAAAGTAAAGCGCTCCCTTATGCCCTTTTGGGATGGCCGGTCCCTGACACATTCTTAGGACGCCTGAGGAGCCCCCTTTCTGCTCAACTCACGTGGTCGAACGCCTTTTGGTGCGCGGACCGAGCGATCGCAACCGGGCTTCCGACTAATCACGACCACCCATTCCGGGTGATTGCGACCAGCCTGTTTACGGGTATGACGGGCCCCGTTGGGTGATCTGCGAATCGGCATGGCCTTCGCTCCTCCTTTCCCCCGAGGAGTGGGGGCAAATGCCAGGACCGAGACCGAGATTACCCACGCGCAAAATCCGCGACGTGCTGCGGCTGTCCACCGCCGGCATGTCAAAACGCAAAATCGCCGCCAGCCTGTCAGCACTTGAAGTGGTCGCGTTCCGCAATGCGACGCCAAAACTTACTGCAAGCCATTTGGCACACGTCAAGCTGGTGGCAGGCTGCGGCCATTGCGGTGGGCTTTCTCCCAAGGTAGGTATGCGCCCTCTTCGGAGTGGGTTCGCCGTGGACGTGGCCCTGCCGACGACTCCGCTATGTTGAAAGATCGTGCTCGACGTTGCCCCTCTGTACGGAGCGAACCAATCTGCGCGCTCTACAGGCCTTTTCTAATCGTCGGGTAGCGGCATGCCTCATAGTGTCGCCGGCTACGAATGTACGTTTCGTGCGTTGAATAGCACGTCCTTATCATCGGTTCTGCTTCAATTGCCTCCCCGCTCCTGCGCACGTCCATTGTTGATATTGAATGAAGCCGACCTGCGCGTTTGGCAGTCGTATCATAACGGCGTTCCACATAGAGGCCCACGTGATAGTCCGCTTCGACCTGCCACACCAACAACCGTCTAGCCGCGCGTCGCGGCCGGCGGCTCGAGAGTTGCGCCGCGCTCGATCTCGCAGCGGTTATGCGCCTGCTGGGACACGGCAAGACCGTATTCCGCGTCGTTGACCTGAGCTACGGCGGCTCGTTCTGAACGTTCTGTTTCGACGAGACAGCCTTCCTCAGTTCTTCGCACATTCAAAGCCGCGCTTAGTCGGTATGGAGAGGTCAAGCCTTCATCAGGGAAATAGATAGGACGTCAGTCTCTGGTCAGTGCGATATGCGAAACTGATTCCCATCATATGAGGTGTAGGTCGATAGGGGACATGGTTCGATACCCGGCATCTAGGGGATATTTACGGCTTCGCTATTCCATTTTCGATGCAATGTGGGCACTCCTCTCGCCCATTTTCGCTCTTGCGATGAGAGCCGCTTACATTGCCTCGACCGAGGGATTTCTCTACTGTTTGATCTCCTTCACATTCTCCCTGATCGCGTTTTCCGGTTTTCGGGTCCATGATGGCATAGCGAGGTTTTTTACCGTCAACGACGCGTGGAATGTCGTCAAGGCCGTCGCGTGCGGCGAGCTGATGACCTGTATTCTGCTCTTTACGTTCACGCGCCTCGACAATATTCCACGATCACTTCCTCTCATTCATGCACTGATCCTTTGCGCCGGGCTGATTGCAGTTCGCGCCGCAGCTCGCTTGCGAGAGACCGACAACAACGCATCCAATGATCGTCGCTGCTCCGGGACCGAGCACATCGTTATGATCGGTTCGACGGACCTCACCGTCCTATTCGTGAAACTGCTCGCAGCATTCTGTCCAGCAAGGATGCGTGTGGTAGCGGTGCTCGACGGCAGATCACATATGATTGGTCGTACCATCGCGGGCATTCGGATTGTTGGGGCCCCCAATGATCTTCAGCCGATCGTCGATGAATTCGCGGTACACGGCGTCAATATCGATCGCGTCGTGATTGGCGGCGATGAGACGCTGCTGACTGAAGATGCTCTTGACGAAGTCCGTCGGTTCTGTGGGCTGCGGAGTATCCCGCTGACGTTTGTGCGCAGCATGGTAGGATTGAGCGGACTTAACGCACGAGATGATGCGGATCCGGAGCCGCAGGTCGAGCTGTGTCCCGCGATTCGATTGCCCCCTTACTTTCGATGGAAATACGCAATCGATCTCGTCGTCGCCGCCATTGCGCTGCTCGCCGCTGCGCCGCTGTTGATTGTTACCGCCGGCCTTGCGCTGCTGGATGTTGGCTTCCCGCTCGTGTTTTGGCAACAACGATCGGGACTCCGCGGTCGCCCCATCGTGGTTTACAAGATTAGAACACTGCAGCCTCCGTTCGATCGGTTGGGGCGAGCAATTCCGGAAGACCAGCGATTATCGCGGATCGGGACCTCTCTTCGCAGGATGCGTCTCGACGAACTTCCTCAACTTTTCAATGTCCTCGTCGGCGACATGTCATTGGTGGGGCCCCGTCCGCTCCTGACGCGAGATCAGCCGCCTAATCCGACCGCGCGCCTCATGGTCCGGCCCGGGATCACCGGCTGGGCGCAAGTCAACGGCGGGACGCTCTTGACGCCGAGCGAGAAGGACGAGCTCGACGAGTGGTACGTTCGAAACGCCTCTCTATGGCTCGATTTACGTATCTTGGCGATGACGGTGCTCTTCCTGATCAGAGGGCAACGCAGAGCCAATGTCGCAAAGAAGACCGATCATACCCACAGCGTCAACACGGGCACCGGATCGCTTGGATTGGCTCGGCAGGCGGTTGAGTCCCGCCACTCGCAGGTCGGATAGGAGACACTTCGACGATGTCGCTCACCATTAATGACCAGAGCCGAACTGAACTTCTCGATCGCTCGCAAGTGGGCAGCCGCTGGTACGTCATAAACAGTCTGCCACGCCGCGAGTTCCGCGCTGAACGGCAATTGAAGAACCAGAGGTTTAACGTCTTCTTGCCGAGGCGCCTAAAGACGGTTCGCCACGCGAGGAAGCTAACCAACGTGGTTGCTCCGTTTTTTCCTCGATATCTCTTTGTTGAGCTCGATTTAACGCGACATCCCTGGCGAAGCATCAATGGTACCTTTGGTGTTGCGGGGCTGTTGATGCAGGGTGAGGTGCCGCAGCCGGCGCCTCGCGGCGTCGTAGAGGCAATGGCCGAGTCAGTTGACGCTCGAGGACTCATGAGCATGGAGAACGCCCTACGAGTTGGCTCCGAGGTCCGTATCGCAGCTGGACCCTTTGCAGAACAACTGGGGGTTTTGGATCGGCTCGATGATGCCGGCCGCGTTCGCGTGCTTCTCAAAATTATGGGCGGAACCGTACCGGTCCGGCTTGCACACGAACTTCTTCTGCCAGCAAGCTAGCCCATGGAAATCGCCGCCAAGTGGTGCAGCGCAATTCGCAATCCGATATCTCAGCCACGATAACAACGTCCGCTCTTCGGCATTTTCCGATGCTCTCGGCCTTTACGTGATCGGGATATCCACGTCCTCCCGATTTGCTCGATCAGCTTACTAAGGCTCATCGAGCGAGACCTCGACGAATACACCGCCGCCAACGCGGCTGACGGCGACATTAGGGCATTAAGTTGACCGAGGACCCGAATCGGATGGGAAGGCAGATCGACGAGCTCATCTAACGCTCTTCGAGCCGCAGTCTTGCACATCTTGTCTTCCTGGTTAAAGCGACCGGTCTCGGATTAGAGGTGAATTTCTGTGCCATGCTGGCGTGCGACGAGGTATCCCGCTTAAGAGCAGCGAGCGACGGACCCGCTTTGGGGTCGGGTGAACTCCTTAGTAGCACAATGAAGTCTGGCAAGATCGTCGTTCGCGGGGACCACCGTCGAGGCGCCCGCGATACGTCCCAATCGAACTAGCGTGGATATAGATGTATTCGCGCCGCGTCGCTCGACCTGCCTTGTGTTAGAGCGCGACGGTCAGCGGCTCATTCTGGCGAACTGAGGGCGCTTATACTCCTGTACGTTGAACCATCGGTCCACCCGCTTTTAGATGACCACCACGATCATTGTCGTGTGGTTGGATCAATGTGCGCCTGGTTTCTTCTTGAAGCCGATATCCAACCCCGCGTCTTCCATACACGGCAACCCCCGCGCCCACATTCATCAACTTCTTTCGCAACCGCGACACGGTGGCCTCCAGCGCATTGTACGATCGTTCGTCGGTGGACGAATAGAGCCGCTCTTCCAGAATTTCCTTCGCAGTAAAGCGATTGCCGGCCCGCATCAGCTCCTCCAGAAGCGAGGCCTCACGTCGAGTTAGCTCGATCGCAGAACCGTCAACGGAGGCTTCTCGCCGCATCGGATCGAAGACCAGCCGACCGCGCTTATGGACGGGTCCGTATCCTACGCGAGGTCTCCGCAGCATTGCTCGCAATCGTGCCTCCAACTCGATAAGATCGAACGGCTTCACGAGATAATCGTCGGCCCCGGCGTCTAAAGCCCGAACCCGCTCCTCCAGACTATCCCGCGCACTGACGACGATGATTGCTGCCCTTTCGGCGCGTCCCCGGCCGATCCGTCCAAGCAATTCCAAGCCATCTACATCAGGAAGGCCTAGATCGAGTACAATCGCGTCGTACGCGTTCACGGCTGTTGAGGCCATTGCGTCGCCGGCCGTGCTTACATCATCAACCGCAAAGCCACGCTCCGAAAGGTAACTGCCGATCAGACCACGTACAGCTGGATGATCTTCGACGACTAATACTTTCATTCCCTCTTCCACAATAACGACCCCTCGCTATGGCGGCAGCAGTCGCGGATCACGGCACCAAATGCCCCGATCTGCCTTTACGCCTCTTAATGGCGTTTCCGTCCCCGCCTCACCTTCGACATAATAGCGCCACAGACTGACGCCGCACTGACGTAAGCCGACAAGTCACAATCTTTCCGTCGAGTCGCCGCCTGCAGCGGCTCGTCACGCGCAGGATGAAGGTTCGCGCCAGCAGCAAGGTGCACCAGGTGGTACGTTTCGAACAAAGATCGTCGCCAATGACAGAGCTGATGCCAATCACCTGGCCCGTCGTTTAGTGCTCATGGCCTGTTGACGAAAGCGGTTGGGCAAGTCTTGGTCGGGACGGATCAAGAAGTGGTCCATTATTCGCTGATCGCGGAGCTAAGGCATTTTGGGCGATACTTGAGACGTCTCGGCGCACGCAAATCTCGTTGGAGAGCATATCGTAAGGGCCTAGGTCGCCCGCCTGTCCGGCTGGCCACGGCCAAGCGTTGATTACATGAAGCGCTCGTTGGCGGCGCATGGAATGATTACGCGCACACAACACCTCTCTGAAGAGGCAAATAACACCTTGCCAGCGTGGGCAGCGACAATATCGCGTACGATCGCAAGGCCAAGTCCGGCGCCCATAGAGTTCTGCGTGCCTCTACGGAACCTTTCGAAAACAACTTCCCTATCCGCCTCCGGAACGCCTGGCCCGTCGTCGGAGATCTCTAAGATGGCCTGGGCGCGCTTCGGGCTGGTTTGCATTTTCACGACGGCTCTTATCTGCCCAACGCCATGAACAAGCGCATTCTCAAGCAGGTTGCGCACCATGCTTCGGAGCGCATCCCTGTTACCGAGTATGACCGGCTGATCTATCTCCTGAATCGACAGCGCTCGACCAGCTCTCTCGATTTCCGGCATGACCAGCTCTGCGGCCTCCCTCAGAGGCTGCGAAAGGCAAACGGTCTCTTGCTGAGAGTTCGCGGGGCCATTTCTTGCTAACCGAAGTACCTGATCAAGTAGATGACGAAACTGTCCCATTTCGCGCCGGACGACCAGCCAGTCGATCACCCCACTCGCTTCGGCACGTTGTAAACGGAGATCCAGTACCGCCAGCGGCGTTCGCAGCTCGTGCGCGGCCACGGAGGCGAAGTCTCGTTCCCTTTGATGGCACTTTGCGAGGCGATCGAGTACAATGTTGAATGCCTCGACAATGGGAACAACTTCCGTTCCGATTCGATCTGTACTTATTCGAACGGGACTGTCGAAGTCAGTGATTGAGTCCGCAGCCTGCGAGACGAGTTGCACAGACCGAAGATGCCAACCAATTATCATCCAGATAATTGACACCAAAAGCAATGCCGAAGCGAGCCAAAGAAGCACTTGGACCTTCTGCTCTTGGAAGAATATGGAGAGCGCTTCCTGTGCACTGTAAGAGAGCCGCCAGACTACCAGCACGTGACCACCAACGACTGCCATCGTGCACTCGACGAAACCGTCATGTCGTCGCTCGGTAAGAAGCGTGTTGAAATCCATCGGCACGAGAGGCGATTTATCAATATTCGACGAGAGAGCGACGGGACGCCAGTCGGCGTCATAGACGGCATATGCGAACACTCCTGGGGAGCGATAGAACTCTTTCCACTCCCCCGGGATTTCTAGGGTTACCTTTCCGGTTTCGCTGACGCGCAGAGAGGAAAGCAAAATGCGGGTCTGGCCTCTCAGTGTGCGGGGTCCCAACTCGTCAAGGATACGTCTTTCAGCGAAGTGGGAGAATGCCATCGACCCAGCGATAGCTAGTGCCGCGATGCAAGCGATCGCAATGGTCAGTTGGGAACGAAGGCTCTTCATTACGATGGCGTCTGTTTCGCGTAGAGCGTAGCGTCCAGCGTCCAGCTAGAGTCCGGCCACCAACCAATTACGGGAGAATGGTGCGGCCACCTTCAGGACGCAACCGCCTCTTCTCGCAGTTTCGGCGAACCGGAACCTCACGGAGGACGCGCTCCTGATTGAAGGAGTTTCCCTTAGGAATGATGCAGGGCAGCATTGCCGTCAATGAAAGCTCGGCTTCCGGACCTACCGGCGAGCGACCCGCACTCAGCTACACCACGCCACAGAGCACGATCCCGAGGTGTTTGACGGCGGTTCGATTTTGCTCTGCCTCTAACGATGTAGTGCTTGCCGTGAGAATGACTCATCGGACAGCTTCCGCTGAACGCGACCTTCCCAAGCGAGGCACGGCGTCGAGCCGCGTGCGCCTGGGCTCTAGAGGAAAGATAGTGGGCATTAGCGCCTCGAAAGCACAAGCTCTTCAGATAAGCGTCTTTCGACATATTGACGTACAAGCTCACTCAGACTGGTTTTCAAGAAGACTACGATAGCGATGGATATGGTTGCGACGGGAGCGCGTGG
Organism: Bradyrhizobium sp. ISRA436; assembly: GCF_029910015.1. Lineage (NCBI taxonomy): Bacteria > Pseudomonadati > Pseudomonadota > Alphaproteobacteria > Hyphomicrobiales > Nitrobacteraceae > Bradyrhizobium > Bradyrhizobium sp. ISRA436. The sequence continues at coordinate 283,514 of NZ_CP094520.1, forward strand.
CGCCCACCGTTTCGCTGATCATGGGTTGAGTCGCATTCGTAACCAAGTCGAAAACCAGCTTCCGAGTGCAATTGTCAGCCGCTTCCTTAATTTATAGCTAATCCAGAAATCTGCTTTAAGGGTATGTTCTCCGCGCGACACATCAATCGATTGTGTCTGGCACGCGATCTTCGTACGTAACGTACTAACGTGACTTGCCCGTTGGCGCATGCAGATAGCGGCCGTGACCGGTGCGCTGATAGCGCCGACCGGCTTTCCAGTTTGAACGTGACGTATCCCGGGCAGAAGCCCGAAATCCGGGGAAAATAAACCGAAATCTAGAATGTCAAACGGAGCATAGTCGAGCCGTCGTCTTCTGGACGAACCCATGACGGCAGTCAACAAGTCAACGTCAAGATTTGCGTCGAGGACCTAGCCACATACGCGAGCAAGGTCCTTCGTAATCGACAGCGGGAAGATCAGCCGGGCGCTCGGGCGGCACCGCACCATGATCGAGCACGCCTCGACGAAGTGCTAAACACCGGACACGAGCGAGATCAGAATCGATCTCCCGGCCACCTAGCGCAAATGGCTTGTCGAGCGCCTACTCCTTCGGCTGACACCCTCGTGAAGAGGGCAGGAGTTCGCAGGCCCGGCAGGGACGGCAGATTCGGTAGATGCTAGCGACCGTCAACGATTGCGCGCTCTATCAAGACATCGATCACCGCTTGCGCTAATTGCTCGGGCGTCTGGTCGATGGTCCTGAGGTGAATTTCGGGTGTTATCGGTGTTTCGTAGGGCGCATCGATGCCTGTGAAGTTGTTGATCTTACCGGACCTCGCCTTTGCATAGAGACCCTTGGGATCGCGTCGCGCGCATTCCTCGATCGGCGTGTCGACAAAGACTTCGATGAACTCGTCCTCAGTCACGAGGCGGCGCACCATATCTCGTTCGGCCCTGTAGGGCGAGATGAACGAACAAATCACGATCAAGCCGCTGTCCGCCATCAACTTGGCGACTTCGCCGACACGCCGAATGTTTTCCACACGATCGGCCTCGCTGAAGCCGAGATCCTGATTTAAGCCGTGCCGGACGTTGTCGCCATCCAGCAGCATCGTGTGGCGCGACATTGCGAACAGCCTTTGATCGACGATGTTGGCAATTGTCGACTTGCCCGCGCCAGACAGGCCGGTGAACCAGACGATGCAAGGCTTCTGATTCTTGAGTGCGGCGCGCTCCATCCGGCCCACAAAAAACGCTTGCCAAGCAACATTGGTGGCCCGCCGCAGCGGAGACGCAATCATGCCGGCTCCAACCGTACGATTGGTGCAACGATCGATGACGATAAATGATCCGGTCTTCCGATTGACATCGTAAGGATCGAACGCGGCGGGCAGTGCGGTCGCAACATTGCAGAATGCGATCTCGTTGAGGGAAAGCGTCCGGGCCGCGAGGTGCTCACATGTGTTGACGTCGATCCGATGCTTGATTGCGGTAATGCTGCCGGCGACGGTCTGTGATCCGATCCGCAGGATGTAATTGCGTCCGGGAGCGAGCGGCTCCTTGTCCATCCAGATCAAATAAGCGGCGAACTGGTCGGCGACCTTCGGCCGCTCCCTTGGCCTTGCCAGAAGATCGCCACGGCTGATATCGATCTCATCTTCCAGCGTAATGGTGACCGCATCGCCGGCTTCGGCGGCGGGAAGGTCGCCATCCTGGGTCACGATCCGCTTGATGCGCGTGGTCCGTCCAGACGCTGCGACGACGATCTCGTCTCCTGCCGAGATCCTCCCGGACGCCACTGAGCCGGCATAGCCGCGAAAATCAGGGTTAGGCCGGTTCACCCATTGGACCGGAAAGCGGAAAGCCTGGCTTGCGATTTCGGACTGGATATCGATGCTCTCCAAATGCTCGAGCAGACATGGACCATGATACCACCTGGCATGAGCGGAACGGTCGACGACGTTATCGCCATGGCGGGCTGAGATGGGAATCGGAACGATCGAGGTGAAGCCAAGACCGGCGGCAAAGGTCAGATAGTCGCCAACGATCCGATCGAAACACTCCTTCTTGTATGCGACGAGATCGATTTTGTTCACCGCGAGCACGATATGGCGAATGCCGAGCAGCGAACAGATGAAGGAGTGGCGTCGGGTCTGAACCAACACGCCCTTGCGGGCATCGATCAGGATGATGGCGAGTTGGGCATTCGAGGCACCGGTTGCCATATTGCGGGTATACTGCTCGTGACCGGGAGCGTCGGCCACCATGAAGGAGCGCCGCGACGTCGTAAAGAAGCGGTAGGCGACGTCGATCGTGATGCCCTGCTCCCGTTCGGCTTCGAGCCCGTCCACGAGCAGCGCGAAATCGATGTCGTTCCCGGCAGTGCCGTGCCTGGCGCTGTCGCGTTCCAGCGCCGCGAGCTGATCGTTGTAAATCATTTTGCTGTCGTGCAGCAGTCGACCTATCAGCGTCGATTTTCCGTCGTCTACCGAACCGCAGGTGATGAAGCGCAGCTGGTCTTTTGCTCCAGTCCCGACAGGTTCGGATGTCACTTTGGAAACCATCATCAAAAGTAGCCTTCCCGCTTCTTTTTTTCCATCGAAGCGGCTTCATCGGTATCGATCAGGCGTCCCTGACGCTCTGACACTGTCGCAGTCCGCATTTCCGCGACGATCTCCTCGATCGTGGTCGCCTCGGATTCGATGGCGCCGCTCAAGGGATAGCATCCCAGTGTACGAAACCGAACCATCCGCATCTCAGGAGTTTCGTTGCGCTCAAGCGGCAACCGTCTGTCGTCCACCATGATCGTTACGCCACCTCGCCGCACGACGGGTCTTTGTTTTGCGAAGTAGAGCGGCACGACCGGGATCTTCTCGAACAAGATGTATTCCCAGATGTCGAGCTCGGTCCAGTTTGACATAGCGAACACACGCATGGTTTCGCCCTGGCGGAGTCGTGTATTGAAGAGATTCCAGAGCTCCGGCCGCTGGTTACGGGGGTCCCACACGTGTCCGGCTGAACGGTGGGAGAATATCCGCTCTTTCGCGCGGCTCTTTTCCTCGTCGCGTCGCGCGCCAGCGAAGGCAACGTCGAACTGGTAGAGGTCAAGTGCCTGCTTGAGGGCATCGGTCTTCATCACCTGAGTATGAAGAGCTGAGCCCGATACGATCGGATTGATCCCTCGTTCGATGCCTTCCTTGTTCACATGGACGATCAGATCGATACCAAGCCGCTCGGCCGTCTGATCCCGGAAAGTAATCATTTCGCGGAACTTCCAGGTCGTGTCGACGTGAAGAAGGGGAAACGGCAACTTCGCGGGATGACAGGCCTTGATTGCAATGTGCAGCATGACGCTGGAGTCTTTTCCGATCGAATAGAGCATGACCGGTCTTTTGAACTCGGCGACCACGTCGCGCATGATTTCGATCGATTCAGCTTCGAGACGGCGCAGATGTTTCGGCAGCATATGTCTTCTTCGATGCAGGATCTCTGTTCGCTCAGTGCCGTTTTGATTCAACGGTTCTGGCTCCGATAGCCGTTGCGGCGATCCGGCTTGCCATAGCGCATGACTTTCCATCGGGTCAAACACCTACTGCCAGCACGAATACATGCCCGGCAGCCGCCGTATCCATTCCATCATGGTGTGTCGCAGCCGGCGTCACGCGATCGACACGCGGCTTGACTCGAAGTCTCTGGTGCTTCTCATTTCTGTTCGATAGTGGAGTAAGGACCGTAATGAGATCAGGCAGCGCGATTGGATCAGGGCGTCCCGCGGTGTCACCGACCGGCCCGCCCTCGACGTTGTTCCACAGGTTAATCGGCACGCTTTCCGGCGGCTTTCGAAGGTTGGCGAGGACAAGCATGAGCGAGGCGGACCTCGACGCGCTCACCCATGGTCAATGATGCCGTCGCTGCACGCCTTGATGCTAGCATCTTGAAGCCCCCAATCAATCTCGACCAAGGGGCCGTCCTCGAACGGCCACTGGTAAATCGAACCAGTGGATTTTGCGGTGCAGATCATCCCGCCCGTCGGTCGATTGGGTTGACAGAGCCGCTCCGTTTTGCGCGCGCCACAACAATTGTACGCAACGGACTGGTGCATGCACTTGCTCAGCAAGTGCGCTCAAATTGCATCACATCGGTACTATTCGTACACATACGCCCGCGACGTGGCATGCGGCCGCCGCACCTACGTATCGGTTGCCGCAGCCGCTCTTAGTCGCGCGACTGGCATTCAATGAGCTAGAGCTTGTCTTCCGATGCATTCACCAAAGTCACACAGCGGCCCTTCGCGCAATTGGAGATGGATTGGTGTAGATCGCCGCTGAGCACCTGAAATAAGCTGCCGCACATACATGTGCCGGCTTTTGGGAGTGGCGAACAAGCCCAGCACAAGGGTCGTTTGTTGAATTTCTTGCAAATCCGAGTTATGAAGGCAGATATCTGTAGGGGAAGTGGATGCCCATGGGCAAAGTCATCGCTGGCACTACTATAGCAATAGTAATGTTGTCTTCTGCGGTCGCGCAGGCGGGGCCGGCTGCATGTTTGGCAGGCTTGCGAAATGGGTGCGCTTGCTCGGTTGCTCTTCCGAGCCCGGGTCCAGTTGGTCACCTGAGCGAAATCGTTGGGAATGTGCTTCTCGCGACAGATGTCGGATATTCGCCGATCAGAGCAGCCACTGATGTAAGGCTTAACGATCAAATTAGCGTCGGAAAAGGCGGCAGAGTCCTTCTGAATGTTGCAGGCCAATGTGAACTGAGGCTGGTTGGTCCGAAGAAAGTCGTTGTTAGGTCCGAAGGCGCCTGCGCCTGCGCCTCCTTCGTGACGAGCCCGGCAACAAGTACCGATCTCGCCGGATCCGTGGCTAACGCCATGGCTCAGGCCGGCAGCAGCGACGGAGCTGCAGACGCGACCAACGGCGGCGCCGCAGATGGAGCTGCGAATGCCACCGGCGGCGGCGCCGTTAGCGGTTCTTCCATTGGCAGCGGGGTGAACACAGTGCTCCTAGCTGGCGCTGGGGTTGTTGCCGCAGGCGTGGCTGCAGCGGTTGTTACCCAGAGCCGCGCCCCCGCGAGCCCTTAGGAAGACCTTGCCGCTAGCGAGCAGTGGCGAGGCGATCGGAAGGCGTGCCAGGTTTGGCACGAGGTCAGATCGGCTTTTTCCAGTCACACTTCGTTGCGGGCCGCCTCGTCTATTGTGGACGGGAGCAGCATTCACTCTGTTCTTCTCTTTTCTCTTTGGTGGAGGAACGATCCAGGGCTTGCGGTCGGACGCCCTAATCCAGATCATCAGCCTCGGACTGTTGAGCATCCTCGCATGGCAAATTGATCGGCCCTTTCGAGCAGTAGACGGTTGGCCGTTGGCGATAGTTGCCACGCTTGTTCTATTGTTCTGCGGACAATTCATTTGGCTCCCGCCGGCGATCTGGTCGAAATTGCCGGGTCGTGATCTTATCGCGTCTGTCTATTCGGCTACCAATATCGATCTTCCATGGCTGCCCCTTAGCCTCGATCCGGCGGCGAGTTGGCGATCGGCCTTGTCGCTGATTCCTCCCATCGCTGTTTTCCTCGCGGTGGTTCAGCTGCCTTGGCGTGGTCGCCGCTCGCTTAGCTTGATGTTGGTTTGTTTCGGCGTCGTCAGCGTCATTGTTGGTTTGGCCCAGCTGACGCTGGGAGAGAGAAGCGGCCTTTATCTTTATCCGATCAGTAATTTCGGCAGCAGCGTCGGCTTCTTCGCGAACCGCAACCACTATGCCGCCTTCCTGTACTCCATGATCCCTCTGGCGGCCGCCTGGGTGATCGGAGTTCTTGGCGCATTTGAGCTGCGCCTAGTCTGGCTCATTGGACTCCTGCTCGCTGGAGTAACTTTTCTGCTCGGGCTTGGAATGTCGCAGTCACGCGCGGGGATCGTTCTCGGAATCTTTGCCGCCATGGCCAGCATGTTACTTGCAATCGGTTCGGTAACCAGGATCCGTAAGGTCGCCCTGACCTCGCTCTTCGTCATGTCTGTCACAGCCGTGGCCCTGGTCGTTCAATACGGGCTAGCCGGCATCCTAAGTCGCTTGGACACCGGGATTGCTGCTGATTATCGGCTCGTCTTTGCGCGCGTTACCGCCGACGCAGCCCGGAGCTTCCAGCCGATCGGCTCGGGTTTCGGAACCTTCCCTGCGATCTACCCAATGTTCGAACGGACCAACGATCTTGTCCCGGCCTTCGTCAACCATGCCCACAACGACTGGTTTGAAGTTTGGCTGGAGGGCGGCTGGCCTGCGATTGGACTGGCGGTTGCTTTCCTTTTCTGGCTTGGAAGAGCCAGCCTCAGATTGTGGCGCGGTCCCATTGCCGGACATCGCGATATCGATTGGGCGCACGCCCGAGCCGCAGGCATAAGCCTCCTGCTGCTGATGCTTCACTCGATGGTCGACTACCCGCTCCGCACGTCGACCAATATGTGCCTCTTCGCCTTCCTCTGCGCCTTGATAATCGAGCCCCCGCACGAGCGAGCCTGACGCACGCTGTCGGCGGCGGAATTCCACGGCAATTTGGATTTGCGCCTATCGGTCAGTTCGTCGTAGTCGGTCCGACCGCTTGACTGAAATGTCGCCGAACCAAATGACTCCGCCAATCTGCTGCTCGAGCGCGACCCGAGCGGCAATTTCGAGCCGCAGCCACTGCGCCTCGCAAGCTTGGGGAACCTCGAATCGCGCATCGAGGATCCGCCATGGTGTGGTTCCACTTACGCGGTCCGTTGATGCGAGCACGCCCCCCTCGCCACTGGCACAAGAAAGGGTCCAGCGGAGCCCGCGTTCATTGATTAAGCCCTCCGCCATAACCTTGCTCGACAGCAAATAGGCTCCGGGCGAAAGGATCAACAGTTTGGCGGCGATCGGCCGTGCGATCCGGCCCCCCACGAACTCGATCCGCAATGCCTTGCCGCTCGCTGGTGGAGGGCTATCCACTACCGTCGCATCAACCAGCGCTTCGCGCGTAAGGATCCAGTCGAACGGGCTCCGACGAACCGGGTGCTCGAAGCGGCCATTATAGACGTACGGAATCTGATCCACGCCCCCCGGTGCCATAAAATCGAGCCAAGTCTGGTAGGCACGATCGAACTGATTTCGACTGATCAGCACGTCGAGATAGGGGTACAGCTCTTCCGGCGTCGGAGGATGCGATCCAGCTGCCATCCTCTTCAGGAGAGCCTCCGATGAGTCGAGATCTGCCGGATCGGCAAGGAAGGTAGCGAGAAACCTGCTCCGCCACGGCGGCGCCGCACTGAGCAATTCGGCAAGCGCCGGGATCACCCTTGCATCAGCCGCGATTCGGATCAGTGTGGCCCTGACGCGGTCACGCAAGTGCGGCGGCGAACTTCTCAGCACAGCGTCGGCGTGCTCGAGCGCGCCGGAAAAGTCGCCGCGCGCAAACAAGTGATCGAATAGCCAGCCCTCGATCAAGGGATTGCGCCGCGAGCGCTTCTCGGCAAGCCTCATCCACTGTTCGGCCCGTGCCGCGTTGCCTCGGCGCTCGGAAGCCAGGGCAAGGAGCCTGATCGGCTCGATTGCAACAGGGGCCAAGACGAGCGCTTCCGCGCTGAGGCGCTCCACCTGCGATAGATCCGCGTCAGTCAGCGCGTCGTTTAGCCGGTCCGCGGCGAGCTCGACCAGGGCAGCTTCGTTGCGCGGATCGACGACGACGGCAGTTCCTGAGTGGGTGACCGATTGCCACCCGGCCCATATAAGTAATGGCAACACCGCTACAAACCGGAGCCATCGGCCGCGCGCCATGTGTAGGCAGCGGAAACGCTCAAGCCATCTCGGCAATCGCCCGTACCGGCGCAGCCGTTCGCGGTCACGCTTTCTCACAGTTGAAGCCACCTCCCCCATGCCTGGGACCGCGGCGGCGGCGGCAGTCGATAGGTTTGAACCATGCTCGAATCCGACAGGTGAAGTCTCAGTCTGCTCTCGAGCTAGTCATGGCCGATGCGGAAAAAGCGGACTATTAGCGGCGGAATGATCTCGTCGGAGAGGAGCACGATGGTTGTTCCGGCCGTGAACACCAGGAGCGCTATCAGAACCTGGCTGCGGCGAATCCGATCGCCGCTTTTGCCGGTTATGGCAACTCGCCGTAAGCGGGACTTTAACCATCGGCGCTGTTGCCGCGGTCTGCGAGCCATCGGCGCAACCGACGTCGCTGACAGCGAACGATCATAACGGGCGCGGCGCTCCGGGTCCTTGAGCTCATGCCAGGCGTCGAGGACCCGTTGGGAAAAAGCGGAATCCCATGCTGCCCTATCGCGATCCGGATGGAGCCATTTCATCAACCAACGCACATGCTCCGCGAGGGTCTCCCTTGACGCAGTTGCCGAAACGCCAAGCGTCCGATAGTGGTTGCCGTTGGCCTGCAGCAGGTTCTGCTGCAGGAACAGTTCCGCTGCTGCCTTGACCGCCTCCGCGTCCTCGCCGGTCAGGCGAGTTGCGTCAGAGAGTGGTTTGTGGGAGCCTGCCGCGATACGAATGAGAGTCAGTACACCGCTCGGCAAGGGCCGATCGCGGATAGCTCTCGCCAGCGCCGGCGAGCGCGCCAGCTCGAGTGCCAGGTGGAGCGCCTGCTGGTCCGTGGAAGTCATTCCTTCTACTCGACGTGTGTCATCTGCCCCGTCTTGCCGATCCCATTCACGTAGGGGTCCATTGCTCCGTAGCCATAACCGTAAAAATACGCGGCCTTGTCCGAATTCAGCTTGTTGAGAACTGCGCCGACCATTTGCGCCTGCGCGAACTTCAGGCGCTTCACGGCTGCCTTCGCGGCCTTGCGGCGCGTGCGGCCAGCCTCGATGAGGAGCAGCGTTCCAGCCGCAACACTGCCAAGGAGGGGAGCGTCCGCCAGCCCCGCCACCGGCGGGCCATCGACGATAACCAAATCGAATTTCTCACTAGCGATCGTCAAAAGGGATAGCATCTTCGGCCCCGCGAGCAATTCTGCCGGATTCGGCGGTAGCGGGCCGCTGGGCAGAAGGGTCAAATTTTGAAAGTTGGTCGCCCTGAACACCTCCGGCGGCTTGGTGCTCCCCGCCAGACAATTAGAAAGGCCCGCGGACGCTTCGCAGCCGATGAAAGTATTCAGCGAAGGTTTGCGCAGATCGCAGTCAATCAGCAAAACTCGCATGCCAAGCGCAGCGCAGTTTCTGGCCAAGAGATAGGCGGTTGTCGATTTCCCTTCCGACGCGCTCGCGCTGGTGACCAACAACGTCTTCGGGATTCCGCTGGCGGTCGAGAATTGCAGAGCTGTTCGCAGCGAGCGATATGCTTCCGCAATAGCCGATCTCGGTGCATCCATGAGGTTCTTGGGATCGCCAAAGTCATCGGAACGCGGGACAATGCCCAGCAATGGTAGCCCCAGGTTCTCTTCGACGTCCTCTACCGACCGGAAGCTATCATCGAGCTGTTCGCGCCCGAACGCGGCAAGGGCGCCGCATAAGAGCCCGAGCAGCAAAGCCCTGAGAAGGTTCGCCTTCAGGTTTGGCGAATAGGGTGCTCCTGGGACCTCGGCAACATCCACGACCGATATATTGTTGGTGCCCACCCCACCTGCTACGCCAATTTCTTTGTAGCGCTGCAGCAATCCATCATAAAGCGTGCGATTGGTATCGACTTCCCGCTTGAGAATATTATACTGAATATCTCGATTGCGAAGGTCAACAAAGTCGCTCTTGAGGTCCGCGACCTTGCGCATCGAGACTTTCTCTTGCTTAACTGCAGACTCATACTGACTTTTGAGGGAGTCCTTGGTTAAGTTGACCTCAGTCTTAACCTGCCGATCGAGTTCGTTAATACGGGCCTTTAATTGCACCATCGCGGGGAAGGCCGGCTTGAATGATTTTAGTTTCTGCTGGTACTCGGCTTGCAGTTCGGCACGCTTGCTCCGAATCTCCTGGATCGACTTGTTGTCCAGGATCTGCGGTAAGGCAAGCCCGTCACTCGTCTCAGCCTGGCGCCAAAGAAGCTCGCTGCGCACACGGTCCGCAGTAGCTTTGGTCAACGCATCGTTGGCCGCGGCAAGATTGCCAGCCACAAGGCCTTGTGTACCAGCGCTCTTGGCACTGGTGCTTAAGTCGACGATATCCTGCTTGTCCGCGTAGGCCACCAGCTCTTTCTCTGAATCCTCCAGTTTGACCTTCAACTCCTGAATTCTCTCTTCCAGGAAAGTCTTGGCGTAGGACGTCGCCTGGAGTCGCCGCTCGAGGTTCTCCGCAATGAAGCTGTCCTGCACAGCGTTGACGATCCTTGCCGCGACAGCAGCGCTTGGACTGTCGAAGCTGATCTGAACGACGCTGGAACTGCGTATCGGCTGAATGATCAAATTAGCTTGCACTGTGGCGGCTGCGGCAGCTTGGCGCTCCGACAAGGTTGAGTTTTCCTCGGCCGGCTCGCCCCCGAAAATCAGCGTACGAAGCTTCACCCAAGGCGACGGCGCATGGGCTGAAAGGAACGCCTTATCATCGCTGAGGTCGATGCTCCGCGCCACTCGTTCGGCGAGTGATCGACTCTTCAGCAATTCATACTGCGTCTGATAAAACTCGACGTCATTCCCCGCGTTCCCTTGTTGGACGTCCTGCGCATTCACGACCCTGGGGACATCTCGATCAATCTTCAGACTTGCCGATGCTCGATAGATGGGCGTGGTCAGCAACGTCCAGACCAGTCCGGCAATCAGGAAAATGCCCGCCACACTTAGGATGAGCCAGCGATGTTTAAAGAGCAGCCAAAGATACTCATGAATATCAAAGCTGCCTTCCTGGCCCGGGCGTTCGGCATAGGCCGTATCGGGCGAAAAATGCGCGGGCAGCGTCTCGCCCGATAGTGCGGGGTATTGGCCACGAGCCTGTCGCGAAACCGGCAGCTGCGCCGCTTCATGATGGGGCGGAGGCTCGCTGCCATCCTGATCGCCGATTGGCGCCCCGGCTGCTCGGTCCGGATTGGACCGATGGGCCCGACTTGCTATATCGGCGCTTAGCCGGTCAAGCTCCCATTCATCCTGGCCCGCTTCCCCATCCAGGTTGGCGGGACTGGCCGTCTCCCGGCTCTCCGAAAAATCGGGCCGCTCGACTTTGGGTCGAGCGGATGCGGCGCTGGCGGCGAGAGACCCGTGCGAGTGCGTCGGCGGATGTGCGTCAGTCATGGTTTGGATTTTGCTCTGATTTCGCTTTAAGGCATAAATGGTCTTCGTCGGAGCGAGCGTCTTGCTGGATCCGCTCGGCCCATCGCCTTCCCAACCTGCATCACTGCTTGCCGTACTGCAGAGGCATTGGTCCGGTACGCTGATCGGGCCGGGCTGCATTATCTTCAGTGCGATTACCGATTCAGCCCGGCCTCGAAAGATCGAGGCGTTCATTCAGGCGGGGCGGCTACTCCGCGAACCCATTTTGAACGCATCACAAAAGTGGCACGAACGTCGCGACCCCTGTAGCAACTGGCAGCGCACTTCGCAGGCCCGCCCAGGCTGCCTTTAGCCCGGACTGATCCACCACGACGATGTCTCCGCCCTGTAGCACCGGGTCGGTTGCCTGGCCCTTCTGGATGGCGGTCAGATCGAACGAGGCCACGTTCTTCTTGCCATTCACCCTTCTAAACACGAGAACGCCGTGCTCCTCGGCGGTTTCGTCAAATCCTCTCGCCAGCGCAATCGTCTGCGAGAGCGTCATCTCGCCAACGAGAGGAAAAATACCGGGCTGCCGCACGGCTCCCTCTACCGTGACGCGCTGGCTTGGCGAGTGCTTGATCGCAACATCGACCTGCGGAGACTGAAGGTATTTGGCGCCGAGCCTTTTTTCTAATTCTGCCTTCAGCTCCGCCGTCGTCTTTCCAGCCGCCGGAACCGATCCGATTAGAGGAAAGGCTATTTGTCCGCTCCCGTTGACCTGAACCGACTTACTGAGATTGGGTACCTCAAACACCGAAATCTCCAGGACATCGAGCGCGCCGATTCGATAGTCCGGGAGATCCTGTCCTGAGTCGGCTACTCCCGGTGGGAGTTTATCCACCGTTATCGGGGTTGCTCCATTAGACATTGCGGTTGTCTCGGGCGAGGTAGTGCCGGTCGTCGTGCAGCCGCCCATCAAGGCGGGCACCAATAAGCTCCAAAACAGCACTGCATGCCGTTTGGTCGATCGTGGGGCGATGAACAGAAAGGGTTTCACTAGCGGTGTTCCTATATGTCGAGAAGCTTCTGCCGGTTTTCGTCTTCCCGCTTGGACTGGCGCTTGCCGTCTCTCTAGTCGCATTGGCGCTATTGATCGCTTGTCGCCCTGTCGCCACGCGGATTTTCTTGGCGATTGCGGTTGTCGGTCTCTGGGTCTCATCCATGCCCGCTTTCGCCGACCTCATCACCACTCCTCTCGAAGACCAGAATTCACCCCACCCTATTGCAACTGCGCAGGCAGCGGATGCGATCATCGTCCTCGGCGGGGGGATAGCGAAGCCCCGGGCGCGACTGACCGAGCCTGAGATCGGCCCCGCCGCCGCCCGCCTCTTCGCGGCTTACGCCCTGTGGCGGAGAGGCAAAGGAAGACTGATCCTGATCAGCGGCGGTAACCTGCCTTGGGAACAATTGCCGCGATCCGAGGCTGAGATGGCAGCTGAAGTGCTGCAACAGCTGGGTGTCCCGCGCGACGCCATTCTGATCGAGGGCAAAAGCCGCAACACCCATGAGAATGCGCGCAACACCGCGGTGGTCTGGCGCGAGAATGGTATCCAGTCAGGGCTGCTCGTCACGTCGGCGACGCACATGCCGCGCGCACTCGCGACGTTCCGCGCAGCCGGGCTCGACGTCGCGCCTTGGCCAACAGACTTTCGTGCGCAACAGCCAACCGCGAAGAGTATTTTCGACTTCCTCCCAGACGCTGGAGCTCTCGCCGCAACAACCGCCGCGGCCAAGGAGTGGCTGGGGCTGGTCGTCTACCGTTGGCGCCGATGGGCGTAGGTGCCCTTTGCCGAGACTGTGCGGAAGAAAAAACCACGCCAACACTTCAACTCGCGCTTTGCGACGACACTGTAAGCCTTGCGACATAATCGCGATAGGCCGCCGCGACGCCAGCGCGCAGATCGGTGCGCGGGCGCCAGCCAAGGGCGCTGAGCTGGGATACGTCGAGAAGTTTTCGCGGCGTACCGTCTGGACGCGTCTCATCGAAGCGAAGCACTCCTTTGAACCCAACGATCTCACACACGAGATCCGCCAGCTCGCGAATGGTCATATCGACACCTGTTCCGATATTGATAGGAGGATCGGCCGAATAATGCGTGAGGATGAACACCAAGGCGTCAGCGAGGTCGTCGACGTACAGGAATTCCCGCCGTGGTCGGCCGGACCCCCAAACGGCAATGTGACCGGCGCCGGCCACTTTGGCCGTGTGGGTTTTGCAGATCAGCGCGGGCATCACGTGGCTGCTTTGCTCATCGTAATTGTCGCCGGGCCCGTACAGATTGGTCGGCATCGCGGAGATGAAATCATTGCCGTGTTCGCGGCGATACGCTTGGCAGAGCTTGATGCCAGCAATCTTGGCGACTGCATACCATTGGTTTGTAGGCTCGAGCGGGCCCGCCAATAACGCATCCTCAGTGATCGGCTGGCGCGCGAGCCTCGGGTAGACGCAGGACGAGCCGAGGAAGAGTAGCTTCTCAACGCCGCTCAGGTGGGCCGCGCGGATGAGGTTCGCCTCGATCATGAGGTTGTCGTAGAGGAACCCCGCCGGGTAGGAGTCGTTGGCGAGTATGCCGCCGACGCGCGCCGCAGCAATCACCACGACGTCCGGCCGCTTGCATTCCAACCAAGTCTCTGTTTCGCTCTGCCGGCGAAGATCGAGCTCGCTCCTGGCGACTGTCAGCACCTCGCAGTGCTCGTGGACGAGCCGCCGGACCAGCGCCGAGCCGACCATGCCCTTGTGGCCAGACACGAAGACGCGCTTCCCGGCAAGGGAATAGATCGGCGTGGCGTCAGCCATGGCGGTCACGGCGATGCTGCTCGTCGAGAACGACCTCCAGGTCGCTTCTCACCATCTCGGCAATCAGGTCCTTGAAGCTCGTGGTGTGCGACCATCCGAGCTTCGCGCGAGCCTTGCTGGGGTCACCGAGGAGAAGATCGACTTCAGCCGGCCGGAAATAGCGAGGGTCGATACTTACCAGCGTCTCTCCGGAGCGGACATCGACTCCGATTTCGTCGCGGCCCTTGCCCCGCCACTCGATCTTTCGGTCAACAACACCGAATGCGACCTCGAGTAGTTCGCGGACGGTGTGGGTCTCACCCGTGGCGAGAACGAAATCGTCCGGTTCAGGATGCTGCAGGATCCGCCACATGCCATCGACGTAATCGCGCGCGTGCCCCCAGTCACGTTTGGCGTCAAGGTTACCGATATAGATGCGGTCCTGGAAGCCGTGATGGATCGCGGCCACGGCTCGCGTCACCTTCCGGCTGACGAAAGTCTCCCCGCGGAGCGGGCTCTCGTGATTGAAGAGAATGCCGTTCGCAGCGAACATTCCGTACGCCTCACGGTAATTCACGGTGATCCAGAAGGCGTATAACTTGGCGGCGCCATAGGGGCTGCGGGGGTAGAATGGTGTCCCCTCGTTCTGTGGCACAGCCTGCGCTTTCCCATACATTTCGGAGGTCGAGGCCTGGTAGAAGCGAGTGTGTTCAATCAAACCGAGAATGCGAACCGCCTCCAGGAGGCGAAGCGTACCAACCGCATCCGCGTTGGCGGTGTATTCTGGATTATCGAAGCTCACCTGAACATGGCTCTGAGCGCCGAGATTGTAGATCTCGTGTGGAGTGGTTTCCTGGACTATCCGGATCAACGTGGTCGAGTCCGTAAGGTCTCCGTAGTGCAGAAAGAAGCGAGCATCCGGCTCGTGCGGATCCTGATAAAGGTGATCAATACGAGCCGTATTGAAGGACGATGCGCGGCGTTTGACGCCATGCACGATATACCCCTTCCGCAACAGGTATTCGGCAAGATAGGCTCCGTCTTGTCCGGCGATTCCGGTAATTAGGCATCTCTTTCGCTCTGTCATGCTAAGAATGTCCCAATCGGAACGTTATAGCTTGTTGCGCCACGAATAGGTCCTCCAGAAGATGTTGACGGTTTGGCTCAAGTGACTGAGCTGACTGATGCGAAGAAACAACGGATTGACTCCCTCACCCGTTTGAGGAAGGCGGACGTCGCACGCACGCCGGTTCCTGCCCAACATCGAGAGATGATAACCGCCAGGTCGCCAACGGCGATGCCGTAAAATCTCGAGATACAGGGGACGCCGCCTCCCGATAAAAGTCTCTATCGTTGGATATAAGTTGTTCCAAGAACGAGGACGTCCATTTTGGTCCTGAGGAAGCAATCGAGTGCTTCATCCGGGCGGCACACAATCGGTTCATTCTCGTTGAAAGACGTATTGAGCACGATGGGTATTCCACTGATCTCACGAAATGCTTCGATAAGCGCGTAGTAGCGCGGGTTGGCCTCGCGGGAAACCGTTTGCAGGCGGCCGGAGCCGTCGACGTGAGTGACCGCTGGGATCAGCGGCCGCTTTTCTTTTCGGATTTGGAACACCTGCATCATGAAGGGGACGGCATCGTCGTCTTCGAACCATTCCGAAACCGCATCGGCCAGGACGGATGGAGCGAACGGCCGAAAGGACTCGCGACGCTTGATCTTCGCATTCAGGATCGTCTTCATATCCGCGCGCCGCGGATCACAGACGATCGAGCGATTGCCCAGCGCCCGCGGCCCCCATTCCATGCGCCCCTGAAACCATCCAATGACCTTGCCTTCAGCAATTACCTTTGCAACGCGCGAGCACAACTCCCTTTCATTGTGAATGTGTTCGACAGCGCAGCCAGCAGCGTCGATCTCCTCCCGACGTTCGTCGAGCAGACGGGCGACTTCCGGCGGTGAGTATTGAGGCCCGAGGAATGCATGGTCCATGACAAAGTCGCGGCCCCCGCCCAGCTTGTGCCATTGCACAAAAGCCGCGCCGATCGCGCCGCCGGCATCGCCAGCTGCGGCCTGGACGTAGACCCGGCGAAACGGCGTGAACTGCCGAATCTTGCCGTTGGCAACGGAATTCATTGCGCATCCACCAGCGAGCGCAAGATTTGATATTCGGTATCGGGAGTGCAGCGTGTTGAGAAGATGGAAAAAGGCCTCTTCGTACATGGCTTGCACCGAACTTGCGATGTCGGAATGCCGATCGTCGAGCGGTTCATCGCATTTGCGACGCGGTCCCAGCAACGTCTCGAGTTTTGGCGAAAACATTTCGCCGGGAATAGGCGGACCATCAGTCCATTGCAACGTCACCTCGTCCCGGTGATGGCGAAAGAAGCTCAAATCGAGTGCGTAGGTTCCATCCTTTTTCGTGCGAACGATCTGCCGCATGGCATCCAGATAGCGAGGTTTGCCGTAGGGTGCCAAGCCCATGACCTTGTATTCGTCGCCGTACTGGGGAAACCCGAGATGTTGCGTGATTGCCTGATAGAAGACGCCGAGTGAGTGGGGAAAGTATACGCGTCCATCAATTGAAAGCGTAGTATTTCGTCCGCTCCCCCATGCCGCACTCGCGAAGTCTCCGAAGCCGTCAATGGAGACTGCCACAGCCTCTTCGAAGGGGGACATGTGGAACGCCGAAGAAAGGTGCGCCTGATGGTGCTCAACATAAATCACCTCTCCCCGGAACGATCCGGCGAGGGATGTTCGCCGCAGAAGCATTTCGACGCCAGCTCTGGATCGTCGATTTCGCAGTTTGGATAGCACCAGACTGATAGTGGGCCGGCGGGCAAGAAGATAAACTATTTTTCGGATAAGGTTGTCGCGGCTATTTTGATTGACGGCAACATAATCGATCTCGGAGAGCGACACATTGGCTTCGCGGAGACAATAACGGATGGCTTCGGACGGAAATCCAGCCCAATGCTTGATGCGCAGGAAGCGCTCTTCCTCGGCCGCCGCGACAATGCGGCCGTCTCGAACTAAGCACGCTGATGAATCGGCGTGATGCGCATTGATGCCGAGGATAATCATTGGCGGCTTTGGTATGGTCTTCATCGCAGATGTCCGGAGTAATCAGGATAATTGATATGTGGAGTGTAGGCGATCGTGGCAGTGAAGACGGCGACCAGACGCTCATCTGGAGCTCTTGCTTCGGGAACGGCCGCTCAACGCTGCAGCCGTCGGCAGCCCAGCGCGAGCCGGATCGTCTGCTCGTAAGCGATGATCGTTGACTTCAAGCGCGAGCATCGTTTCCGCGAGCAGGCGTTGCAGCGCATAAAACCAACCGCGCCAGCCATCCAGCAAACAGCCTTTGAAAAGAAGCGTATAGAGGAAGACCAAGATTGGTGCAGGCCAGCCGATGAGCCGGAGCCGGTCCAGTCCGCTCAGATTGTTGCTGCCGTTACGCAACAAATGCTGTGCCTCATCGCGCGCATAGCGCTGTTGCGAGGCGAACCAGCGCGCCAGCGGTTTCCTGTCATCATGGTAGATGGCACCTCTCAGGGGGCGAACTTCCCCGTTGAGGGCGAGGCGCTGGGTATGCCCGTCCATCTTGTATCGCGCCCGATCTTTTCTGAAGAGGACCGTGCGTCGGGGATAGAGCGATCCTCGAAGCGGTTTGCCATTGATGCGGTAGATAAACGGCGCCGCAAAGCCCGCTATAGCCTCGGCCGGCGCCAGTGACGTTAGTTCCTCGGTCAAGGCATCGCTGATCTCGTAATCGGCGTCCAACGAAAGCACCCACTTGCTCGTGATTTGATCAAGGCCGAAATTCCACTGAACTGCAAAATTCTCGAATGCATGGTGCAGCACCTCAACCTGAGGATATTGTTTCAGCAACTCTAGGGTTCCGTCCGTGCTGCCGCTGTCTATGACGACGATGCGCCTTGCCCAGGTGAGCCTCGCGAGCGCGCGGGCGATGTTCGGGGCTTCATCAAAGGTGATGATCAGGGGCGTGATCTGTTCGAGCATCACGTCAATTGCCGGACTGCTGATTACGGGGAGCAATCGCTTTAAGTGAGCCAAGCCTCAGTCCAATCTGACATTTGAAGGCCGTTCGCCAACAGAAGAAACCCATCGATAGACCTCGGACATATCGCGCGCCACCCGCTCCCACGAGAAGTCACGCACCATCCAGGCGCGACCTCTCATTCCCATCGTCTGTAACGCTTCGCGTGGCTTCGCCATTGCCTTGGCCAAGGCCTCCGCGAGCGCGTCAGCATCCTGCTCTACCCACCAGCCGCAGCCTTCGACTTCCAATCCGCGCCAGGGAGCGCCCTTGCTTACGATCGCCGGAATACCGGCCGCCAGCGCTTCAGCAACCGTGAGCCCGAAGTTTTCATTACGGGTCGGCATGACGAAGAGGTCGGTTTCCGAAAAAGCGCTCTGCTTGGCCTCGTCGTACAAAGGTCCCTCGATCGAGACACGCCTGACGCCCAGCAGCGCCGCCAGAGCTGCGAGTTCCGCGTCGTGCCGATTTTCACTAGGTCCGACGATCCTTAGACGCCACTCGGGATGCATGGGCTCGACTTTTGCCCATGCCGCCAAGAGACGGTCGAGACCTTTTTTCGGGTGTATGCGGCCAAGCGACAGAACAACGCGCTCGGTGGCGGGGTGCGTCGAGACCACCTCGGGCACATCAATTCCGTTCGGGATTATCGCAATCGGATTGTTCAGGCCGAACGCCCGGATTTCCGCATACTCGGTCTCGCTGGTCGCATGCAGACAAGCCGCCCGGCGTACCGTCCAATCCTGCAGGACATGCCAGAAGACTCGTTTCTTGATCTGCGAAAATGCGAGAGCCGCCGGCGCCAGCATGCCACGCGGCGATAGGACGAACGGTTTGTTCGCGCGCGCCGCCAGCCGTCCCGCCTGGACGTTCGGCATCAGCCAAAGTCCATGATTATGGACAATATCAGCCGTGCCGATCGCTTGTCGCAATGCACCCGCTAGACCGCGCGACAAGCGCATTGCGCCCAGCAGAGGCACCCCGCGATGATCCTGTGGAAACCGCAGATCGCGATATCCCCGGCTTCCAGGGTTGCACGGTCTCTCGCCGCTCGCACTAACCGACAGTAATGCCAGGTCGACACCACACGCCGCGAGCGCTTCACATAGCCGTGGCACGCTGTAGGCTGGCCCACCATAGTTGCGGGCAAGGCCCGCGATGACATGGACGACGGCGCGACCGCTGCTCCTTTGGTCATTCACGGCTCGCGCAAAGGAAAGCTCTCCGATGCTCATGGCGATCTGAGCCGCGGCGCACCTTTCGCTGCACCGAAAGGGGCCGCTAACCGTGCGGCTGCATGCGAGGCGGGCGTGAGGTGGAACACACGGAATTGGAGAAGCACACGGGCGGCGACAAGTGCTCCGACCACCCCCACCATGATCTCCAAAAAATTACCTCCCGGCTGCAGCAAGGTAATCCCGGGCATTCCGTTCAGCAGCAGGCGACGACCATCGCCCCTCGCCAATGCCCTCATAATCCGGTGGTCGAGTTGCATCAGCAGGAAGCCAAAGCCGGCGAGACCGATCAGGACGCCCGCCGTGCCGAAATTGACGTAGAACTCAAATAGTGGGCCGGTCCCAACGCTGGTTCCTTCGGCAAACTCGATGCCGGTATAGTCGGTGACCGCGGTGCCGCCGCCACCGACCTCCGGCTTGTCCGGCCAGATCGCGCGCGGAATAAGCGCCCAATATGGAATCGTGCCGCCATAGGCGAATTCGTATCGGCCCGCTTGGTGGTACTGGATCGCCGCACCAACGAGGTAGTTCTGATTGAGGCGGGCATCGATCGCGGCGACGTGCTCCGGCGAGGACAGATCAAGCAGCTGAAAATCGGTGACAAGGTGCGATGCTTGCTGAAGTCGATCGAGAACACTCGACTGCCTGTACCACATGACTTCGCGCAGCGCGTCGCGCCCGCCCATGTAGGTTACGAACAGCGACAAGGCCAGAAAGATGACGATCGGCGTGACGAGGTAAATCCATAGTCGCCGTCGGCTGACGACGTATAGAAATGCCAGAACCGACAGCACCCAGGATACGCCGAAACTCAAGAATCCGTTGCTTATCAACGTTGTTGCCGGCAACAGCGGCAGAAGCGCTAGCGTCCGCGAGGCGCGGCGATTATCGTTGGCGATAGCAGAGCTGTAGAGACGCAGCCAAAACCCGATGACCAGCAGCGAGGTAAAGGTGGAGACGACCGCGGTCGATGAAGGGAGGTACGTAGATATCGGGATCACGACCAGATACGCCAGGGCGCCGATCAATATCGACCGCCATCCCAGTTGTTCGAGGCTCGCGGCGAGCCCACCCCGGGCCGAATGCAGCCAGCTCCGCATACCGGGAGCGATAAGCCGAGCCGCAATCGCGCCAGCGACGAACGCTCCCGCTCCTTCCACAGTCAGTTCGAAGCCGAGTTGGGTCGTCTCTCGGTCCGACAGGAGGTCTACTGATCCAAGAAATGGCAATACGCCCGGGACATGAATCAGCGACAGCCCGAGAAAGTAAGCGAGCGTCAGCGCACCGCCGCGGCCTGATGGACCTACTGCGATCGCGACCAGGGCAACCAAAAGAAACAGCCAAACGATCAGCAATTCGGCCATTACCGGGCGCCCAAGGCCAGACGCGTCAGCTCGTTGCTATACCGCAAACCGTAAGCGCGCCAGCTCAGCGTCTTTCGGTCATCTTCGCTGGGTAGCGGTGGCATCTCGCCAAGCCGCAGTCGATCCCGCCAAGTGGCTATGGCATTGGCGAGAGCGCTCACATCGCCAGCCGGCACTACAACAATGCGAGCCGCCAGCGACTTGGCATGAGCGAGATCGGCTCCACCCGTTCGGTCCGTGCAGATTATGGGCAAACCGCTCGCCAGTGCCTGCGACAATACCATGCCGAAACCATCCTGGCGTGACGCCAGAACAAAAATGTCGGCTCCCGCGTAGAAGCGTCTTACTGCTGGCTGGTTCACGGCATCGACATGAACGAATTGATCTGCGTTGTCCGGAAAGCTCACGTCGCCGATCGTACCAACGTGCGTTAGGCGCACCCCGGGGACTTGCACGACAGCCTTCACCAGCAGGTCGCACCCTTTCTGAAGCGACCATGTGCCTACATAAAGCACCGAAACCGGATCACCGGGTGACTTCCGCGTCCGTAGCGGAAACATATCCAAGTCTACCCCATAGGGATTGAGAAACAGCTTTGAATGGGCTGCTTTATCCGCTCTGAAGCTTTCCGCAACTTGGCCGGAGGGGACTGCGATCCGATCCGCCAACCGATAGCCTGCAAGCTCTCGCTGAACGGTGTGGCGGCTCGGCTGCTCGGCGCCAGGAAGCGCGGCGAGAATCTCAGCCTGCGAAAGGATATGGCGGCTGCCGCGTTCAAGCCATATGCGTGCGCCGTAGCGCTGCTTCGCAAAGCGGGCAGCCTCCAGATAGATGCCCGACATACAGATAAAGATGTCGCATGGCTGCAGCCGCAAGATCGTCGCGTAGTTCAGCAGCTTATAAAGCGACGCCTCGCGCAGTGGCGGAAGCAGTCGGGGCATGCGCAGTTGCCACACAACTGCGGGAAGCGCGAAGGGCAGAAGAGAAACATGACACTCGTCCGGAAGTCCGAACTCGCGCGCGCGGCCGCGCGGGACGTATGAATAGAAGCGGACGAGATGGCCAAGCGCATGCAATTCTCGCGCAAGATCGAGAACGTGAAATCGGCCCGCCGTCGCGATCGCGATTCTAAGCCGCTTCATTGCGGGTTCTTTCATTCAGGGCGCCGTTTCCCAGCCGGACCTGCAGCCGCGAGCATGGTGAGCAACCGATCGCGATAGGTATGCCCGCCGTCGTGAATGAGCTTGCACACGGCTGCTGACATCCGCCGGCGCTCCGCGGCGTCATCCAGAAGGGACCACGCGCACCAGGCGGCATCGGCCGGGGTGCGGAAATAGCGAACTGCCTCACCGTCAGCGCCGAACAACTCGCGGTGTTCGGCGGTATCCTCGACAAGCATGCAGCCGCCTATTGCCGCGATCTCGAAGCTGCGCATGACGTGGCCGTCGCGGTTAGCGCGCCGTACCAGGCAGAGATTGACCTTAGCCGCCGCAGTCAGCGCGCACACGACCTCCGGCGGTTGGTGGCCGAGCGCATATGCCCGCGTTGCAGTACAGCGCTCCCAATAACCACCCACCAGCGCAACGCCTTTGCAGAGCGCCGCAAATTCGCTCATGAAGGCGGTGCGGTCGCGGTCGGCACCGCCGACAAACAGCACGTCGACGGAGTGAGCGCTGGTTTCCGTTGCCGGCGGCCTGAATAGCTCGTCGTCATAGGCAAACGGCAGGTACCGTACGTCACGACAGCCGATGCGGCGCAAGCACTCAATATTCGATGTCCGTGTCGTAAAGACGAGGTCGTATTCCGGCAACGCGCGCAGATACCAATTCGAACGCATCGCCGAGTTCCATGGATCGTCGGTCGAGTAGTTGATGCAGAGTGTGCCCGTGGTCCTTAGGCTGCGAACCACCGGCGCGGTCAACGGCGCCGCGCCGGTGGCGATCAGAATCGCGGGGCGCGCATCCCTACACAGCTTTATCGTCTCGGCGCCAAACCGGTTCAGCCGCGGCGGCCTGCGGTCGGCGAGCCGCCATAGAGCGGCGCGCAAGAAACGATTGCCACGCATCGATTCCCGCATATCGAGGGCCACGGCCGGAATTTTAAGTTTCGCCGCTGCACGGATCAGGCTTGCGCCAATATGGGTTCCATCGAACGCTCCAACGATCGCCAGGCTTGTTCCCGCAACAGCATGAGGCGACACCGGCGATAACCGATTCAGAGTAGGCACATGATGAGCCGTCATGTGGCCCATCCAGCCGGCGCCGCGATACGCGTCAGCGCTTGTCGCAACCCAACTTCGCACTCTGCGTAACTCCATCGTGAGATCAGGCGTTTGCTCGCTCGTCCCATGAGCCGGCGCATTTCAGCGTTAGCGACCAGCGGCATCAGTGCATCGGCCAGTCCAGTAATGTCGCCGGCAGCAAAAGTACGCCCATTAACACCATTGCGGACCAGATCTCGCGCGCAGCCGATCTCAGATGAGGCGACGATTGGCATACCTGCGCACATCGCTTCGTTGACCGCCAATCCCCAAGGCTCGTTCTCGGAGGGCAGAACGAAGATGTCGCTGGCCGCGTAGTAGCGCGGCAGAGCTGCTTGGTTCACGAACCCCGCAAAATGGATGTTGTCGAGGGACAACGTCTGGGCCAAGAAGCGTAATTCCGTTTCCATTTCGCCTGAGCCGATCATCAGGAGATGAAAATCGGCCTTCTCGTCCCTTAATCGGGACGCTGCGCGAAGCAGGTCATCGGGACGCTTTCTGCGCTGAAACTTCGCGGCGAAAAGGACCACCGGGCGATCGTCAGTAACGCCAAAACCTGCGCGCAATTCTGCGCGCTCCACAGTCGATAAATGTGAGGCCGCGATGAAACGATCATTATCGACCGTATAGGGCATCGTGAAGATGCGGCGCTCGGGCACGCCCATAGCGCGATAAAAGTCATGGTTAGCCGACCCAATCGCCAAAACCCCATCGAACCAGCGATAACAGGCCCCGATCACGGGTCTGCGCAGCATGTTTTTGACCCTGGAGCGACGCAACCCTAAATGGGTTTCACCCCGCATGAGAACCGGAATGCGCGCGGACCTTGCCGCCGCCGCCGCCACCAGCGTGGCGGCGGGGGTGTGGCCGTGGACGATCACGGCGCTGAAACCACCGCCACGCACCTCGCGCCACAATTCGGGCACGACCATCGACAAGAAGCCAGCCGGCGCGCCACGCCGGTCCGCGCCGGCGACAAACCTGACATTATAGCCGGTGAGAAGGTCAATATCCCATTTGACGTTATGCGCGAACCCATCATCGACAGCCCCACGGATCGAGTAGTCCGACAGGTAAATGGCCGAAACCGCAAAATCGTCTAACCGATTCAGATAGGCATAGAGAGGCGCGAAATACTGGATTGGGTGGGTATTAATGAACGCAACATTATGTTTCTTTCTCGTTCCTATTGGATGTTTAAATGTTAGCGCATCGAGTAGGCCGTCTCGGTGACGTCGGATCATTGAGGAACGTGACTGGTCCGGCGAGCCGCTCATTTGGCAAACCACCGCACCCGATCTCGAATAGGGAATGACAAGCCTAGGGTAGAGGGACAATGCAAAGCCACCTTGGCCGACCTCTGATTATTCTGGCTAGCGCCGAAATCGCCAAAGTCGAACCTGAATGCGACAAACTGTTTGTTGGTCAAAGGTTCTGGCTCGCTCGGCCGGATAAAGCTGCGAGCAGCGAGGCAAATTCAGTATCATAATTCCATGCCTGCTCGATCATCGCGCGTCCGCGCATCCCCATCGCCTGCCGCTCGACAGGATGATCAATAAACCATTGAAGCGCCGATCTGATCGATTGCGGATCGGAGGGATCGCAGGCGAGGCCATATCCGCGCGTGATGAACATCGCTCGCCAGTCCGGAAGGTCTGAGACGAGCAGTGCCAGGCCCGCCGCCATGTAATCGTAAGGCTTGTTGGAGGCGCCGGTCATGTAACGCAGGTTAAGGTCGCTGTGGTCATGGGGCACGAAGGCAAGACCGATCTGCGCTTGTGCCGCGGCAGCGAGGATATCCGACCGCGTGGGAAGCTCGCCGGCGTAGTCAATGACCGGCTCGATGCCGCGCACGCGTCCCTGCTCGATCAGATGCCGCACGTAGCCTGGCGCACCAGGAGCTTCATAGCCGACCAGGCGTAGCCGGGCACGTCCAGCCAGCTGCCGCACGGAATCGATGACCGCTTTCGGCAGTCGATCCGGCGTAATGCTGCCGTGATAATAGAGAAGGAGCGGCGTGTCTGGAGGCGCCGGTGTAATCGACGGCAATTCGCTCCGACACGGCACGTTCCACACGACCCGTAGCTGATCATCGGCAAAGCGGAGCTCGTTCTGGGCGATGCGCGCCCGTGCCTCGTTCGGGAAAACCACAAGCGCTGCTCGCCGTGCCGCAGCGGCGCGGAGTCGCGCCACCCAGGGAGGAAGCGTACCCGGCGCCGGGCTGTCATGTTCGTGATACACGAGCCGGGCGTTGGCGAGCCTTGCTGCGAGCAGTCCCGGTCCCGCACCAAGGACATCGGATGCGTAGACGACATTGGGTTGCAGCTGGAGCGCGAGACATGCCGCCTTGGCAGCGTAGGCGGCATATGACCGCTTGTTCATGACATGGGACGGTCGCGGCGAGATTGCATACGCGGAGATCCGCCGATGACGCGGTAATGTCAATGTGCTCCCGGCGATCGGCGCTGACAGAAAGACGATCTCCCATCCTGCCTCGGCCAAAAGGCTCGCTGCGTGGATCAACGGCGGATAAGCGGCTGGCTCGGTAGCCTGGACGAACAACGCCCGAGGCGCCGCACGACCATTCCATCGCAGCAGATCAGCCTTCTGCATGGCCCAGCAATTGACGATAGAGCCGTGACATCTCTTGCGCCACGTCGTCCATGCTGCGCGGCGGCCGGATGCCGCCGCGTAGCGATGCGACGCGTTGGGGCGCTTCGGCAAGCGCTGCTATTGTTCCGGCCCAGGCAGCGGGGTCCTCCGGCGACACCAGGATGCCGTCGCGCCCCTCGCTCACAAGCTCGGCGATGCCGCCGCGCCGCGCGCCCAGGACAGGTGTGCCGGCGTCGAAGGCCTCGAGCACGACAAGCGGGCCGGTTTCGAGCCAGCGTGAAGGCACCCCAACGAGATCACAGCGTCGCATGCTTTCGCCGACCGCATCAGGCGGCAGCGCGGGTCGGAAGGCGATGCGTGAGTCATGCGCCGCAATTTGCTGTAAGCGGCGAAAGTAGGCCTCCGATCCAGGCTGGCGTATCCCGTAGATGTCGAGCCGCGCGGGCGCGTGCGGGATAAGCCGCAGTGCGTCGATCAGAATGTCGAGGCCCTTCGTGGGATCGACGCGACCAAAGAAACCGAGGTGAAGCGGTCGCGGGCCCTGGCTGCGCCTCCGATCGGGTTCTACCGGCACCGGCAAGTGACTGGGCCGAGACAGTCCTTGCCGGCACAAGACGAGCTTTTCGTCGGGCGCGCCATTGAGCCGCAGCGCCTCCTGCACCCAGACACAGACCGCCACGATCAGATCGGCCTTGCGCATCAGTTCTGTGAAACGGTGATGGAGAGCGCCGATCAGGGAAGGCATCCGCAGCACGGTAAATATGTTTCCGGCAAGCCCGGCTCGGCCAAGTTGGCAGCCGATTGCAGGCGGCATATGCGCGATCATGTCCCGAACCAGCGGTCCGACGCCGTGTCTTTGCAACACGCAAGCGGTGCACCGGCGGCGTTCCAGTCTGCCGTCGCATGGTGATCGCCCCAGCCGGATCATCGTGCCACGGGCGCAGCTGACCGTCGGGCTGTGATAGGTGAACACGACCTTGGCGCCAGCCTCATGCGAGATATCCACCAGCTGCTCGGACACGCCCGCCGTGTGCGCATGCAGGTGCACGATCTTTGGCTTGAGGCGCGCGATCAGATCTCGGAATGACTCGGCGACGCGATGATCGGGGCGGCCATAGGCGTGCTCGAGCTGAGGGAGGGACTCGCCAGCAAGCCGATAAACCCGGATCCCGTCGTGGTCGTAAGCAAAGTCGCGCTCCGCTGGCGCTGCGACGGCGCTCTCCATGCCCTCATGCCGAAGCGCCGCGGCCAGACCTGCTACATAGATCTCAGTACCGCCGGCAGCATCTGGGAAATAGGTGTAGGGCACGTGGAGGACGTCGATCGGCACCGCCGCATCCAGGCCCGGTTTCGTTGGCTGTGTGAAGCTCGACACCCGAAATCCGCTAGCTCGTCCGACGCTCTTGCAGGCTCAGTCGCGATCGATCGAGCCTTCGCAAGGTGCGCCGCTGTCTCGTCCACAACTCGGCCAGCCGCACCGCCTTGGGCTGCCCCGCAACTGCTGACATCAGCTCCAATATTCGATTGCGCCGGGAGATAGGCAAATCCGCCGCACGTAAAGCGATGAGCGCGCGCCGGAACGCCGGATCGCCCGCGCGGAAAAGGCCATGCGCCACTCCATTGTAGATGTCGCAAAGCGCCATGCGCTGCTTGGACGTGAGCGGCGCGCGGGCCCGCCAGAGCACCTCGATCTGTTGGCCGTTCAACAGGCTGTCGCGCCAGAACCGCGCCGGATCGCGTCGGGACAGGCTCTCTGGCATCACGCGATAGCGTGCGCCCACATGGGGGGAATGGACAAAGCGCGCCCCCTGATGGGCGGCGTCGAAGAGGAAGCGGGCGTCCTGGATCACCGGAAGATCGCTCCGGAGGCCGCCAATCTTCTCGACCAGCTCGCGGCGATACATCAGCGCTGCGGTGGTCGCCCAGAAACTCGTGGCACAAGCGATCTCGGCATCGGCGGCGAGGGCATCCATATCCGCCGTCCTCATCTTGGTATCGGTTTCGGTTCCCTCCCGGACGACGAACTCTTGCCAGTCGCAGACGACGACGTCGGCCGCGACCGAAGCGAGCGCATCGAATCGCTTTTGCAATGTTCCCGCCGTCAAAAGATCGTCTGCGTCCAGGAAGACTATCCAGTCGCCGGCCGTCTCACGGATCCCGCGATTGCGCGCCGCTGAAACGCCGCGATTGGGACCAGTCAGCACGCGGATATCGGATTGGTATCGGCGGGCGATCGCGAGCGAAGCATCTGTGGATCCATCGTCGATGGCAATGATCTCGCAATCCACCCCGGTTTGCGCAATGGCGCTCCGTATCGATTCCTCCAGGACCGGCCCCGGGTTGAAGAAAGGAATGATGATGGAGACTCGCCTCATGGCTGCCTCGGCCGCGATCAGTGATCGGAGTCCCGATAGACGTCCGCGTCACGGAGCCATGCCAGCGTCTTTTCGCGAGCTGCTTCGAGCGGGATTCTCGGTCGCCAGCCGAGGACGGTCTCGGCGCGTTTTGCCGCAAAGCGCACGCGGCTGCAATTATAAACGTTGCTCAGCCACGACGGAGGGCACCCTTCCCCTCCTCCCGTCAAGCTCGCATTGGCGGATGGGGCCAGCGCAGTGGTGCGATTAAAGCGCACGTCCAGTCCGCTTGACTCGGCGATGCCATGGAGCGCCTTCACGAGCCTGCTGCGTTTCAACACCCGTCTGACTTCGGGGCTTTTGACGATTGCGCGTACCGCATCCACGGCCGAAAAGGCGGGGTCGTGCTCCTGGATGGCGTCGAGTTCGGCCTTCGTATACGCGGGTATCTTGCGCTGAAGCGGAGCGAGGAAGGGTTCGAGGAATTCGCGCCAGGAAATGACGCCGTCATTGACGATGAAACGCTTGCCAGCGCAGGATGGATTTTCGGCGGCGAGAATAATCGCGTCGACGAGATTTTCGACAAAGGTATAGTTGCACAGTCCCGTGCCTCCGTTGATCCAGCAGAACTGGCCCTGTCGGGCGAGCTCGACGGGTAACGAAGTGTAGGCGGCTCCACCCGGCCCAAACACGCAGGTCGGATTGAGCACGATGATCCTGGTTTTTCCCGACGTCTCGGCGCGCTTCAAACACCAGCGCTCCATTCTGGCTTTGCTGAGCCCGTATTCGCCGCCATAGGGCCGATACGGACAGTCTTCATCGACTGTCTCCAAGTTTGCCGGAAACCCAAAGACATACATCGTGCTCAAGACGACGACGGCCTCGACGCCGCGAGCGATCGCGGCATTCACCACATTCTCGGTTCCGCGAATGGTCACGTCAGAGGCATTGCGGCCATCGCGACCATAAGCGAGATGAAATACGACCCGCGCTCCTGCCACCGCTGCCTCGACCTCTTCCTTGCAGAGGAGATTCGGTGCAACGATCTCGACCGGGTATCGTGCGACATTCGCGCAAGAACCCGGCGAGCGGGCGGCTACGCGTATCGCGCCTTGCCGGCTAGAGTGTAGTCGTTCGAGAAGGTGTCCGCCGATGAATCCCGTTGCCCCCGTGATCAGGCAATCTGCCTCGGTCTTCACACCATTGGCACTTTGACAACGCGGCCGCAGCGTGCGCCGCTGGTATGCCCACTCGATGAGACGGGTCGTCGCTTCCGCATCTCTGATGTCGGCGATTTCCGAGGATTGACCACCAATAGCGCGGTCAAGGTCCATCAGCATTTCGCAAAAGCTGCCATGGAAATCAAGCGGCCAGTCTCGTCTCGAGAACGGAGCTTTCAAGGCAATCCGGCGCGGTTTTCCATGACGATGCGGCTCGACCAGGACTTCCGACTCGTCGCTTTTCTTGATGCGGATGGTTGCTTTTTCGCAGTCGATTGCCACTTCGGCCGTTGATCCGGCTAGTCGCGACAGATCCATGCAAATCGCAACGTCGCCCGCCTGTAATTCATACCTGCACGCCGATTCTACTCCGCCACGCCAATCGTCTTCATATCTCACCGGCTCCATGGCCTGAAAAAGGCTCAACAAGAAATCCAGGTAATGCGACCCCATGTCCGCCAGCACTCCGCCGGCGGCTGGCTCAAAGAAACTGAATGATGTGGGCCGCCATTGGAACGGACCTCTGTCGATAATCCGAACCTTTCGCGGGCGTCCCAGCTCCCCTGTGCGGACAAGCTCTCTTGCGGTCATGAGAGAAGGCAAATACCGCCGAGACATTGCCACCTTGACCAGCCTCTCGCGCTCGACCGCAGCCGATGCGAGGCGGCAGCAGTCCGCCGCGGACAAGGCAACTGGTTTTTCGCAAAGAACGTGAAAACCACGTTCGAGAGCCCATAAGGATGCCTTGACATGCTGTGCGTTCGGCAGGGCGACGATCGCTGCTGTGTCTCTCTCCGAAATCGAATGAAAGTCAACCAGACCGCCATATGGGCGGCATTCGCAATGAATTCCGGGAAAGTTCTGCCGCAAGAGCCGCGTGTTTTCCGCGCTCATATCGACGACTGTCGTCGAACCAAGCGCTCCCAGACGGGCTAATGCGGGGGCGTAGTATTCCATGACGACTGCACCCGCACCGAGGATCAGGAAGTGGGATCTCATTGGCTTCCCAACTGGCAGCATATCATCCAGCTCTTTATTCCGAAGAGCTTGGCAGTGTGCCGAAGGACCAACCTGGATGAGGTGATTTGGGCCCGCACGTTCTTGCAGATCCGGGCAAGCATCTACAGTGGGGCGCGTTGCCATTTTTGAATCCCCGCGTCCCGCTCGACGCGGATAAGCCTGTCGAGTCGCACTCCAAATAATCTGGGGCAAGTCAGAATGAACGCGGTAGCAGCGTGCCGAAATCGCGTCCTTAGCAAGCGATTCACGAATCCGCGGCCGATACGATATTCATTCTGCAAAATCTGCTGCTCAGCAGCTTTGCGAGCGTCAAGTTGATAGGTTCTCTGATTCGAATACGTTTTCATCTTCGATAAGACAGCCTCGCACAGGACGATTTTCCGTGCTGTGCGCAGCGCCTCGCAATGGAACGCGACGTCAAAAGAGTAGCTCAATCTCTGATCGAGAGGGGTTGCCTGCTCCAGGAGATGGCGGCTGAAAAACGTCGAATCTTGAGGAAAAAAAGGCTGGTTAAAGAGGTAACCGAGCCAGTTCATGGCCCACCAGTTTTCCGCAAACTGATAGCCGTTTTCGATGTCGTCGAGCGCTCGCAGCCCGCAGATCAAATCGACGTTTTCTCCCAGCAGCGCAACTTCGGCGACGACTCGCAATGCGAGGGGGAGCAAGATATCGTCCGAGTTCAGCCAGTTGACGTAACTACCAGATACCAAGGCAAGACCCTTGTTGATGGCGTGCGCCTGGCCGTCATCCTTTTCGCTGGTCCAGCGTGTGAGCCATGGTTCATATTTCTTTAGGATCTCCACACTCTGGTCGGTCGAACCACCGTCGATAACGACATATTCAAGGTTCGGATATCCTTGCAGGAGGACCGACCGGATCGTCTCTTCAAGAAAATGGCCGTAGTTGTAGTTGGGTGTCACGATAGAGATCCGCGGCCACGGCGAGCCGTCGGGTCGGGTCTCCGGTAAGGGCGAGGTTTCGGCGGTCCACGGCCAGCCCGTTGTGTTCGAGGGCGGGCCGGGAAGTTCTGCGAGCGTGGGGCACCTCATTGCCTCATCGCTCCGTCCATTCGCGAGCAACGCGAAATCCAGGCCTCAGCTATGGACATAATCGTGTCGCCAGCAGCGGCGGATGGGCACGAAATCGTCGAGGAGACGGCAGACGCGTTCGACATAGGCGCGCGGCGTGCGCTCGGCCGCAAGGCGTGCGCCGCGTTCGATCAGTTGGCTGCGCAGGGCGCGATCGTGATGGATTTGCAAGATCGCCCGCGCAATATCCTGCGGGTCGGCAGGATCGAAGAACAGCGCAGCCTCGCCCAGCTGTTCCTCAGCTCCCGCTACGCGCGCGGCGACCACCGGACAACGCAACGCAAATGCTTCGAGCGGCGGCAGGTTGTCGGGTCCAAAAAAGCTTGGAAAAGCGAGAACCAGCGCCTCCTGGTAGAGGCCAGACAGATCAGCCATCGGGATGAAGCCCAGAATATCGACCTGCGCCGCCAACCCCAGGGCGGAGACCGTCTCGCGCACATAGCCGAGATTGCCCTTGTCGCTGCCGGTCAAGACCAGCCTGAGCGCCAGCCCGGCCTCGCGCTTGATCCGCTCCAGCGCCAGCAACAGGTTGATGTGGTTCTTGTGCGGCCAGAACTGCGCCGGATACAGGATGAACTCGCCATCGATCCCATATTTGTCGCGCATCCGAGCGCCGCTCTCGCGGCTCGCCGCCAACTGCGGCGCCGGCAGCGGGATCACCGCAATATTGTCCGGCGCCACCCCGTAGAACCGGGTGACCTCCTGCTTGCCCACCTCCGTCCCCGTGATGATCCGGCTCGCCCGCGGCAGACAGCGTTGATAATGCCGCTCTCGCGCCTGCCAATCCCATCCGCTTGTGCTGACTTCAGGGAAGTAGGGCTGCAGGCGATGCTGCAAATCCCACACCGTCATGACATAGGGAACCGACACCGGGTCGTCGGTACCAAGAAGCCAGGCGATGTCGACCTCAGCTCCTCGAAGCAGCCGATCCCATGAAGAATCCGCCACCAAGGGGGATGCGGCACGCCGCTGCCAATGACGCAATTGTCTTGCCAGTGGCATCGCACCGATCGCCTTCGCCGCGGGTTTCACGATTTCCAGCCATCCTGACTTGCCGCTGTTTTTGTCCCGGGCGACCAATGCGTCTCCGATAATTACAAACGTGTGAGACGTTGAAACACTCTTGACCGCTTCCATTAGGCAATTGAGCAGCGTATAGCCGCCGCCATCGACCGCCATGGGGTCGCCAGCAATCACTCCGACGCGCATCCCGCCTCAGCTATGGACATAATCGTGTCGCCAGCAGCGGCGGATGGGCACGAAATCGTCGAGGAGACGGCAGACGCGTTCGACATAGGCGCGCGGCGTGCGCTCGGCCGCAAGGCGTGCGCCGCGTTCGATCAGTTGGCTGCGCAGGGCGCGATCGTGATGGATTTGCAAGATCGCCCGCGCAATATCCTGCGGGTCGGCAGGATCGAAGAACAGCGCAGCCTCGCCCAGCTGTTCCTCAGCTCCCGCTACGCGCGCGGCGACCACCGGACAACGCAACGCAAATGCTTCGAGCGGCGGCAGGTTGTCGGGTCCAAAAAAGCTTGGAAAAGCGAGAACCAGCGCCTCCTGGTAGAGGCCAGACAGATCAGCCATCGGGATGAAGCCCAGAATATCGACCTGCGCCGCCAACCCCAGGGCGGAGACCGTCTCGCGCACATAGCCGAGATTGCCCTTGTCGCTGCCGGTCAAGACCAGCCTGAGCGCCAGCCCGGCCTCGCGCTTGATCCGCTCCAGCGCCAGCAACAGGTTGATGTGGTTCTTGTGCGGCCAGAACTGCGCCGGATACAGGATGAACTCGCCATCGATCCCATATTTGTCGCGCATCCGAGCGCCGCTCTCGCGGCTCGCCGCCAACTGCGGCGCCGGCAGCGGGATCACCGCAATATTGTCCGGCGCCACCCCGTAGAACCGGGTGACCTCCTGCTTGCCCACCTCCGTCCCCGTGATGATCCGGCTCGCCCGCGGCAGACAGCGTTGATAATGCCGCTC